>DATDZD010000038.1:0-6200 GCA_036516895.1 Minisyncoccota bacterium | reverse complement strand
AAAAGAAAAGCTATAATGACCGATATGAAGACAAAAGAAAAAATCGCTCGCATGCTTTTTGAAATCCCTACCAGAGGACTTCTTGGATATCGGTCTATGTTTATGATTGATACCAGAGGCGAAGGGATTTTGGCCAGCCGTTTTACAGAATTCAAACCGTACGCAGGAGAGATTGAAAAACATGCTACTGGCTCTATGACTTCCATGATGTCTGGGAAAGCCCTGGCTTTTGCCTTGTGGAATCTTCAAGAAAGAGGTCGCATTTTTATTGAACCAACTACAGAAGTCTATGAAGGAATGGTTGTTGGCGATGTTTCAAAAGGTGATGATATGGAAGTCAATCCTTGCAAAGGCAAAGCTATGAGCAATATGCGTTCATCTGGAAATGATGAGCATATTATGCTTACTCCTGCATGGAAGCTTGATATTGAAAAAGGCCTTGAGACTATGAGAGAAGACGAATATTTGGAAATCACACCATTGTCAGCTCGTCTTCGAAAAAAATTCCTCACTAATACAGACAGAGCGAGGAATGGGAGAGAAAAAAATTAAAATGAGATAATACTCTTACTACAGCTTGAATTAGCGGTTGGAATATAAATCTGCTACAATTTAGTCATGAAACTTTCAACTGACCCATACAAAGGCGTTCGCGACTTCTATCCTGACGATATGGCTATCCAGAAAAAGATTTTTGATATATGGAGAAAAAATGTGGAGAAATACGGTTATGAGGAATACAACGCTTCTATTTTGGAACCAGCAGAACTCTATAAAGCAAAGACTGGAGAAGAAATAGTCAACAAACAAACTTATACTTTTATTGACCGTGGAGAAAGAGAAGTTACACTCCGTCCAGAAATGACTCCTACTGTAGCGCGCATGGTTGCAGGTAAGAAACGAGAACTCGCATTTCCTCTTCGTTGGTATTCCATTCCAAATCTTTTTAGATATGAACAACCTCAAAGAGGTCGCCTTCGCGAACACTGGCAATTAAATGTTGATATCTTTGGAGTTGACAGTATCCAAGCCGAAGTAGAGATTATTCAAATCACTTATGACATAACACGAGCTTATGGTCTTAAAGATACTGATTTTGAAATACGCTTGAATAATCGCAAACTGATGAACTATGTTACAAAAGATGTCTTTGGTCTTTCAGATGAACAAGCTCACAAAATATCAAAATTAATTGATAAAAAAGATAAAATCCCAGAAGATGTTTTTTCTGAAAGTGCGAAAGAGATATTCGCAAGCGAAAGTATTGATAGCGTGGATAAAAAAGAAAACAATAGAACAAATAGAGAAACCGATAGAGTTGCCAAATTTTTAACTCTCCTAAATTCAAAAAACTTTGAAGAATTTACTACTCATTTACCTCAAACAAAAGAAGAACATCAAGGTATATCAGAGATAAGAGGACTCATGGCAAATCTTGAAAAATTGGGTATTACAAACACACGCTTTGACCAGACTCTCATGCGCGGTTTTGACTATTATACTGGTATAGTCTTTGAAGTCTTTGACAAAAATCCAACCAATCATCGTTCTGTCTTTGGCGGAGGAAGATATGATGACCTCTTGTCTATATTTGGTGGTGAAAAAGTGCCAGCCGTGGGCTTTGGTGCAGGCGATGTCGTCGCACAAGACCTTATGGAAATATATAGAAATAATGAGAGGAACAAATCTTCACCGGCAGATTTGGCTATATGTATAGTGGACTCTTCATCCACAGGTTATGCCCAAGATATAGCCCAAAAAGTCCGAAATGGTGGTCTCCGTGTTTCTGTGGATTATTCTTTTAGGAAAATTGGTGAACAGATAAAGAAAGTAGATAGACAAAACATCTCGTATGTCTTATGTATTGGTGAAGAAGAAATGAAAACAGGAAAATTAAGATTAAAGAATCTCAAAACTGGAGAAGAGAATATCGTAGATGAAGAAGAGATTATCAATTCTCTCAAGAAATGAGAAAAATCACATTTGACATTGAAACAAAAAATTTCTTCCATGATGTTGGTTCAAATGACCCTACGGCTCTAGACATTTCGGTGGTCTGTATTCATGATTCTCTGGATAATCAATACAAGAGTTTTCTAGAAAAAGACTTTGCCAATCTCTGGCCTATTCTTGAAAAAGCGGATATTCTCATAACTTGGAATGGCGACCATTTTGACATTCCTATTCTAAATAAATACTATTCGGGAGATTTGACAAAGATTACAAGCATTGACCTCATGAGAGAAGTTAGAAATGTTATCGGACGAAGATTGAAATTGGATATTGTAGCAGAAGCCACTCTCGGTAAGAAAAAATCAGCAGACGGTGTTCTAGCCGTGGAATGGTGGAGAAAAGGTGAAATAGATAAGGTCATAAAATACTGCATTGAAGATGTGAAAATAACAAAAGAGCTCTATGATTTTGCCATCTCCAATAATATGCTCAAATATAAAGACTATGGAACAAACGGTATTCTAAGAGACAACACTAAAAATAATATCCAAGAAATAAAATTGAATACTTCTAATTGGGAAACTAAAAAAGACAGTGCCATGACTTTTACATTGCCGTTCTAATTACTAAATGGACAAAATTCGTTGACGGGTGAGAAAGCGAAGCTTTCGCAAGACCTTGAGCATTTGTAATCAAATGCGAAAGGTGTACCGCTCCTGTAAGGAGGAAGTCTTTTTTTGAGCCTGCCGAAGAAAAAAGAGCTTGTGCCCGGAGAAAGAATTTTGTCCATTTTATCCTTTAGATGTTATAATATCTCCTATGGAAGAAAAAAAATCAAATAATATATTAAATATACCTACAGCTATTATTATTGCTGGAGCGATTATCGCTGGTTCTGTCATATACACCATGAAGCCAACTGGCTCATCAAACGGACTTAATAGCCAATCAGCGAAACAAGTAGAAATGAAGCCAATCACAGAGAAAGACTATATTTTAGGCAATCCAAATGCAAAGATAAAAATAGTTGAATATTCTGACACTTCATGTCCTTTCTGCAAAGTATTTCACAATACTATGAGAAAAATAATAAATGAATACGGAAAGTCCGGCGATGTGGCTTGGGTTTATCGCCATTTTCCAATAGATAAACCTGGTACTCGTCCAGATGGAGGAATATTGCACCCAAATGCCGGACACGAAGCCCAAGCCCTAGAATGTGCCGGAGCTCTTGGAGGAAATGACAAATTTTGGGCATATACAAATCGTCTCTATGAAGTCACTCCATCTGTGACAGGCAATAGCCCAGATGGTTTGGACCAAAAAGAACTTCCAAAAATCGCCGAATATGTAGGACTTGATGTTGGCGCTTTTAAGACATGCCTTGATAGTGGAAGATTCAAAGATAAAGTGGAATCGCAATATTTGGATGGTATAAATATAGGGATAGAAGGCACTCCAGCAAGTATTATTATCACACCATCGGGAAAGAAAGTGCCAGTATCAGGAGCGCGACCATACGAATCATTGAAACAAGTCATTGATGCTCTTCTGTCTGAATCCTAATACTTGGGTAAACCTCAATGAGAAGAAATAGAAGCGAGACCACACCATCTACACATTCTGTCTGAGCATTTAGCTGAAGGTATATTACCTTTCCAAACCATATCTATAAGAGATTGAATTTCCTCTTTTACTTTTTCTATATCACTTTTACTAATAGGCAAACTGACTATAGGGCATCTTCCCTTTTCATCAGGAGAAATAAAAACCAATGATGGAATAATATTTTTTCCTTTCCATCTTGAATCTCTCTCCATGAGGATTTTATAAAAAACCAACTGTCTAAAATAATTTCCATCGGAATTCTTGGTCTCACCTTTTATAGAAGCAATGGACATCGCTTGTTTAGTTTTGTAGTCAAAAACCTCTACTTCCGAAGTATTTTGAATGATTGCATCCAACTGCCCATGGATAGGAATATGGACAATTTTTTTGTCAAAATACCCTTCAAATGTTCCTTCTACCCAATGTTCTGTGAGAATAGATTTTTCACCAAGAGATTTATTGTTCATAAAATGAGACGCCATGGCTTTGGCTACATCCAGAGAATTTTCCAAAAGTTCCTTTTTAACCGCTTCTTTTTCCGCCAAAGATAAGAAAGATTCATTCAAATATTCTATAAGACCATTGGAGATGGTTTCTTGTATTTCTTCAATAGATTTCCTTGGAGATGCCCAGACCTTGGCTATAGCAAAATGCATAGCATTCCCCTTTTCGCCAGATGCAGTCAAGACCTGAGGAAGCTTTAATATACTTTGATATAAAAATTGATTTGGACAAGTGATAAAATGGTTTAGCGCAGTGACAGAAAGACCTTTTTCAAGAAGAATATGTTTGCAGACATCTGTTAATTTTGATTTTGGGTCTGCTGGAGTTGTCTTACTCAAGAATTCTTCAATATTTTCTCTAGACAAAGATGTGCGAGTGATATGCTTATCATCCAACTCAGAAATAAATCTCAGAGGTGTGAGAATTTTCCCATCAGATTCCTCCAAAGGAGAAATGATTTTGACATCTTTCCTAGCTCTGGTCAAAGCAACATAAAAAAGCCGACGGAGGTCTTGAATATCATTGAAATCTGATTGTTTCTTCGGCAAGACAAAGGAAGAACTTTTGGTCTTGCCAATCCAAGATTCTTCTACAGCGTATGGAAGAAAAACATAATCAAACTCCAATCCTTTGCTTCCATGAGCTGTTATGACTCTAAAAGGCATGTCTGGAGCTCCCACGGTGACTTTTATAGGTCTTGACTCGGCAGACGCGCGATAAGCCAGCATATTTTTTATAAGCTCTCTTGGGTCAGATATATTACTTTCTCTAGTCAAAGATTCAGCTAAAGCTACAATACCTCGCCAAACATGCACATAAGAAGGGTCTTTTGAAATAATATTTACAAATCCGGATTTCTCGGCAGAATGAATAATAAAATTAACAGAACTGTCTGAATAGAGTTGAGAAGTGATTTCTTTTAAGGCAGGAATATGAGCTGGAGCGTCAAATTCTTTTTGGCTTGAAAGCAACTTTATCAAGCGTATTGAATCTTCAAATCGCATATTCCACATTTGAGCAGAAACAGTTCTGGCCAAAGCGTCCAATCTGGTTTGGTCAGATATATATTCAATAAGGTCAAAGAATAAACGACCTATGGGGTGGGTAAAGATATCAATGCTTCTCTCTGAAGAAAAAGAAATCTTATTTGATTCCAAAAGACGGATTATACGGTCAACATCCCTATTTCTGCGAACTATAATAGCTACAGTAGATTGGCTATTATTTTCTTCAATCGCTTTCAATTCTCTTATTAAATGAAGGTCAGCCGATGAAGCATTTTCTGCTGTTATTATTTCTATCGGCTTTGATTCTTCTCCACTATCACTTTTCAATTTAATATGAAGGTTTTTATGTTCTTCATCTTCATAGTTATTTTCAATCATGGAAAAACTCGCATCCAAGATGGATTGGTGAGAACGATAGTTCGTCTCAAGAGGTATTATTTTCATATTTGACCAATGTTTTTGAAGATTGAAGAAATTATCAAATGAGGCACCTTGAAATCTATATATGGCTTGTTTCTCATCACCAACAATAAAAATATTTGGCGTGTCAAAAAATTCAGCAATCAGAAGAATAATAGAATTTTGCGCGTCGTTTGTGTCTTGATGTTCATCAATATGAATATACAGAAAACGCTCTTGAACAAGCCGTAGAAGCAATTCGTCATTTCTAAGAGTTACAAGAAGTTCTATTATAAGGTCATTGAAATCCAGACGCTTCGCTTCTCTCTTTTTTATTTCATATAAATCATATACTTGTGAAAATAGAACAGTGCGTTCACATTTCTCAATCAATTCCCTAGCTAGAGCTTTGAGTTTGCCTTTTGTGACACCTCTAGTAGAAATATATGCTTCATCTTTATTGATGCGTCCAATCTCCTGTAAAGCGTATTCTTTTACCATGGCTGGAGTCATCGCCGAGCGTTTTGCATTATCTATGGACCTAATAATAGATGTTAAGTAAGCGTCCGGTTTGCCCAATGGTCTCAATTTTGAAAAAGATGGTTCAGTGATAATGGAATTTATGAGAGATTCTTGTTCAACTTCTGTCATCTGCTTCAATCCTTGAAGATGAAGAAAATGGTCTTGGTATTCAGAAATGATAGAAACAGCAAAACTATGGAAAGTGTG
>DATDZD010000037.1:0-5949 GCA_036516895.1 Minisyncoccota bacterium | reverse complement strand
ATATACTATGTACGATTGCTGTTTTGCCTGTTGGCAAAACATGCCTCCGTCTCGCACCAGTATAGAAAAATCTAAAGCAGTTTAGATTTTTCTATACTGGTGCGCCCAGTAGGGATCGAACCTACGACAATTCGATTAAGAGTCGAATGCTCTACCAACTGAGCTATGGGCGCATATGTTATAAAAAATGTAACAGTTTTTTTATAATTTGGCTAGTGCTCGGGGTGGGACTCGAACCCACATGCCTTTCGGCGGCAAATTTTAAGTCTGCTGTGTAAACCAATTCCACCACCCGAGCAGGGAGGCCACGGCGAGAATCGAACTCGCGCATAGAGATTTTGCAGATCTCTGACTTACCACTTGTCTACGTGGCCTTATGAAGGAGGGAGGGGAAAATTCTTTCTCCGGACACAAGCTCTTTTTTCTTCGGCAAGCTCAGAAAAAAGACTTCTGTCCGTCAACAGATTTTCCCCTTCCTACATCATTCTATACATTCCTTGAGATTTCGTCTATGTGCTGGCGATTCTTTTCACCTTTGTCAATTTCAAAGTCAAAAAAAGGAAGAGAGCGTATGCGAGCGCGCTTGGAGAAAAATTCTTGAAATTCTCCTCGCATTCTTTTTGCAAAATCCAAAGCTCCTTTTTCTTTTGATTCTGGTAGAACGGTAAAGAATATAACAGCACGAGTGCCTTTGTTTGAGACTGCAACATCAGTGATGGTGATGATGGAAGTATAATTTGACCGCTTCTGCATGAATTCTGCAGAAGTTTCTTTTATTAGGTTTTTTAATTTTTCATCTCTTTGTGTCATGTCTATTAAATTTAATTTTTATCGAGAAGCGGACAGAGAGTATGTCTGGAGGAGGCTTCCGAGCGCGACGGCGCGAGGACTTGAGAGAATTTTTAGTAAAAAATTCTCGTACTCCGGAAGACATACTCTCTGTCCGCTTCTTTTGGAGTAATTACGTTTTTTCCACCACCCTGAATCCTTGCAACTTATCTCCAATGGCAATTTCCATTTTTGACTCCACCAAAGCGCCAAATTCATATCCTTCTTGCACTTCGCTTGCCTTGATTTTCTTCTGCTGAAGCTCTTTTATTTTTCCTCTGCCTATTTCTATATCACGACGCAATATTTTGACTTCAGAACCTACGAGCAGACCGCCTTCTTGGACTTTACCTCCAATAATCTGTTTATCTTTATTCTTACTGAATATCGCCATGATTTTTGCTATACCGCTCACTTCATCTGTATATTCTTTTGGGATTTTTGATGTTACAAGCTTGTCAACGAATTCTATGACATTATAAATAATATTGAATGATTCAAGGTGGACTGTTGACCTTTCTAATACGCTTTTCGCTTTTGAGTCGGGCTTGGCATTAAAAGCCAGTATCATAATATCTGGATTACTTTGAGCTGTTTTTACATCCCCCTCATTTACATTTCCAATTCCTTCTCCTATTATTTTAATCCTGACTTTTCCTGACTTTTCTTTTTGTTTGATTTTTTCCAATTCATGTTTAATTCCCTCAAGACTTCCAATAGCATCTGCTTTTATGATAAATGGAATTGTGATAATAGTCTTTTCTTCTATTTCCTTATTATATTCTTCCGCATCGCTATTATTATCATTTATTTTTAGTGTTGGCGATTTGGTTTTGGTTGTGATTGGTGGTTTGAATGATTCAGCTTTTTTCTCCGCTATCTTTTTGTCATCAAGAGATATAAATGAAGCTCCAACGGTTGGGATTTTATTGAATCCTGTGACACGGACAGGGCTTGAGAATAAAGCAGTCTTTATTGGTTTACCTTGAAAATCTTCCAATATGCGAACAGGGGCATAAGCATTTTCTGATACTATGTATGTTCCAGTCTTCAGAGTTCCATTTTTAATAAGAAGCACAGCGTATATTCCTTTTTTATTATCCAAGCCCGCTTCTATGACAGCGCCTACAGCGAGTTTGTCTGGGTCTGCTTTGAGGTCTGCCATATCTGCTATGAGCATGACCATATCTAGAAGCTCTTTTATACCTTGACCGTTGAGAGCGGAAATGGGGACTACTGGAATATCGCCTCCATATCCTTCTATATATATTTCGTTTTCCGCCAACCCTTGTTTTGTTCTCTCTACACTTGCCCCGTCTTTGTCTATTTTATTTATTGCCACAATATATGGGATTTTTTCTGCCAGAATGCATTTCAACGCTTCAATAGTTTGTGGTTTAACTCCGTCTTCTGCAGATACCACAAGTATGGCGATATCGGCTACATGCGCGCCTCTTTCTCTTATTGCGCAAAAGGCCTCGTGTCCCGGAGTATCTAGGAATGTTATTTTATTCTGATTTTTATTTCTATCATCATTGATATCAATGTTTTTGTCATTGCGAATATCAGTATTACTATGAATGACTTCATAAGCTCCAAGGTGTTGGGTGATGCCTCCGGCTTCACCTGCCGTGATATTTGTTTTTCTTATATAATCTAGGAGAGTGGATTTGCCATGGTCAATATGCCCCATGACGACAACCACAGGCGGTCTTTTTACAGATTTTATGGGTTTTTGGACGGTTTTTGGGCTCATATAGTAAGCAATATATCATAGTTTTAACATCTTCATAGCTTCTGTTACAGCCGTTTTTTCCTCTTCGGAGAGTTCATATTCCGAAAGCCCTTTTTTTATCGGTTTTGAAAAAATGCTTACATGCTCGCGAGAATAAAGACTTGACACTATTACACCGTCCCTATTTTCATTTAAGAAAGCTGTGGCGAAACTTTGATTTCCTCCTCCGCCCGTGCCTTTGAAAGGATTGAAACGGACAGTGTATATTGCCTGCGCGCTTTTTCTCACGCGCTTTTCTACTGTTGTTAAATATGTTTCCAACTCTGTCTTGAATATTTCAAATTCCTTCAGAGTTTTATTCATATTGGAAATAATGTCATTTAAATTATCCACTTTGCTTCCTACAAGAAATTTTTTTAATTTGAGATGCAAATGAATAACTATGGCTATCAAGACAAATATAGCGACAGTAAGAGTGATAAATGAGATGACAAGAGGGTCAAAAGTGAGATTCATAGTTGAATTATACTTTATAAATGGCATAATGCGAATATATGAAAAGGGTTTATTTGGACTATGCGTCTCTCACGCCTGTAGATAAAGGCGTTTTGAAGGAAATGAATAAATACTCCACAAAAAATTATACAAATTCTTCAGCTTTTTATGCGTCTGCGGTCAAAGCTAGAAAAGCAATAGAATCTGCAAAAGATAGGATTGCAAAAGTTTTACACGCTCATGCCGATGAAATAATTTTCACTTCAGGCGGGACTGAATCAAACAATCTTGTCTTGAGGAGTTTTGAAGATAAAAATATTATAATCAGCGAAATAGAACATTCTTCAATCATAGAGAATGCGAAAACCATAGGAAATGCAAAAGTGATTCGTGTTCATGTTGGAGAAAATGGAATCATTAATCTTGAAGAATTGAAAAGAACAATCACTTCAGAAACAATGCTAGTTTCTATTATGATGGTCAACAATGAGATAGGAAGTGTTCAACCCATAAGAGAGATTGCAAAGATAGTCAGAGATGCGCGAAAGAAAAGTGTAAAAGATAATGAAGATAAAAATTATAAATATCCGCTTCTTCATACAGATGCGTGTCAAGCAATGTATTTACCGCTTTATGTAGAAAAGCTTGGAATTGATATTATGACTCTTGATGGAAATAAAATATATGGACCGAGAGGTGTCGGAATGTTGTATATAAAAAGGGGAACTGTAAAAATCTCTCGTCCCGGAACGGAGAATATCTCTGGAATCATGGGTTTTGCCACAGCTTTGGAAATAGCAGATAAAATGCGTGAGAAGGAACACAGAAGACTTATAGAGCTCAAAGATTTCTTTATAAAAGGACTATATGAGAAAAATAAAGATATTAAAGTAATAAATGGTCAAGGTGAAAATGATTATCAAGCAAATAAACATATTAAAATAAATGGCGTTCTTGAAGGGACTTCTCCGCATATCTTAAATATCTCAATTCCAAATATTGACAATGACTTCTTCATATTGCAGCTTTCTCATCGCGGAGTAGAATGTTCCACCAAAAGCGCTTGTCTAAACGATAAAGACGAGTCCTATGTCTTGAATGTTATAGGCGCTCAAAGTAAACATTCTGTCCGTTTTTCATTTGGCAGAGACACGACGAAAAGCGATATAAAATATGCACTAAAAAAGATTGACGAGATACTAGAGAAAACCCTATAATAGGGCTATGGAACATCTCTCAAAACAACAAATCGTCCTCCTCACTCTTTTGGTCAGTTTTGTCACTTCTATCGCCACAGGAATTGTGACAGTTTCTCTCATGGACCAAGCTCCTGCCGGAGTGACTCAAACCATAAATAGAGTAGTTGAGAAAACCATTGAAAGGGTAGCGTCAAATTCTGGTTCGTCAGGTAGTCTTTCTAATAGCGCTGTAGCTATCAATTCTGAAGACAGGATAGTCAAAACATTGGAAAAAGTTTCAAAGAGTGTTGTGAGAATTAAGCCGAGTGGAGCCGATACCGATTCTGTAACAGGTCTTGGTATCATGGTTTCAAAGGATGGAGTGATATTGACAGACAAAGCCAGCATAGCTTCTCTTGGCAATCTCATGGCGGTTTTTTCTGATGGACAAGAATTTCCAATACAGGTAGTTCAGTCGCAGATTGATGGAGATATTGTTTTTGTTGTGGTGTCTATACCAGCTGATAAAAAAACTTCTTTGATAACCCCCGCCTCTTCTGCTCAATCTGTGAAGTTGGGTCAGACAGTTCTGTCTTTGTCGGGGAAAAATCTGGACAATCTTTCTCAAGGAATTATAGAGAAGATGGAAGGGAATAATATAGAAACATCTATTGATTCGTTAGATGCCATGATTGGCAGTCCTCTATTTACTATTTTTGGCGATATTGTTGGATTTGAGACTACTTCCTTAAAGAAATCAGCCGATGAAGATAAAAGTAAAGCTGGCAGTTTTTTTCATACAATAAACAGTCTAAAACCAATGATTCCCGCTTTTTCTAATTGATTGCCTAGAGTGTATATAGTAATTGTCCACACCATACACATTATTGACATAATTTAATTTAATCATTATTATATTGATATGCCTCCGCTAACCAATTTCACAACAAAAGCAAAGGAAGCCCTTCGTCGTTCTCATGAACTAGCTATTGAACGCGGTCAAAATCATGTTAATCCAGTTCATCTTCTCTGCGCTCTTATCCTTCAAGAAGAAAGCATGGTGGCTTCTATCTTGGATAAACTTGAAATAGACACTATGCTTTTGACTGATGTTATATTTGAATATATTGAAGCGCCGGAAGCCGGCAGAGTTCTTTCTCCTTCGTATCAGCTGTATCTTACTCCGGAACTGGCTTCTATTATTGAGCATGCTGGCAAAGTTGCCCAATCTTTGAAAGACGAATTTATTTCCACCGAGCATCTCTTTGTCGGGTGTTTTGATGTACAAAGTCAAGCCAAAGAAATCTTGGCTCGTTTCAAAATAGACCGTCAGCTGGTTCTTGGGATTATAAACGAGCTAAAAAATTCTGATTTTGCTGGAGATGACAAACCAAGAAAAATGCGCACTCTTTCAAAATACGCCAGAAGCTTAACAAAGTTGGCAAAAGAAAATAAGCTTGACCCAGTCATTGGTCGCGACAATGAGATTATGAGGGTGATTCAAATCCTATCTCGTCGCACAAAGAACAATCCTATTCTCATAGGCGAAGCGGGTGTCGGAAAAACCGCTATTGTAGAGGGCTTGGCTTTGCGCATGTCGCAAGGCGATGTCCCAGAATCGCTCAAAGATAAAGAACTTGTTTCTCTTGACCTCGGCTCTCTTATCGCTGGCACAAAGTATCGCGGAGAATTTGAAGAGCGATTAAAAAATAT
>DATDZD010000036.1:0-15952 GCA_036516895.1 Minisyncoccota bacterium | reverse complement strand
TTCTAGTAATAGTGTTGGTATTATATACAAAATGATAAATATGGCAACTTGCACCCTTTCCATCACTATGCTATAGTACCTGCCAATGAAGACTATTCTGGCTATCCTACCGTACATCCAGATTGTACTAGCGGTTGTTCTTATCACCGCAATACTTCTCCAAAGAACCGGCTCGCAAATCGGTGGCGCTTTTGGCGGTAGCGACAATTTCAGCTCGGCATATCATACTCGTCGCGGGTTTGAAAGAACGCTCTTCATTATAACTATCATAATCGCGATATTATTCGCAATCGGAGCGCTTATAACTCTTTTATAATCTTTTATAGATTGTCATTTTTATCCATCTATTTATATACCTGAATGAGCAAAGAATTCTATATAAAGTCCGGCGAGAAATTTCTTGCCATCATCAAAAATTTTTCAGCTACTGAAAAAACTATTTTTGGTTTTTTTGTCTTAATAGCTCTCATAAGCGCTCTATCTATGGTTTGGACAATCAATAAATATTTCCTTGTATCTGTTCCAGCGCATGGAGGAACGCTCACCGAGGGAATAGTCGGCCTGCCTAGGTCAATCAATCCCGTTCTTGCGTTTACCGATGTTGACCGCGACCTTTCAAATCTCATATACGCGGGTCTTATGAAATACGAAAAAGGAAACTTGATTCCCGATTTGGCAGAAAAATATAACATCTCTCCTGACGGACTCATATACACATTCACATTGAGGAATAAACTGCATTTCCATGATGGCGCGAAACTTACGACCGATGATGTGGAATTTACCATCCAAAAAGCGCAGGATAATATAATAAAAAGTCCTCGTCGGGCGGATTGGGCCAATATAATAATGAAAAAAGTCAGTCCAAAAGAAATTCAATTCATATTAAAACAACCGTATTCTCCTTTTCTAATGAATACCACTATCGGCATATTACCAAAACACATATGGAACAAAGTGGATTCGGAACAATTTATCTTTAGTCAATATAATATAGAGCCGATTGGGTCTGGACCATATGAACTGGATAAAATTAAAAAAAATAGCGACGGCATTCCAATATCTTATACACTTTCCTCTTTTAGCCAAGATGACAAAGAAGAAGCTTTCATATCAAAACTCCATATATACTTCTATCCAAACGAAAAAACAGCGCTTGAAGACTACACCAAAGGGACAATAGAAGCCATTTCCAGAATTTCAGCAGGTGAAGCAAAACGCGTCGCTTCAACAACCTTAAACGATAATATTTTTCACACTTCTCTTCCGCGAATCTTTGGAATATTTTTCAACCAGAACCAAGCGACAATATTAACCAGAAACGAAGTGCGGCAAGCTCTCAATCTAGCTGTGGACAAAAATCGCATAGTGAATGAAGTGCTTTTCGGCTATGGAATAGAAAGAGACGGTCCTCTTCTTCTTAATAGCGTTTCATACTCTTCAAATAGAATCCCCGATGATAAATCAAAAGAAATTATGGAGAACAGAATAAATCAAGCCAAAGCTATTCTAGAAAAAGCGGGTTGGTCAGAAAACGATAAAGGCGTCATGGAAAGAAAAAATAAGAAAGGAAGTGAAATATTGGAACTCTCTATAGCCACAGCCGATTCTCCCGACCTAAAACAAACAGCTGAAATAATAAAAAAAGGGTGGGAAAAAATAGGAGCTCGCGTCACTATAAAAGTCTTTGAATATGGCGACCTCTATCAGAATATTATATCCACCAGAAAATATGACGCTCTTCTTTTCGGAGAATCTGTCGGGAAAAACCTTGACCTCTATGCTTTCTGGCATTCGTCTCAAAGAAACTCGCCCGGTTTAAATGTGGCAATGTATGTCAATACCAAAGTAGACAAACTTCTGGAAGAATCTCGAGCCACCCTGAGTGCAGAAAAAAGAGATAGCGTCAATTCTCAAATTGAGAAAATCATAAAAGAAGAAGTGCCCGCTATATTCCTTTATTCTCCAGAATTCATATATGTCATGCCAAAAAGAGTGCGGGGTTTTGAACTAGAAGATATAGCATCGCCGTCTGATAGATTTTATGGAATAGATAAATGGTACATAAATACAAACAATGTGTGGAAAATATTTAATGAAACTAAATAGAATCAAATGCAAAATAATTAAAAAAACAAAATAATCACAAATAAAAATGATAAAAAACACAACAGGAAATCAAATAGGAATCCACAGGAGAGAATATAGAAAGGATTATAAAAAAGAAACACAAGCCCATAAAAAGGTTGAAGATACAATACCTCTCCTTCAAGCAAATTGCGTTCGCATCATACCTTTGGGCGGAGTGGAGGAAATAGGCAAAAATATAACTGTGATTGAATATGGCAATGACATAGTGGTCATTGATATTGGTTTTCAATTTAAAGATGAAAATACTCCTGGCATAGATTATATTCTTCCTAATACAAAATATTTAGAAGAAAGAAAAGATAAAATCCGCGCGGTTATTATCACTCACGGTCACCTTGACCACATCGGCGGTATACCCTACATCATGTCAAGAATAGGCAATCCTCCCATATACACGCGCATGTTGACTTCAGTCATGATAAAAAAGAGACAGGAAGAATTTCCTCAAATGCCAGCTCTGGATATAAAAATAGTGGAAAAAGATGAAACTATCAGTATCGGCTCTCTCAAGATAAATTTCTTCGCAGTGACTCACACCATTCCTGATTCAATGGGAATAATAATAAACACTCCATACGGCGCCATAGTTCACACTGGAGACCTCAAACTAGACCATGTGGATGGCATACCAACAGAAGAAGAGACAGCCGAATATGACCGCGCTTTCAAAGACAGAAAAGTGCTAATGCTCATGGCTGATTCTACAAATGTGGAAAATCCCGGTTTTTCAATCCCCGAAAAAGTCGTTCATAAAAATATTGAATTGATTATAAGAGACACAAAAGGCCGTCTGATAATAGCCACATTCGCTTCCCTTTTGGAAAGAATGCTGAAAATCATAGAATTCTCTGAAAAATACGGAAAAAAAGTGGTGGTTGAAGGACGAAGCATGAAGACAAATATAGAGATATGCAAACATCTTGGTCTTCTTAAACCAAAAAAGGATACTCTCATTACTGTGGAGCAAATGGACGCGTATCCCCCGGAAAGAATCGTAATTCTTGCCACAGGAGCCCAGGGTGATGAGTTTGCGGCCATGATGCGCATAGCAAATAAGACTCACAAATATGTTAAAATAACAAAAAGAGACACAATTCTCCTTTCCTCGTCTGTGATACCGGGAAATGAGAGAGCTGTGCAAAAGCTCAAAGACAACCTCTCAAGACAAGGAGCGCGAATTATTCATTATCGTATTGCCGATGTCCATTCTTCAGGACATGCCAACAAAGATGAAACCGCTTGGATTCACAAAAAAATTCGTCCAAAATTCTTTATGCCTTTGCATGGTTATCATTATATGCTTAGAGTTCATGGAGATATCGCCAAAGAAGCAAATGGTCTAACTGAAGATGATATTGTCATACCTGATAATGGTTCTATTGTAGAAATACAAAACAGTGGTGAAAAAATTGTCAGACTAAAAGAAAAAGCCCCTTCTGGTATCGTCATGGTAGACGGTTTTGCAATTGGAGATATTCAAGATGTAGTTATAAGAGACCGTCAAATGCTTGCTCAAGACGGCATATTTATCGTATTCGCCATAATAAACGCTCAAACTGGAAAATTAAAGAAATCTCCCGACATTATCTCGCGCGGTTTCGTCTATTTGAGAGAATCTCAAGATTTGCTTCATCACGCTCGCATGATTATAAAAAATACTGTAGAAGAATCAACAAAAGGCATGAACCCTATAAACATTGATTATGTCAAGACAAATATTACTGACAATGTAAGCAAATTCCTTTTACAGAAAACTGCCAAACGGCCAATAGTTATTCCAGTTCTATTGACTATATAGTTCGTAACATGATTGGAAGACAATTCTTATTGTCTGTTATAATACTTGCATGTTGCGCCATTCATTTTTTCCAAAAAGCCATGTCATATATACCATAGCGGTTATTGGCTTTATATACACACTACATCTTGTACTGCCGATGTATTCCAATTCAAGCTTCTTGAGCATTTTCGTTTCAGAAAAAACATTGGGGCTTATATATATGATTGGCTCTGGAGTGACCGTGCTTGGTTTCCTATTTACTCCATTTTTTATCAGAAAAATAGGAAATTACTCTACAGCTTTATGGCTCGTTATAGTAGAGGGTATGTTATTTTATGGATTATCAGTCGCAGAAGACCCAAGGTTGATAGTGCTTTATTTCATATTAAGCACTGCTATTGTAGCTCTTATTGGCTTTTGTCTAGATATATTTCTTGAAGTTTATTCTGATACTGTCCATGTCGGAGTAATTAGAGGAATGTATCTTACCACTATAAATAGCGCGTGGATTATTGCTCCTCTTATAGGAAGCATAATCATAGGCGCAGGAAATGATTACCGAAGTGTTTATATTGCTTCTTTACTTATGCTATTTCCTCTTTTTTATCTCATATATAAAAACTTTCCGCAATTCAAAGACCCCAATTATCGCCATCCGTCTCTCTGGCAAACCATAATTCATCTTATGAAAGACCGCAATCAATCTCGTCTCTTTGTGGCCAATACGATTTTACAAGTATTCTACGCTTGGATGGTTGTATATAGCCCTATATATCTAAACACTGTAATAGGACTGAACTGGTCGGAAATAGGCATTATATTGACTATTATGCTCATACCATTTCCTCTCATAGAATGGCCATTGGGTAAATTGGCTGATAAAAAGTATGGAGAAAAAGAAATAATGACCATTGGTTTTGCTCTTTTGGGATTATCAACCATAGCCCTTACGGCAATAATGTCCAAAAGCGTTTTTGCATGGGCTCTCGCTCTTTTCATAACACGCATCGGAGCGGCCACTGTGGAAATTATGGTTGAAACTTATTTCTTCAAAACAGTAAACGCCAAAGACCCAAACACTCTTGGATTTTTTCGTGTCACTCGTTCCATCTCTTATTTTATCGCTCCGCTTATCACTGGTTTTGTACTCATCTTTACCACTGACCAATCATTTACATTTATCGCTCTTGGAATACTATGTCTTTTGGCTATGATTCCAGCGTGGACACTGAAAGACACAAATTAGACAAAATTTTTCTCCGGGCACAAGTTATTTTTTCTTCACCCTCCCTGACGGGTGCGTTCGGGTTCAGAAAAAAGACTTCTGTCCGTCAACAGATTTTGTCGTCTTTAGAAATTAGGATATCCTCTTTCCTTTAAAATCTTCTCTATCGCCTCTTTATCACTATCCGCTGTAACTTCCCCATCCAAGTCCATAGTAGGAGTCTTCGTTTATCCTGATTTCTTTACAAGCTCATCAAAGTAGCTTTTATTACCCGTAACCTCTCGCTCTTCAAACTTGACCCCTTTTTCTGCGAATAAATCCAAAACTCCCTTGCACCAAGGGCAACCTGTTTTTGTGTATAAGATTATGTTCATGGTGATAGTATATCATGGAAAAATGGACAAAATTCTTTCTCAATATAATATAGTGAAAAATTAGATGAAATCCGTTGACGGACAGAAGTCTTTTTTCTGACACTTGCTGGAAGAAAAAAGAGCTTGTGTCCGGAGAAAGGATTTCATCAATTTTTCAAGCATTCCATTGTTTCTCTAGGCAATTTGTAATCCAGAGATGATATTATCTTTTTCTTTTATAGTCTGACCATTACTGGTTAATTTTACAGAAACTTTTGTTATCTTAGATAAATCAGAGAATATCTTTTTTGCTATACTATAAGCAAATTGGACTGGCACAGCGTTGCCAATCATTTTATAACCATCAGCGACATCTTTATAGTGAAAAATAAAATTATCAGGAAAAGTTTGTATTCTTGCACATTCTCTAACAGATAATCTGCGATATAGATTTTCTTTACCCGGCACAAAAATTCTTTTATTCTGTTCAATAAACTTCATTTTTGGAGCTTGCGGATGAATTGGAGCATGGCGACCTCCTGCTTGAATGGTAAAAGACGGCTCATTCCAAGAACGAACACGATTACGGGACATATAGATTGTTGAAAAACCACCATTCATATATTCATGGTTAGGAATTTTCAAATCCTCACCATTTGTTTTATTAAAAGGTTTTGCTGGCTTTGCCAAGCGTAAATCAAAAATAGTTTCTTTTAGTGTTGGTTTATGTGGTAGTGAATCAGGAAATTTGAAAGAGAGATTGACTTTCTTTTTGTGGTATCCGATGATAATTACACGAAATCTATCTTGTGGAACACCATAATCATTAGTATTGAGTAATCTATAACTAACATTATAACCAACACCATTAAACTGTTTTAATATTTTTTCAAATGCTTCTTTGTGTTTAGGATGTAAAATACCAGAAACATTTTCAGCTAGAAAAAAAGCTGGCTGTTTATCTTTTAGTAATCTTATATATTCAAAAAATAACTGCCCCCGTTTGTCATTTATACCGCGTCCAGCACCAGCTTCGCTCCAACTCTGGCAAGGTGGTCCTCCAATTATTCCATCAGCAAATGGGACATCGGAGGTAGGAATATCTACAATACTTCTCTTATCTAATTTTGTCTTATAAAAATTTTTCTCAAATGTTTCCCAAATAGTAGAATCAAACTCATTTGCCCAGATAATATCAAAGCCAGCTTTCTTAAAACCTAGGTCAAGTCCTCCCGCTCCAGTAAAAAGTGATACAACTTTCATATTATTTTATAAAGCAAATTAACTTTGCCTTTAGGTAATTTGCTGGATTATTTGGTGATTTGATTTCGACCGATTTTATTTTTATGTTTGAGTTTGATTCAATGTTATCTCTATCTTGTTTAGGAAAAGACTTGTATTTCTCATTGAGCATGAGAACAAATGCTGAAAAATCTGATTCACGACTAAATTCTGTGAGAGAACCAAAAACCTTATGAGGCGTATCAATTACCCACATACCTCTTACTCTTAGATATGTGATTCCTAGCGGGTCAATCTTTCTTACCCCAGCAATCTCATTTGTTTCTGCTGTAAATTCAAGATGATCAATTTCGTGTACTTTTTTAGAAATACTTCTGAAAGTCTTCTCATATACTTCTCTATCAGCTGCATAACAATCCCCGTATACAAACCAAAGTGTTTTTATCTTTGACTCTAATACCGATCCTACAGTATAAATAATATCTTTTTTAGACCAATTTCCACCGTCACATTCTTTGCAAGATTGTAGAATACGAACATCATCACTATGCAGTTTTGATTTTGGGTAAGAACTATTCAAGGCGATACTGCCAACTAATCCACCGATCTTTTTAACTTCTACAGCATCGCCACCTTTGACAATAAAATCAGGTGGATTATTTTGATTTCCTAAATACGAAAGATGTTCAGAATACTTTTTATCTTTATTTTCTAAACCAACAACATCAATACTGGAACAAAAAATATCTCTAACAAAATACTCCAACGCAATACCAACATTATTCATTCTGTTTTGACCAGAATAAAGCTCACCAAGCTTGAAGCTCTTAATCTTTGACAGATTGTTTAATGCTTTTAGAATATTTGTCTCCATAAAAAGCATTATAACAAATATTATAATTTCTCCTAATTATCATCTATCTCTGACAAAAAACGCACCAATATACCTGACAAGCAATATAACACCAGTAGCGATAAATATGCCCAGAGACCAACCAGCAATAACATCCGAAGCCCAATGCACGCCTATGACGATGCGACTCAAGCCGATAAGAAATACAGCGATGACAGAAAAAACAATAAGCATCTCTCTTGCAACCCATGAATGAATACGAGGAGCGAGTATATAAACAATAACTAAAAAGAACATTGCCGATAGACCAGCGTGTCCGCTTGGGAAACTGGGGTCAGTTAATACTTGCAAAGCGTCATCTGGACGAGCGCGCATAAACAATACTTTCATCACTTTCAAAGCAATAGCGGTAGAAATAAATGACATAAGTATAATAGCTGACCTCCTCCATTTTTTTTTGAAGAGAAAGCTCAATCCGATAATAATACTTAACCCAGACATGACTTCTAGACCACCTAATATGCTTACTAGAGACCCTAATCTTGCCAAAGATGGACCAACATATTGCGCCATAAAAAGATTGATAAAAATATCAAAATTAGCCAAGAAAGAATTGGATGAGAGAGTGTCCTGAATAGTCTTGGCTAAAGCCCAAAGAGAGATAATATTTAAACCAAGAATGAAAAGCTCGTATTTTTTGAATATATGGAATCTGACATTGACAAAGCGATACCCCCAAACCACGAGAACAGTAATAACTACGGCCAACATGATAAATTTGCCGAAATATAGAGCGACAATATGATAACTTGAGCCAAAAATGTAACCAATCATGACAGAAACTGTAGACCAAATACTTCCAATAATATTAAACAACCAAAATCTCTTTATATGAATACCGCTTGCCCCGACAACAAATGGCGTAAGCGAGCGAGTCACGGGACTAATCTTACCCAAGATAATGGCCTTGCCAGCATGATTATCAATCAATCTTTTTGTCCTTTCTATATGTTCTTCTTTGAGAAAAACATATTTGCCAAATTTTTGCAAAAACACATAGCCATAACGCCTACCCATAAGAAAACCCATAATATCTCCAAGGATAGTGCCAATTATAGTCACTACAATCACCATGCCAAGATTCAAGACTCCAAGTTTGGCCAAAAAACCGGCAAAAATAATAAGAATATGTCCAGGGAAAACAAATCCGGCAATAGGCAATCCTTCCAATATTACAACAATACTCAAAATCCAATAACCGCCACTGGCTATTATAGATGACAAACTATATACAAAATCAGAAATAAATTGCGACATGTGTTTGTTTAACAATATGATATACCATAGTGTATAATTTGACCATGAAGATTTTGATTATTGAAGACGATTCTCATATATCTGAATTTATAAGAATAGGATTGGAATCGGAAGGATTTATGGTTGATACAGCTTATGATGGACAAGATGGTTCATACAAAGCTCGCATAAACAAATATGACATCATTATCCTTGATTATTCTCTTCCAATTAAGAACGGCTTTGAAGTATGTGACGAGATTAGAAGTATCGGATTATCAGTGCCTATTATATTTCTATCCGTAAACGGAGACACCAAGAAAAAAATAGAAGCTTTGGGAAAAGGCGCTGATGATTATATGACCAAGCCATTTTCTTTTGACGAACTAAAGGCTAGAATAAAAGCCCTTTTGCGCAGACCCAAAAAAATAGAAAACCCAATAGTAAAATTGGGCGAAATCACAATAGATGCAGAAAAACAAACAGCGTATAGAGAAAGTCTGCCAATATATCTCACTCGCAAAGAATATGGGCTTCTTGAATATCTTGTGCGAAATGCAGGAATGGTAGTTTCTCGCACCATGATTATGGACCATGTTTGGAGCGCAGAAAATGATCCTTTTTCAAATACGGTGGAAGCTCATATTTTAAATCTTCGCAAAAAAATAAATGTTGGAGATAAGAAAGATATAATACGAAATATTCCGGGACGAGGATATATTATTGATGCTGTATGACGACATACTTGCCTATTATATTATTTCTAATTATCCTCTTATGGCTTTCCAATCGTGAAATGAGAAAATCATTGGAACAAGCCAAAATCTCTGAAAAAATCATGGAAAAAGAACATCAAGATTTAAAGATAATAATAGAAAAAAATATAAAAGAATTAAAAGAAAACAGACTTGCCAGAATAAATGAACTATCAACAGCAGCGGAATTTGGAAGATTATCTCAAGGATTATTTCATGACCTTATCACACCTCTCACATCTCTCATGCTTCATACAGAAAAACTCAAGTCCGAAAAGATGCAAGAAATTTCTACTATTTACAAAAACATAGAAAAAGTCACCGAGGTGTCAAATAGAATGTCGTCATATGTGAAAGATATAAGAAAAACACTCTCTCGTGAAGAATCAGACAAGATTTGCATTCTAAGCGAAGAACTTGCTCATATAATTCAACTTGTGTCTCGTATGGCTGTAGACCGCAATATAGAAATATCCATAATTAAAAATGAATACTGCGCTTGGTATGGAAATCCGGTGAAAATTCGCCAAATATTTTTAAATCTTATATCTAACGCCATTGATTCATTTGAAGAAACGAATCAATATGAGAATGATAAAAAAAGAATAGAAATTTCTATTGAAAATGTGTTGGATAAAATAATGATAAAAGTGAAAGACAACGGGTCTGGAATTAAAAAAGATGACATCAGAAAAATATACGAGCCGTTTTTCACCACAAAATCTATAGATAAAGGCACCGGCATCGGCTTGACAACAGTGAAATCAATCGTTGAAGAAGAACTTAAAGGCGAAATAGAAGTGTTAAGTCAAACTACAGGAGAAGAAAGAGGAACTATTTTTACGATATATTTGACTAAACGATAAAAATATCTTGTCTCATATCTCCGATTCCCACAAATTCTCCTTCCCCTCTTTTCACTTTCTCAAAAGGTCTGCACGCAAAGCATCCCTCTTTGCCGTTTGGGCAGACAAAAATATTTTCATAACCTTCTATCGCTCCAAGGTCTCTAGCTTTCTTAATCTTTTTGGCTATAGAATATACTTTATCAAATGAATCTTTTTCATCAGACAAAGAAACGACTGTGGGAAAATCGTCATACAAGAGATACCAATAACTTGCTCCGTCTATTTTTCTCTTTTGCATCTTTTTCAAAAGCAATTGATAAATTGGCAATTGCAACGATTCTTCTTTTTCTTCATTTTTACCTGTTTTGAAATCAAGAATATGAACGCTGTCACTCTCCGGCTTATAGACAAGCCAATCTATTTTTCCGCATAAAATAATATTATCCTCTTCTGAAAGATAGAAATTTGTAGGCATTCCATTATTTCCTTCTTTTATTTTTATAGTTTTTTCCAAGAGATGTCCAGGATTTTTCTCCACTCTTTCAAGCATCATTTTTGCCTTTTCTTTTGATTCTCCTTCTTCTTTTTCAGAGATGAAACCGCCTTTTTTTCCACTCACTTTTTTCCAAGCTTTTTCTAAACCATCAAGTAAAGATTCTCTTGAAAGTTTTTGAGGGCGTTCTTCAACTTTAAATGAAGCCAGACCTTCAATAACCTCGTGCACAGCGCTACCAAGAGATAGAGCAGGGCTGACAATATTCATCTTTCTGCCAGTTACAGGGCTCTTGTATACATTATGCAGATAATACAAACGAGGACATTTCAAAAAATCCCCTATTGAAGAATGAGACACCCAAACAGCATTGTATTTATCCTTCACCATGTATTATTTACTATACATCACCATCCATCCCACTGGTAAAGTTAATTTATAGTTATCTCACCAATTGGTTGTTTTCCATTTATTACTTCCCTACTGGCGTAAGTTCCACTGATATTTTATTCATAACAATATCTTCCAAAGGTTTGTCAGCGTCGCCAGTCTTTGAATTGGCTATATTATCCACCACATCCATACCGCTTATGACACGACCAAATATAGTGTAGCTATTAGGAAGAGGGTAATCGGCATGCATTATGAAAAATTGACTGCCATTTGTGTTTGGACCGGCATTTGCCATAGCCACGATACCGCGTTTATATCCAAACTTATAGGACTCCGTCGCTGGGTCAAGTTCATCTTCAAATGTATATCCCGGACCACCTCTGCCAGTTCCTGTCGGGTCGCCACCCTGTATCATGAAGCCCTTTATGACTCTATGGAAAATAACACCGTCATAAAATCCCTTATTTGCCAAATCAATGAAATTTTTTACGGCTTTTGGAGCGTCTTTGTCATAAGTTTGAAAAACTATAACGCCTTTATTTGTTTCTATTGTTATGATATGCATATTATTTTTTGATGTTTGATTTATTTCTGGTGTTATTGCTGATGCTCTCTGACTCACGGCTGATATGTCTTTATTCACCTCCGTGACAGCCGTGTTTGTATTTTCTATAGGGATAATTTGGTCACTATCACTTTGATACATTGACCAAAGATAGTATCCCGCCGCTAGCACAATGACTGCAATAATAAGTGTAATATATGCTGATTTTGGTACTTTATTTTCTTCCATAATCATTGATTATATAATGTTAAATGTTATTTATAGATTATATATTATTTTTACGGTTTCAACCACTTTTTTTACAGCAGAGTCTAGAGGCATAAGAAGCGTAGCTCCCGCGGCGACCTTGTGTCCACCACCACCCAAAGCCGAAGCCAATTTTGAAACATCATATTTTTGAGAATCACGAGTGCGACAACTTATTTTTACTATATTTGGCTCTCTCTCTATCATAGAAACAGCAATATTCCAACCGACTACTGATTTTAAGATATTAGATATACTATGCACAGCGATAGAATCATCATTTATATTTTTATTTTTCAACTCTTTATTTGATACAAAGGATATTACAAGATTCTCATTGTGAAAAGTTTTTATAGAATTGAGAGCCAGCGCTTGGAAATAAACTGATTCTTTTTTATTACTATTTTCCATTATAAAAATAGTCTTTGTAAAATCAG
Source organism: Minisyncoccota bacterium (assembly GCA_036516895.1). Classification (GTDB taxonomy): domain Bacteria; phylum Patescibacteriota; class Minisyncoccia; order Phycocordibacterales; family PALSA-1337; genus CAIOGI01. The sequence goes on along the minus strand of DATDZD010000036.1, from coordinate 3,315 downwards.
GAGCAATTTTTGCCAGTTCGCTCGCCGATTGCAAAACTCTATAATCAGCATAATCTGTCGGTGAATATCTGAAACCGCCAGTATCTGTATATATGCCTACGAATAGATTGGTAGCGATTTCAGGAGTTATATTTATTTTCCAAGCCCGAAATAATTGGAATAATATAAGAGCGGTTGCGGGAGAAGATATATCAATCAAATTTATATCCGCATACGATTTATTTGTCGCATGATGGTCTATTACAATCGTCCGAATAGAAAGGGGAAATGTTGGAATTTTTATTTGAGAAATCATTTCGGGAGACGAGGCATCCAGTATGATAAACAAATCAAAATCTCTCAAATCTATTTGACCAAAATTTTTCTTCACAATATCCCCCGCCCCCGGAAAATGCATGAAAGCGTTTGGTATTTCCGAATCGCCTTGTATAGCAGTAACCTTTTTACCAAGCTGTTCCAAGCCAAATTTCATAGCCAAAACAGACCCCACACTATCAGGGTCTGGTGAAGGATGGCAATGAAGAATAATTGACTTCGCCTTGTCTATTTCTCTCTTTATTTCTACTGAAACAGCGTTCATTAGACCATTATAGCATCAAAATAAAGCCGAGAGCCATATATTAAGTATGATATTAAGATGGTATAAAGTTATGGTATCAAACGAGCAGAACCAAAACTCATGCGAATTTTGCGAAGAGAATTTCTAATAGCTGACAGACAAGCGAAAATCACCAAGACGGCAAGAGCTTGGACAAGTATGCTTGAATGTATGAGTGAAGAAAAAGCATAAGAAAATCTTTCACTCCAATCTACATGATGCCATGTATTTGCAAGGACATCACCAAATGATACGCATATGCTTAAAGAAAAAATCAATATGACTAAGAACAAAAGATTGGCGATGGGAGAAATGAGAAAAGCCCTTACACCATGTACAGTATGCACACGACTCAAGATATCATTTCTCAACTTGTTTTGATGATTAATATTCATATTTTCATGATTCATATTCATGTGCGGAATATCTTAGATTGAGTTTTTTCAATTTATCTTTTGCTCTTGAAATGCGAGTTCTCACAACTCCATATGATACACCCTCTATTTCCGCAATCTCTTTCTCTGATTTGTGGTCAAAGACATAGAGTTCCAAAGTGCGTTTCAAAAGAGAAGGTAATTTTGAAATAAGAGATAACAGATAATCTTTGTCAAAACCATATTCTCTCAATTCTTTTACAGAAAAATCTTCAATTTCTCCTGTCACTTCCGTGTCAAGAGTGAATGTGGAATATCGTTTATTCTTTGAGTATATAGTGTAGCATACTCGCACGAGAATTGCATAAGCCCATGAAGAAAACCTGGTACCCTCTTTCTTCGCATATTTTGACGCGTGAATATACATACGCACAAACGCTTCTTGCACCGCGTCTTCAGCGTCATCTGCGCCAAGAATTCGCCTAGCCGCTTGTCTAAAAGGAATTTCATAACGCTCCACAAGAGCTTCAAACACTTCCGGCTCGTCTATGGAACGAGCTAGTAGTATTTCGTCTGGCAATGTCGCGTAACTATCTGTATTACTTTTTACAATCTCCATATACTTATTATAACTCATTAAAACCGCGAAATGTTACTTGTTTATAAATGCTCGCGTGCTCGGTATGTAACCAATACATAAATCATAAACATTTCATGGTGGCAGAATCAATAATTGTAGTATGCAAACCATTACTCTGTTTCGTTTGTCCGCTTGAATCAATACAATAGTTACCCCCGCTCTTGAGATAAGGAGCCGCAAAAGCCCACGCATTTCCGGTTGTGTCCATACCGCAAAAAATGACTGGGTAAGTATCCCCACTAATAGGACTGTTCAACTTGATTTTACTACCAATTTACATAATAGCTTTTAAAACAGTTGGGTCTTGATAAATACTACCGCCACTACCTTCGGCAAAACAAGGGGGTGGTAGTTGTGTATTACCTGTTGAAAGAACTAGATAAGACGAAAAAACAGTACCGCCAAGATCACTAACTTGAGGAGCAAATAGAGATATATCCCGAGGTAATGTATACGGCGCGCCATATTTATTATTATTGTTGTAATAATATAATTCGGCTTGCGTACGAATAGTATTCATGCTACTTGCAACTACAGCACGGTCTGCTTTGTCTCGCACGCTCTGCAAACTTGCGAAAACAATGGACGACAAAAGCCCGATGATAGAAATGACGACGAGAAGTTCTATTAGAGTAAAACCTTGTTTTTCATAAAAATATTCATTTATCATTTACCACTATATTATATCCTTTTTCAAAAATTCCCGCAACGCGCCAAGAAAATCTATCAGTTCCAGTTTTGCCTCCGTAATGAATTGAGAAAGATCCTTAAAACGGTAATCCAGATATTCATGCGCTAAAATATTCCGGAGCGTAACCCATTTTGCCATTCTCGCGCACAGATTACCGTCATTAAATGATTTGATAAGCCCCAACTGCCTCACTATTTCTTTATAGCTTTCGGGGATGACTCTCTTCTCGCTTGCCAAAATTATCTCGCTGGTGTCTATAACGGCATTGACCAGCTGTTCAGCCCAACGCTCAACCTCCCTTCTTTTGGGCGGTTCGTTCTGGTATTCATCCCAGGTCAGTTTTTCGAACTTATCAAAATCCACTGTTTCCGCATCCAAAAATTGAACAATCTTTTCGAGACGCCCGCGATCTTCCAGCGAAAGAGACGATGACCTTTCAAAAACCCTGTGGTAATCTTCCGCCGTTCGATACCAATCATTCGCTTCATGGCTTGCTCTGATAAGAAAGTCCAGGTACTTTTTCCGATTTTTAACGATAAGCGGTTCTCTGCGCGCAATGCTCCAGGCGACTCTTTCCGGAGCGCGGTTTAAGACAACCATATCGGTTTCGGCGCCAACTATTTTTTCTATATCAGCCCAAACTTCCCGCTCGCTTTCCCTTGATTCTTCCGCAAAATACACGCCTATGTCCCAATCGGATTTTGTTCGCGCGTATCCTTTAGCCCGCGAACCGAACAGAAACACCATGACCACATCGTCGCGTTCTTCAAAATATGCTTTGAGTTTTTGGATTTTCTCGTCCGTGTCGGTCATATCAACAATGATACCACCGTCAAAGAAAGTTTTCAACGCCGTCGGTAAAACTGGAGCCGTTGTCCGGGATTGAACCGGAGACCTCGATATTACCAATATCGTGCTCTACCAACTGAGCTACAACGGCATGAGAACAGGGTGATAGTACTACATTTTACCTATTTTTTCAACCGACGCCATTTGGCGACCAGGTATGTCA
>DATDZD010000035.1:0-22624 GCA_036516895.1 Minisyncoccota bacterium | reverse complement strand
CGGCCTTTAGGGCTTTTGGCAAGAGCGATTCTTCGGTAAGCCCCGGCAAGGTATTGGCCTCAAGCACATATATTCCACGACTAGGAGATACGATAAAATCAGCGCGAGAATAATGTCTCAAACCCAAAACATTATGGACTTTCTTTGCAATGTCTTCCAATTTCAATTTATCTTCATATTCAAAGTTGCCCGGCACTATTTCATTCGTTGCGCCACCATACTTTGCTTCATAATCAAAAAAGGTTTTATTTTTAGGTCTTATCTCAATAGGAGGTAAAGCGTATGTTTCTTCATTTCTATAATTATCTATAACACCAACTGTAGCTTCAATACCCGGAATATATTCTTCAATCATGACCGAACTGCTATGTTCTCCAGCTTTCTTTATGGCAGATTCAAATGAAGAGAAATCTTTAACCATTGTAATCCCTATAGAAGAACCTGCAGATACTGGTTTTACGACCAAAGGTAAAGGAAAAAAGCGAAAAAGCTCTATGAGAGTACCGGCATTTTCTTTATTTGAAATGTCTTTTGGATTTTCAATCAATCTGTATTGAGGTGTCTTTATCTTATTTTTTTCAAATACGCTCTTTGATAAGACTTTATTCATACCAAGAACAGAAGAAAAAGAACCCGAGCCGGTAAACGGTATTTTATGCATTTCCAAGATATGCTGGACTTTACCGTCTTCGCCATATTGACCATGCAAAGCATTAAAAACAACATCTAAATTGGGAAAAATATTATGAGGAACAATGGGCGCGCCATTTTTATGCCATACGCCATCCCGAGAAATGAAAATATCTTGGATATCATAAATATCTCTTGGAATATGATTTATGACGGCGGCTCCAGTCTTTAGCGACACTTCATATTCACTGCTTGGCCCTCCGCGAAGAACTCCTACGCGTATTCTATTCATGAAGATATTATATCATGCAAATAAATCGTTTAAGATTTCAAAAATGTTTTCTTTCTCAAATTCCTATGATAGGCAATAGCAAAACGATGCGCTTCATCATTGATTTTCAAAATATCATTCTCGTGTTTCTTAATAATATCTTGATCACCTAAAAAATGTTTCGCTTTATGTGTATCGTCTTTTACTACGGCTATTATCGGTATATGAATGTCTTTTGAAATATTTGTCGTATTGTCTTTTCTTTTAAATAATTGATTTATGATTTCTTTTGCAGAATTTTTCTGAGCCAAGCCACCATCAACTACTATGAAATTCGGCATCTGCCATTCCATGTGACCGAAACGCCGAACCAAGATTTCTTTCAAATTGCCAACATCATCATTGCTCTCTCTTGATATCTTGAACTTTCTATATTCACTTTTATCTAATTCTCCATCACAAGATACCACCATTACTCCCACAGTATTTCTGCCAGACATATGAGCGATATCGTATGCTTCAATGCGAAATCCTTTTTGAGATTCGCTTTTACTGGAATCCTGTCCTGTCTTTATTAGAGCAATATCTTGAATATGCGTAAGAGCATAAATAGTTTTCTTCACTTTGTCGGCTTTTTCAAATTCTTGTCTTACAGCATATATTTTCATTTCTCTTTCAAGAGTATTCATCAACTTGGACTTTTTGCCTTGAAAAAACAAGGTGAGGTTTTGTATGGTCTTTTTATATTCCTTTTCTGATTCTAATGAATTGATATTCGGAGACAGACCAATGGAGCGATAAAATTTCTCTTGAGACGGTATGAGCGCTTTTGCATCACGAAATGGAAATATTTTGCGGATTATGCACAAAGCTTCTTTTAGAAGAGAAGCGTTTGGATATGGACCAAATTTTTCCTTTATTTTAAATCGCATGGATTTTCTGGAAAATTTTTTGTTGGAAATATCATGATTGCCATTGGTCATAGCCAAAACTCTTTCTCTAACGATAATCACTCGGGGTGAATCTTCATCTGTTATAACAATATAATTATAACTTTTATTATCTTTTTCTTTTGTGTTAAAATACGGTTGATATTTTTTTATAAGATTGTTTTCAAGAATGATAGCTTCTAAAACAGAATCGGTTTTCTTATAATCAACAATTTTTACTTTTGTAATCATATCAACAATAAGAAACCCTCTAGTTTGCATCAAATCATCGCTAAAATAACTCTTCACACGGTCATATAAAGATGTTGCCCGACCTATATACAAAATCACACCTTTATAATCTTTGAAAAAATATACCCCAGGAGAATCTGGAAGATTAGCTTTGGTAAATAGATTTATGACTTTTCTCTGTATTTTGTCTGTTTGACTCAACATATTTATCATGATATCAATTTTAATAAACGCGCATCTGGTGAAGACTTGACTGTCACGCTTTTTTATTTATCTCTATTCAAGACCCTCTTCAAATATTTCCCTGTATATGATTTATCATTCATAGCCACATTTTCTGGAGTCCCTTTAGCAACTATTTTTCCTCCTCGTAAACCGCCATCTGGTCCAATGTCTAGTATATAATCGGATGATTTTATAATATCCATATTGTGTTCTATTACAACTACAGTGTTTCCTTTATCTACGAGATGCTTTAATATTTCTATAAGTTTCTTAACATCTTCATAATGAAGACCGACGGTAGGTTCATCTAAAAGATAAATAGTTTTTTGCAGATGAGCTCTATAAAGTTCGGAAGAAATCTTGACTCTTTGAGCTTCACCGCCAGATAAAGTAGTGGCTGATTGACCAAGCTCCAAATAACCGAGACCTACTTGATTGAGAGTTTCCAAACGGTCGCTGACCGCTGGAATATCTTGAAAAAAAGTCATTGCTTCTTCAACGGTCATGCGAAGTATTTCATGGACATTTTTACCTTTATATTTGATTTCAAGAGTCTCTTTCATAAATCTCTTTCCACCACAAATCTCGCACGGCACATAGACGGTTGGAAGAAAATGCATTTCAACGGCTAGTTCTCCATTTCCCTGACAAGCTTCGCATCTGCCACCTCTTACATTGAAAGAGAATCGACCAGGTCCCCACCCTCTTGCCCGCGCTTCTGCGGAAGCCGAGAAAAGGTCGCGAATATGCGACCATGCTCCTGTATATGTTACAGGATTTGAACGAGGAGTTCGGCCAATTGGACTTTGGTCTATGAGAATGACGCGACTAATATATTCGCTTCCAGAAAAACTCTGGCAATTAAAAATATCAGCTGTGCGATGTCTTCTTTCAAGACGACCTTGAAGATTCTTATATAAAATCTCATACATCAATGAAGATTTACCTGAACCAGAGACTCCGGTGATAACATTGAAACAGCCGAGAGAAACATCCACATTCATATTTTTAATGTTAAAGATATTTCCACCTCTAATCATAATTTTTCCTTTTGGTTCACGACGAGAGCTTGGAATCTCAACTTTCTTTTCTCCACGAAGATAAGCTAAAGTGAGAGAATTTGAATCATTTTTCTTTGCGGTTAAAAGTTTATCAAGATAGCCAGACACAACCACTTCACCTCCATGTATTCCCGCTCCAGGACCGATATCAACGATATAGTCTGAAGAAAACATAGTATCTTCATCATGTTCCACCACAATAATAGTATTTCCTAAGTTTCGCAAATCTATAAGAGTCTTTATAAGCCGGTCATTATCTCTCTGATGCAAACCGATGGTTGGTTCATCAAGCACATACAAAGCTCCCACAAGACCAGAGCCGAGCTGTGAAGCAAGACGAATGCGTTGCGCTTCTCCGCCAGAAAGGGTATTGGCTCTGCGATCAAGAGTTAAATATTCAATACCGACATTTATCATAAACTGCAATCGTGATTCTATTTCTTTCAAAATGACTTTTGCAATATCTTTCTCCATATCAGTCAATTTTATCTCTTTGAAAAAATCTTTGGCTTCTTCTATGGACATAGATGTAACATTAACAATATTTTTTTCATCAATCTTCACATGCAAAGCTTCTTTGCGAAGACGAGCGCCTTTGCAAGTAGAACATGTCTCATTACTAAAAAATTCTTTTGTGCCAAGTCCATTGCAACTTTCACAAGCACCATAAGGAGAATTGAAAGAAAAAAGTCGCGGTTCTATTTCTGGATATGAAAAACCGTCATAAGGACACATGAATTTCACCGACATCAGTTTCTCTTCATCTGGAAACTCTATTTTAATAAGCCCTTGAGCTTCTTCTATGGCTTTTTCAAGCGACTCTGACAATCTTTCACAAGCATTATCGCGCTGTTTATTGCGGTCTTTTGCATTATTTTTAAATTCGCTTAAGAAAATCTCATCCACTAGAACATCAATATCGTGCTTTTTATTTTTATCAAGAATAATCTGCTCACGAAGACGCATAACCTTGCCGTCAATTTTCACCCTATCATATCCCTTGCCAAGGAGGTCGTAAAGAAGTTGATAATATTCTCCTTTTCTGCCGACGACAATTGGGGCGTAAATACGAACTTTTTGGTCTGATATATTAACTCCCATTACCAAATCGAATGATTGTTTGCCTTTTTTATTATAATCTGTTACTTGTTTTATAATAGTCTCCAAAATTTCTTCTTTTGAAATGCGATGTATCGCTCGTCCGCAGACAAAACAATATGGCTTACCTAATCTAGCAAAGAGAATGCGCAGATAATCGTATATTTCTGTAGTTGTAGCCACAGTAGAGCGAGGATTGTTTGACCTTGATTTTTGGTCAATAGAAATAGCGGGAGAAAGACCTATAATCTCATCAACATCTGGCTTTTGCATCTGACGCAGGAATTGACGAGCGTATGATGAAAGAGATTCTACATATCGCCTTTGACCTTCAGCAAATATAGTGTCAAAGGCAAGAGAGGACTTTCCAGAACCAGAAATACCAGTAATGGCTATTATCTTATTGCGAGGCATCTCTACGGTGATATTTTTGAGATTATGCGTCCGAGCGCCTTTGACGATTATTTTCTCTTCATCACCTTTATTATTCGAAGACATAATGGCGCGAATTGTAACATACTTTCTGGATACAGACAACTTTTAATATGGCATGTTGAACATTGAAGCGCATTATCTTACCAAGTTCTCCACCTCTTTTATAATTTCGTCAGGAGAAACAGCCACTTTTACCAAAAACTTATTGGCTCCGAGCAATTTAGCTTTTTCCATATCGCTTTGTTTACTCATATTTGAAAGAATGATTACAGGAATGGTATTTGTCTCTTTATTCATTTTTATCTTTTGAAGAATATCAAAACCATTCATGCCAGGTAATAAAATGTCAAGAAGAATAATATCGGGAATTTCTTTTCTTAAAATAGCAAAAGCTTCGTCACCATCTTTGGCGCCAAACACTTTGTAACCATAAGATTCAAATTTCTTAAATAAAATAGAGCTCAAAAATTTATCATCTTCAACCCATAAAATCTTCTTCCCGCTTTGTTTTTTTTCTGTATCTTTTGATATTGAGTTTGAGATATTTTGGATATTTCCCAGAATAGCATTCACCTTTACAAGCACTTCGTCGGGCTCAATGTGAGCTTTAATAACATAATCTTTAACACTTGTCGTAGCGGGAAGCCGTCGCATTTCTATGGGTATACCAGAATTGGAAACAACAATAACTGGTATTCTAGTGATTATCCTGTCAAGACTTTTTTCGAAAAGAATATCATAACCGCTTTTATTAGGTAAAATGAGGTCAACTATAACTAGATTGGGAAATTCTGTTTTTATCTTCTCCAAGACTTCTTGTCCATCATTTACAACAACAGTAATATATTTTTCTAAAGAGAGTCTGTTAGATATGAGGGTGGATAGATTCGAGTCAGAAAGAGCAATAATAATCTTTTCTTTCATGTCAATATTATATCATGATTTTTTTCAATTCCACTATCTCATCCCGTATAATAGCCGCTGTTTCAAAATCCAACATCTTGACTGCTTCTTCCATAGCTTCTTCCTTCTGTTTCATGAGCTTCTTTGGATTTGTCCTCGCCATTTCTTCATCTATTTTCAAAAGATTATGAACAGTCTTTTGATGTTCTGTTCTCAACTGGTCGGTAATATCGTGAATCTTTTTTATTATAGTTTGAGGAGTAATGTCATGTTTCTCATTGTAAGCAATCTGTATATTGCGACGACGGTCAGTCTCTTTCATTGCCCTATCCATTGAACCAGTCACAGAATCAGCATAAAGAATCACTCGTCCGAAAACATTCCGCGCGGCGCGACCTATGATTTGAATTAGAGAAGTTTCAGAACGAAGAAACCCTTCTTTATCAGCATCAAGAATGCCAATAAGAGAAACTTCTGGAAGGTCAAGACCTTCTCGTAGAAGATTGACGCCGACAAGACAATCAAATTTGCCTTTTCTAAAATCAGTAAGAATGGTTATACGGTCTATGGTTTTTATATCACTGTGTAAATATTCAGCTTTTATTCCTTTCTCTTTCAAAAAAATACTTAGATCTTCTGCCATCTTTTTTGTCAAAGTGGTAGCAATAGCTCTTTGGCCTTTTTTTATTACTTTTCCAGCTTCATTTATAAAATCAAAGATTTGCCCTGGATACAATGGTGAAGCAGGTGAGGCAGTAGCTTCTGAAGGTCTCTCGGAGGCCGATGAGGCCGAGAGGGAGTGCGCCGTCAGCAGACGGCGACGCGTGCCTGAAGAAGTTACTGCCTCACCTGCTTTGATACTGACAACAGGTTTGATTTCAATAATAGGGTCCACAAGTCCTGTTGGACGAATGACCTGTTCTACTATTTGTTGACTATTTTCATATTCATAAGGACCAGGAGTGGCAGAAGTATAAATAACTTGCCCTATTCTTTTTTCAAATTCTTTAAACTTGAGAGGTCTATTATCTTTTGCTGATGGCAGACGAAAACCGTATTCCACTAGAGTCTCTTTGCGAGAAGCGTCTCCAGCATACATAGCATTTAATTGAGGCACAGTCACATGGGATTCGTCTATAATAGTCAAAAAATCTGGGTTACCGTCTTTTTTGTGCGGAAAATATGAAAGCAAAGTATCAGGCGGTTCTCCGATATCTTTTCCAGAAAAATGTCTTGAATAATTTTCAATGCCATTGCAATATCCTACTTCTTTTATGAGAGCCAAATCATACCTGACTCTCCTCTTTAGTCGCTCTGCTTCAAGCGTTTTGCCCCCATTTTCAAGCTCCTTCAACCTCTCCTCAAGCTCAGCTTTTATAGTCTCAAACGCTCTATTTGACTGCTCATCATTGCTTATAAAATGCTTCGCTGGAAAAAGAAAAATCACATCATGATGAGCTCGTATAGAAGAAGTAACAGAATCAAGTTCAATAATATTACTTATGACACTTCCTTCATATTCAATTCTAAAAACAGTTCTATCATTTACCGGCATAATTTCTATCATATTTCCAACAGCTCGGAACATCCCCGATTTCAAATCGGTATTAGTTCTTTCAAAATGAATATTCACGAATTTTCTCATGAGTTCTGCTCGAGACAATGTCATACCCTTTGCAATCTTTAGATTTTCTTTTTCATATTCCATAGGACTGCCCAGACCATAAATACAGGAAACTGAAGCGACAATGATGACATCTTTTCTTGTGAGCAAAGCTTGAGTGGAAGCATGACGAAGACGGTCAATTTCTTCATTTATCATTGCCTCTTTTTCAATATATGTATCAGTCACCGGCATATACGCTTCTGGCTGATAATAGTCATAGTATGAGACAAAATAATGCACTGCATTCTCTGGAAAAAATTCACGATATTCTTGAGCAAGTTGTGCCGCTAGAGTTTTATTGTGAGCAATAATAAGAGTGGGTTTGTTATGCTTAGCAATAACATTTGCCATAGTAAAAGTCTTTCCAGAGCCAGTTACGCCAAAAAGTGTCTGATGTCGCAAACCTTTTTCAAGACCTTTGACGAGAGAATCAATGGCTTTTGGCTGATCTCCCGCAGGAGACATGGATTTTGATAGATTAAAAATAGACATTGTAATTCAAATTTCTGTAAAAAATATCATGAAAAAACATGATTTTCTTCATCATTGAATAAGAATGACATATTTGAGAGTATTTGTAAAAAGTGTAAAAAATCTATTCTCTATGTTATAGAATTTTATATTTCTTAAATAAAATCAATTAGATTATCAAATTTCTATTTTTTGCGTAATAATACTTTATTGACCGCTTCTTTTATATCTTTTTCATCCATTCCATAATGTTCTAAGAGTTCATTTTGAGTACCTGATTGACCAAATACATCTTTTACTCCAATAAATTCAATAGGTACAGGATAATGTCTCGCCAAACATTCTGCTACAGCAGACCCCATTCCTCCCATGATTTGATGCTCTTCTACAGTTACAATTGCTCCCGTCTCATGGGCAAGTTCCCAGACAGCATTTTCATCAAGCGGTTTTATTGTAGAAATATTTAAGACCTTTACTTTTTTGCCTTCTTTTTCAAGAGCATTGGCTACTTTTATAGCTTTATAAACAAGAGCCCCTGTGGCAATAATACCTATTTCTGCTCTCTCTTCATCTACTCTTTTCTCATTTGACCTATTTTCACCAATTATGTCAGATTTCATATCATTTTGTTTAGAATGATTTGGCTCAAATACAAGTTGAGCTTTGCCTATTTCAAATGGAGTCTCTTCTGTCGTAATGATTGGAGTCTTCTCGCGGGCAAGGCGAATATATGTTGGAGACATGGTTTTGGCAATAGCAAGGGTGGCTTTCCTAGCTTCTATAGCGTCGCAAGGAGAAATAACCACCATTCTAGGAATAACTCTAGTAATAGCAATATCTTCTATTGCTTGATGTGTTCCTCCATCAGGACCTACTGAGACTCCAGCATGAGAACCGACAATTTTGACTGGTTGATTGTTGTAACAAATAGTTGTTCTTATTTGTTCCCAATTTCTCCCAGGAGAAAACATGGCATATGAAGTAATAAAAGGAATTTTGCCCATGGCAGCCATACCACTTGCCACCGAAGCCATATTTTGTTCTGCCACTCCCATTTCCACAAAGCGCTCTGGGAATTTCTGCTTAAAGAGATGCATTTGGGTTGATTCTGTAAGGTCAGCGCAAAGCCCCACTATCCTTTTATCCATCTCTCCAGCTTTGAGAAGTCCTTCACCAAATCCTTTTCGTATAGGAATTTGTTCAACATCTTGGTCAAATAATTTTGGATTCAGTTTTTGATTTTGAACTATCATATTAATTATTAAAGTATTTATTCTATATTTATTTCTTGTTTCTAGTCACATCTTTTCTACTCATGCTCCCCACACACCTTGCCACCCATTGTTCTTACAGAATGCATTGCTTTCTTGGCAGTCTCTATTTCTTGTGGCGTAGTCGGCGGTTTACCATGCCATTCATATTTCCTTTCAAATTCTGGAATGCCTTTTGAAGGAATAGTGTAAGCGATGATAACAGATGGCCTATCAAAAACAGACACAGCTTGAGTCCACGCTCCATCAATAGCATGAAAATTGTGCCCGTCTATTTCTTGGACATGCCAATTGAAAGAACGCCATTTATCGGCAAGAGGATTCAAAGGCATAATATCTTCTGTAAAACCGTCAATTTGAATATTATTGCGGTCTACAAAAACTGTAAGATTTTGAATCCTCTCTTTTCCAGCAAGAAGAATAGCTTCCCAAGAATTACCCGCATCAAGTTCTCCATCACTCATCATGCATACAAATTTCTTTGATGAAGTCTTGCCAAAATCTATTCTTTCTGCAAGTACCATGCCAACCGCTTGCGAAAGACCAGAGCCAAGAGGACCTGAAGAAGTCTCAAGAGAAGATAAAAAATCGCGTTGAGGATGACCTTGTAGACGAGATTTGAATTTTCTCAATGTTTTTAATTCAGAAATAGGAAAATACCCGGAATGAGCCATGACAGCATAAAGTACTGGGCAGATATGACCATTTGAAAGAACCAATCTATCTCTATATGTCCAATCTGGCTTCTTAGGGTCATGTTTTAATGCGTGAAAATATAAATATGAAAATATATCGGCCATATCAAGAGGTCCGGCAGTATGACCTGACTTGGCTTCTATGAGCATGTCAATTATGGACTGCCTTATGGCATGAGCTTTTTCAAAAAGAAATTTAGCTTTTTGATCGGTGAGCAACATACACCACTATTATATCATCTATATGCGTTTAAGTTTTCTATAGGTATCCACAATATTTGCTGATATATCATTTGAATTAAAAAGAGCCGAACCAACAACCAATATCTCTGCCCCCGCCAATTTCATTTGTTCAGCTGTAGCCATACTCACACCACCATCTATTTGTATGGGAAAAGATGAATATTTTTCTTTTACCTCTTTTATCTTATTTAACACTCTAGGGTCAAAGCTCTGACCTTGAAAACCGATTTTTGTAATCCCCATAAGTTGAACATACGAAATTTTATCCTTATATTTGCCTATAATATCAATAGGTGTCTGAACATTCAAAGCCAATCCAGTCTCTACAAGCCCATCAAGAATAGACAAAACTTGAGAAAGATCATCGGACGATTCTGCATGAAGGATTATTTTTTCTGCTCCAGCTGAAAGCCATTGTCTAACATCGTGTTCAGTCGGCTCTTTTATCATAAGGTCAAATTCATAATCAATATCTTCCCAAAAAGGCATGCCTCTGTCTTCATGAAGTAGGGCTTCAAAATTTTTATCATGCTTCTTATATGGCCAAGTTACAGATGGTGTAAATTTTCCATCACATATATCCACCTGCACCATATTCGCCAATTCTTTAACTATAGAAGTTTTTTCTTCTATCTCTTTGAAATCTTTAGGTAGAATTGCTGGAATTATTTCCATGACTTATCAATTTGATATATTATAAATCTCAACTATTTTGTTACATATTATCTAAATATGCTATTACTTGATTTATTATTCGATATTATCAAGCATGGCATTTCTCCTGGCATATTTTGGGTCTGTGTCAAACGGAGTTGAGAGCCATATTTTTACCGCTTGTCTGGCTTCTTCTTCATCTATAAAATCTCCGGCAAGAGAAAGAATATTGGAATCATTATCTTTTCTAGACAGACGAACAATTTCCAAATTTTTACCATGATAGACAGCCGCGCGCACGCCAGGAAAACGATTTGCAATCATGGCCTCTCCATTCCCTGACCTGCCAAAAAGAATAGCGCGAATATTATCTGAACCCAGACCTTCTAAACCAGAGACAACTCTCATGGCGACGGGAATCATGATTTTTGGATAATCATCTTCCTTATCATAAAAATACGCTCCCATATCTTCAACATCAAAACCTTCTTCTTTCAAAAATAGAAAAATCTTATTCTTGAGTTCATACCCAGCATGATCGCTAGCTACGAGGATTTTCATGCTGTTAGTTTAGCATAAACTTTATCAAATCCATCAATCATCATTTCGGTCAAGTTTTCTATCTTTTCGTCTGTCTTGATAAAACCATTATTCATCTTTTCATCGGTCTTCATAAATTTATTATCCATCTTGTTATCAGCCCTTATGAATTTATTATCTATCTTTTTATCAAATGCAATAAATTTGTTATCAAAGCGTTCAAAACCCTGTATCATCAATTCTGTAAGAACTTCAAATCTAGAATCCACTTCAAAAAACTTCTTATCTGTGCGTTCAAATCCCTGAATCATCAATCCTGTTAAATCTTCAAACTTCTGGTCTACTACTACAAATCTATTATCAACTCTCTCAAATCCTTGAATCATCTTCTCTGTGAGAGATTCAAATCTAGAATCTGCTTCGGAAAAATT
This sequence comes from Minisyncoccota bacterium, assembly GCA_036516895.1. Taxonomy (GTDB): domain Bacteria; phylum Patescibacteriota; class Minisyncoccia; order Phycocordibacterales; family PALSA-1337; genus CAIOGI01. The sequence continues at coordinate 10,849 of DATDZD010000035.1, read as the reverse complement.
TTTATCCATCTTCTCGTTTACTTCACTAAATCTTTTATTCACCTCATCAAACCTTCCATTTACTTGATTGTATATACGATCAAAACTAGCCATCATGATTTCAGTCATGTAGTCTATTTTTTCATCAGTCTGTGAAAATTTTTCTTTAACCACTTCTCTAAAATTATTAAACTCTTCCAAGGTGACAAAACGGCTTTCAAATGATGTTTGTACCATAATAATAATTGCGATTATCCAATAATGCAACTATTATCCTAAACCGAGATAAAATCCTGATAAAAAAAGAATAAAATTTTGATAAAATTTCCAGTTCAACAACACTATTTGATATTGTGTCTAGGGTGTTTCGTGTGGTGATGTGATGTTTATTTGTGTCTATATCAGTTTCCCTGCTTTTATGACATGTTCCACGAGGGTGTATGTGTACCCCATCTCATTGTCATACCACGCGAGAACTTTGACCAAATTTCCTCCAACAACTCTTGTAAAAGCCAAATCTGCAATAGACGCATAAGGATTGCCTATTATATCTGAAGAAACAAGCGCTTCTGAAGTGACAGTGAAAATACCTTTCCACTTGGCTTCGTCTGAAGCTTTTGTAAGAATGGCATTTACTTCTTGAACTGTAGTCTCTCTTTTTGAAATAAAAGTCAAATCAACAATAGAACCGCAAACCACAGGGACACGGATAGATATGCCGTCAAATAGACCGCTAAACTTCGGCATAGCTTTTGTCACAGCAATAGCCGCGCCTGTGGATGATGGCACTATATTTTGTCCAGCAGAACGACCTTCGCGCAAATCTTTCTTGTTTGGACCATCTACCAAAGCTTGACTAGCGGTGTAGGCGTGGACAGTATTCAAAAGAGCTTTTTCAACACCTAAAGTTTCATCAAGAATGGAAATGAGAGAACTGCCGGCATTTGTGGTGCAAGAAGCGTTTGAAGAAATAGCGCAAGTAGCAAGTTTATCTTCATTCAACCCCATGAGAATTGTGGGGGAATCATCATCTTTTATCGGAGCGGTGATAACTACTCTTTTTGCTCCAGCTGTAATATGAAGTTTGGCTTTTTCAGTAGAAGTAAAGAATCCTGTTGATTCTACTACTACATCTATATCAAGTTTTTTCCAAGGAAGTTCGGCTGGATTTCTTTCACTTATATATTGAACTCCATTCAAAGTATATTGGCTTGACCCATAGACCGTATCATGTCTCAAGAGATATTCCATCGTTTCAATATTTCCAAGGTCATTGACGGCCACAATTTCAATATCTGTATGCTCTTTTGCCAATTTAAAAAACGCCCGACCAATACGACCAAAACCGTTGATAGCTATTTTGATAGGTTTATTCATTTGATTAATATAAAGTCATTCAACTTATTATATCATAACAGAAAACGCTCAACCAAACATTTTTCCTTTTTACATATTCAATGCCACAAATTCCAGCAACTGTTTTATTGAAGGCGACCTGTCATTCATATAATCCAAAGCTTTTGATATGACTTGTAGGGATTTTTGCTGGTCTTTGGTGATTTTTGCCATATTTATCTTTTTATAAAGCACAGATTGAATAGCATGAAGGAATTCTTGAGCAGTACTTTTCTCCGCTTTTTCATCACTTATCTTTTTTGTCAAATCATCCACAAAAGTTATTTTATCTTTCATAGAAAGTTTCAAAAATCGTTCTGCCAATTTTATGGTTTCAGTTTCTTCATCTGCTTGTTTTGACTTGATTATAAACAGGCGTGAACGGAGAGTTGGCAATAGTATATCTACTGATGGCATAATGAGGAAAAAATGGCTGTCTTCATTTGGTTCTTCAAAAATCTTCAAGAGAGAATTTTGAGCTTCATGAGTTATACCTTTTGCTTCAATGATAAAAATCCTTTTACTCTTCTCAATAAAAGATTTTGAAGTGTGAATCTCTTTTATCTTTCTACTTTCATCTATAGTCATGATTTCATATTTTTCATAAAAGAAATCCGGGTTTTTGGCATGAGAAATATGGAATTTATTTTTCAAATAATCCTTCAAATGTCTCAAGGAGTCGGTGAAAGCGTGTATAAAATATGCGTGGTGGTCTAAAGCTTTAATATATTCAAAATGGTTCATTTTTTCTTTTTCATATATTCTTATGACCTTATCTCTTCTTGGCGATAATGCTCTTTTTATAAACATGAAGATGTTCAAGAGCAATGCCTGTGCCTTTTGCCACACAGTAGAGAGCGTCATCAGCCAGTTTTGCCTTTACGCCCGTTCTTCGAGAGACAAGCTCTGGCAAATTGCGGAGAATAGAAGTGCCTCCGGTCATAATAATGCCATAATCAATAATATCCGAAGCCAGTTCTGGCGGAGTTTCTTGCAATACATCTTTCATGGCTTTTATCATATCTCGCAGTTCTCTGCTTATCGCTTTGACCACTTCGTTTGTTTTTAATTCAGTGGAACGAGGAAGACCGGTGATGAAATCTCGTCCTTTTATCATCATGGATAATTCTTGTTCAAGAGGAATGGCTGAACCGATATTTATCTTTATGTCCTCTGCGGTTTTATCGCCAATAGCCAGATTGAAAGTCTTCTTTATATAATCAGCGATAGCTGTGTCAATTCTGTTACCAGCGCATTTTACAGATGTTGAAGCGACGATTCCCCCAAGAGAAATAACTGCCACATCAGTCGTGCCTCCTCCAATGTCCACTACCATGTGTCCTCTGGCTTCTTGTATGGGAATGCCAGCGCCAATAGCCGCTAATATTGGTTCTTTTACAACATAAGCATTCCTTGCTCCGGCTCTGATAGTCGCTTCTATGACCGCTCGGCGTTCTGTGGAAGTGATGCCGGCTGGAACAGAAACCATCACTTCCGGCTTGAAAATATTCCATGAACCAAGAGCTTTATCTATAAAATATCTAAGCATGGCTTCGGTTATGCGATAGTCGGCAATGACTCCGTCTTTCATCGGACGATAAGCGACAATATTATCCGGAGTGCGACCAATCATTTCTTTTGCTTCATTCCCCACCGCCAAAATTTTCTTGTCTTGTTCAGAGATAGCCACAACCGACGGTTCATTTAGGACAATGCCTTTGCCCGGTAGAAAGACAAGGGTGTTTGTTGTGCCCAAATCTATGCCGAGTTTTTGATTGAAGAAAGACATTAAAGTCATCATATTCTCATTTCCTATATTTTTCAAGCTATTTATGATATAAATGGATGATGCAAAAAGTGATAAATCAATTGAAAAAAGACGCAAAAGAAGAAGGCACTATAAACTTCCGTATTGAAGGTGGACACAAACTTTCAGGAAATATCAGAGTTCGCGCTTCAAAGAATGGCGCGGTGGGTGTGATGTGCGCTTCCATTCTGAATAAAGGCAAAACGACAATCAGAAACGCTCCGAAGATAGAAGAGGTTTATCGTATTGCCGAAGTATTGGAAAGTATTGATGTAAAGATAGAATGGAAAACAAGAGGAAAAAATAATGACCTCATCATAATTCCACCAAAGAAAATCAATTTAGAGAAGATTGATAAAAAAGTAGCAGAACAAATGGCGAAGACTAGGGGAGGAATCATGCTCATGGGACCACTCGTTCATGAGTTCAAAAATTTCAATCTTCCCCAAGCTGGCGGATGTCGTCTTGGGTCGCGCACTGTCAAACCATTTTTTTATTCTCTTGAAAACCTTGGGGTAAAAATTGAGACGAAATCTGACCATTATGAAATCTCGCACAAAGGATTAAAGCCGTCTGAAATTATTCTCTATGAAGCGGGCGATACAGTGACTGAAACAGTTCTCATGGCTACCGCTAGGATTCAAGGTAAAACAACCATAAAATTCGCTTCTGCAAACTATCAAGTTCAAGATGTTTGTTTCTATTTGCAACTTTTAGGAGTAAATATTGAAGGCATCGGAACATCGACGCTCACTATTCATGGAAAAAAAGACATGGATGTTGATGTGGAATATGTCGTGGGTGAAGACCCAATAGAAGCCATGTCTCTTATAACGGTTTCCATATTGACTAATTCTTCTATCAAAATAGAACGATGTCCTATTGATTTTCTTGAACTTGAATTATTGAAACTAGAAAAAATGGGCTTCAAATACAAGATTATAAATAGATATAAAGGAGAAAATGATAGAGTAAATTTAGTTGACATAGAGACTTTTCCTTCAAAACTAAAAGCTCTTGAGGAAAAGATTCACGCTCAGCCGTATCCGGGTCTTAATATTGACAATCTCCCTTTTTTTGCCGTTATCGGCGCGGTAGCAGAAGGTCAGACATTTATACATGATTGGGTTTATGAAGAAAGAGCGTTTTATTATAAAGAATTGGAAAAACTTGGCGCAGAGACTATCCTAGCCGACCCTCATCGTTTTTATATAAAAGGACCAACACACTGGAAATCTGCCGAAATAATTTCTCCTCCCGCTCTTAGACCTTCTATGGTCATTATGACGGCTATGCTTGCTTCACCAGGAATATCAATACTAAAGAATGTCTACAATATAAATCGTGGATATGAAGATTTGGCAGAACGCTTAAATTCTATTGGAGCGCATATAGAGACATTTAGTAGTGATTTGTAAAAAAATCGGCAAGTGGGATACTATATGAACCATGTTTATCATTGAAGTCATCCCTATAGCAAAAGGTATTGGCGTGGATACTCTTTCATATTTCACTTCAAAAGAGGTACATATAGGAGCAATAGTCAATATTCCATTGCGTAAAAAAATAACACAAGGCATAGTCGTTTCAATAAAACTAGTTGAAGATTTGAAAAGCGAGATAAAAAATGCAGATTTTTCTTTGAGAAAATTGGACATAGTTAAAAGTAATAGTTTTTTCAGTAAAGAATTTATTGATATGGTGCGCCAAACATCAGACTATTATGCTACCCATATGGGAAGCGTTTTGGATTCTCTTGTGCCAGATTATATTTTGAAAAATATAGGAAAACTTAAATTTGAAAAACAGGGGGATTCCAAAGAATCAGAGCATAAAATAGAATCGGAACATAAGACTGGATTTGAAGATGGAGTCAATAGAGTTGTTCATGAAAAATATGCGGTACAGGGAGATGATGAAGAACGATATGGAACATGGAAAAGCTTGATTCGTCAAGAATTTGCCAAAAAATGCTCCATTTTTTTTCTATTCCCTACCACAGAAGAAGCCGAATACGCTTTCTCTATTCTTGAAAAAGGCGTAGAAGGATATGCTTTTATCTTGCATAGCTCGCTTCAAAAGAAATTTATTGATTCATGGAATGATATTATAAAAGAACCACATCCTGTAGTTATTATCGCTACAGCTGGATTTCTATCTTTTTCAAGAAAGGATATAAAAACTATTGTCATAGAGCGAGAGAATAGTAAGTCTTATAAGATTCCACGCAGACCATTTTTAGATATAAGGTATGTGGCAGAATTGCTTTCTGAGAGAATGGGGATAAGACTTTTTCTGGCCGATAATTTTCTTCGTCTTGAAACTTTATGGCGACAAAGTCAAGGAGAAATAGCATCGGCTTCGCCTTTTAAATTTCGCTCATTGAGCACAGCGAGAGATATTCTTGTGGATATGCGTAAAGAAATACATCATAAAGAAACACAAGGATATGAAAGTTCAAAACTTGATTTCAAAATATTTTCGGATGAAGTAGAGAGACTCATCTTCAGGACAAAAGAAAAAAGCGAACACATGATTATATTGACCACAAGACGAGGATTGTCTCCTTCTACTGTGTGCGGAGATTGTCAAAACATTGTAACCTGCAATAACTGCAGTGCTCCTATTATTTTCCATAAGACAAGAGATGATGAGAAAGGTTTTTTTCTTTGTCATTATTGTGGCGAAAGGAGGTCGTCTGAAGAATATTGCAAAGCGTGTGGAAGTTGGAAATTGCAAACGCTAGGCATAGGCATTGACCTTGTAGAAGAAGTCATAAAAAATAAATTCCCCGGCATCTCTTTATTTAGAATTGATTCTGATACTATCCATGACGACAAATCTGCTCATGCAATCATCCAAAAATACAAAACGAAGCCCGGAAGTATTCTTCTTGGCACAGAAATGGTGCTTCAATATATCCATGATAAAGCGGAAAATTCGGTCATTATTTCTCTTGATTCTCTCTTCTCTCTTCCAGATTTTCGCATGAGCGATAAAATTTTTTCCATGATATTGCGCATGCGCACTATCGCTGTCCGCGATTTTATAGTTCAGACGAGAAAAGCCAACGAGAAAGTGTTTGAATATGGCATGAAAGGAAATTTGAGCGACTTCTATCGTCATACCATAGAGGAAAGAAAGAAATTCAATTACCCTCCCTTTTTTGTTTTAATAAAGATAACTCTTGAGGGCAAGAAAGATGATATAGTAAAAGAAATGGAAGAAATACAGACTTGTCTTGAACCATACGAAGTGAATGTTTTTCCCGCTTTTACTCACACTGTCAAAGGCAATTTCGTCTTGCATGGACTTATTCGCATTGAAAAAGAAAAATGGCCGAATACCATTCTTGTAAAAAAAATACGCAACCTGTCCCCATCGGCAACAATAAAGGTTGACCCGGAGAGTTTGCTCTAATATAGTATAATTATGGTTACAATAGTTCAAAATGGAAATCCCATATTGCGTAAACAAGCTAGAGAAGTGCCGATATCTGATATTGTCTCGCCTAAGATACAAAAAATCATGTCAGATATGAAGACAGTTTTGGCGACTCAAGACGACGGCGTGGCTCTTGCCGCCCCGCAAATCGGAAAATCATTGCGTATTTTTATCGTCTCAGGCGCCATGCTCAAACTCGCTTCCAAAAATTATAAAGGTGATGAATCTTTTATGATTTTTATCAATCCAGAAATACTGAAACTCTCCAAGGAAAGACAAAAAGTGGAAGAAGGGTGTCTTTCTGTGCGATGGAAGTATGGCAAAATAGAGCGAGCCAAGAAAGCGTCAATAAGAGCTTATGACGAAAATGGCAAACTTTTTGAAAGAGGCGCTAGCGGTCTTTTGGCCCAAGTTTTTCAACATGAGATAGACCACCTGAAAGGCATTTTATTTATTGATAACGCTTACGATATAAAAGATATTCCAAGAGAAGAACAGACAAAAGGTCGATTAGAGACAGTTTAGAAACGCACAAGAAAACAAAATGCCAGAGAATAATAAAAAAATAAAAATAGGATTTTTTGGCGGACCAGAATATTCGGTCATTACTTTGGACAAACTCTGTTCAGCTGGCTTTACCATATCTTTTGTAGTCACATCCATAGACAAACCGAAAGGCAGAGATTTATCACTTTCCCCTCCTCCAGCAAAAGTATGGGCTCTCAAACATGATATTCCTGTCTTTCAACCAGATAAACTAAAAGACCAATCTTTAACAGACCGATTAAAGAAATATGGCTGTGATGTTTTTGTAGTTATGGCTTATGGAAAAATAATTCCAGAAAATATTTTGAATATACCAAAAGCCAAGTCATTGAATATACACCCTTCTCTTTTACCAGAATTCAGGGGTTCGTGTCCGATTGAATCTGCTATCTTGAATGATAAAAAAGGAACAGGGGTTACAATTATTCGCATGGATAGTGAAATGGACCACGGACCCCTAGTGGCTCAAAAAGAAGTGGAGGTAGAACCGTGGCCACCAACCTCTCACGAATTAGGAAATAAACTCGTAAGTGTCGGCTCCGACCTCCTTATTTCAATTCTTCCAGATTGGATAAATGAAAAGGTCAACGGAAAAGCCAGTGACAAAATCAAGGAAATAGAGCAAGACCACATCAAAGCCACTTACACAAAAAAGATTGAAAAGGAAGACGGTCTAATAGATTTCAAAGATAATCCTTATAAAAATTACTTAAAAATCCAAGCGTATCATGGTTGGCCTTCGGCATATTTTTTTGTAAATCAGGATAATAATCAAAACAAAGATGATAAAAACAAAAAAAGAATCAGAATTAAAATAACACAAGCATCATATTACAATGGAGAATTGATTATTGAGAAAGTCATTCCCGAAGGAAAAAAAGAGATGGTCTATAAAGAATTCATTTCCAAGCCTAAATATATTGAATCTATTTAATATCTCAAATATTCACTCCATTTAATTACGATTTCATCGCCAAGGACTTGGGCTCTAAAAGTAAAATAATAAAGAGTCGTCCAAAATGTCATAAGGCAGATGAGAGTTATACATAGGTATTGATTGATAGTTTGTTTTAGAAATACTGGCATATGTGTCTAGTTATTATATCTTATTAAGCGATTTGAGATAATCATTTATACATCCATTATAGATTACTTTCTGAATCATTTTTCTGATTTGGCCACATGCCTTTTATGATATCTTTGATTTTAGCGCCTCCTCGTCTTATGAGAGATATTCTTTTGGATTTATAGGAACGGATTTCACGAAGTATCTCATCTCTCACTACATCAATAGCTCTGTACAAATCTTGTTCCTCGGCGCTCGCATACAAGTCTCTGTCTTTTGCTGTAATATGAACTTCCGCCCTAAATATATCGCCATTTTTGTGATGGGCTGTGGTCCTGGCAAGTTCCAGATTGCATTTGGCGGTAGAGTCTTTTTCAAGTAGTTTTTTTACGGCTTCAAGACGCCTTGAAACATAATCATAAATTGCCGGGGTTAAAATGATATTCGTATTTTTTATATTTATATTCATGACCTCATTATACCCTATCGTTTTTCAATACTCAAAATTTTAACATTATGCGGATTTATCAATACTTAAGATTTTGCTTGGTGAATGATGTCCAGAAATTATTTTAATATGTCTGCATGCAAACATATTTTTGGCAATTTCCAAAACTCTCTTATTAGCACTGTTGTTTTTAGCTTTCTCTTTTACTGAAATATCATAATGATCTTCTGAAATCTTCTCCACCACTTCCCTCTTGGCCCCAGTTGTAACCTTCACTTTTATGTACATATTTGATAGTATAACTAATGTTCTCTAAAAAATGAAAAGAATGAAGATAAGAGAAAGAGAAGAGCATTTCTCCTAAAAATATTCCGGGATAGCTCAGCGGTAGAGCAATCGCCTGTTAAGCGATTGGTCACAGGTTCGATCCCTGTTCCCGGAGCCAGTGATCTGTACCCCAAAAAGTAGACACTTTTTTGGAGATACCACTGTTTTCTTTTGGTAGAATTCATAATTGATGAAAAAAGCGATGGCTAAATGCTCTAAATGCTATCACTCTTTTGTGCTACTACAATGCAAAAACTCCCATATAGGGAGTCATGCCGAAGTAACAAACCCTAGAAGTCAAATATTGGCGCCACTCAACTTCTTGCAAGTTTCCTCACATCGAGGCTCTCGATAGACCCGTAAGCCAGTCTTGCTTTTCACCGCACAAGGCGGACTTATTACACAACACTGTCTTTGATACTTTCATACCAAAGAATACCGACTCTCATTACTTATGGTAAATACTAGCAGAAAGATTTGTATTTTCAAAGTCCATAATAAGGATGATTATTGGAAGAAGTGATATACTCTAATCCATGTGGCGGAAATTATATAAAACATTCAGAATAGAAAATATATAGAATATGAAATTTCCAACTGAAAAACACCTCAAAGAACTAGGGAAAGATAGATTCGGATATAATCTTCTTTCCAAAAAGATACTGGACGAAATTCTAATTGAAATGGAGCTACCCAATAGCTTTGGGTTTTATGGAAATTGGGGTAGTGGAAAGTCTACAATGCTTGATTTTATTCAACAGCATATTAAAAATAGGCAGATAAAGGAATATAAAAACATTACTTCTGTATATTTCGAGTCGTGGAGATATGAATATTCTGATCAAAGCGACCTCCTATTTGCCCTACTTAATTGCATAAAGAAGCAGACAGGAATCACAGACACAAAATGGAAACAACTGTTGGTTGATGCCGCAGTTATATCTTCTGGTTTAGCTAGGACAATCGGAGGATTGAATGCGGGGGAAGTCATGGATGATTTTGAAAAGTTTGAAGGTAAGATTTTTAAAGAACATGAAAGATGGGTTGATAAAATTGAAAGTTTCAAAGAAGACTTTGAGAATATTGTAAAGAATGTCTTAAAAAAGAAGAGAACTGAAAAAATATTTATATTCATTGATGATCTGGATAGATGCCTTCCAGAAAATGCTGTGAAGTTGCTTGAAGGAATAAAGAATTTCTTATCAATAAGCAATACACTTTTTGTATTAGCAATCGATCGAAGGATTGTAAGTGAGATGATAGAAAAGAAATACGGACTACATTTTGGTTATGGGGATGAATATCTGATGAAGATAATCCATTACTATTATGAATTGCCTAGCGTTGAATTAAAAGACATAGTCAGTGAAATTCTAGCAATATATGATATAGAATCAACAGAACGACAAAAATCATACATTGTTCATTTTTTAGAAAATGAGGCAAAAGAACCTCGTCTTGCAAAGCATGTGCTTCATCAGCTTGGTATGAGAATAAAAATCTCAAAAAATATAACGGATCTTTTATCAAAAGATGCTGCTGAGGAAACATTACAGTATGTATTCATTGCATCTTTTTTACTTACCAAATTTTCTAACTTATTTTCCTCTGGCGATCCATCAAGACTTTTAAAAAATATAAGAGATTCTGCGGCTACTATTCTAAAAGGTAATACCCGTGATGATGAATACAGAACGACGACAGAAGCTTATAACATCAATCCTGAAACTAGAAATAAAATAGAAACTATAATGATGCGTTACCCTATAAGTTCAGTAAAGAAAGCGGAGCCAGATAGGTTGATTAATGACACAAATAGATTGAGTATGATTATGAA
>DATDZD010000034.1:0-34897 GCA_036516895.1 Minisyncoccota bacterium | reverse complement strand
TTGATTACTCTGAATATTTCTGCAGATACGCAGTGGAAACAAGTAGAGACTACATATCAGAGTCGTTTTGACCTTATTCCAAATCTTGTAGAGTCAGTAAAGGGAATAATGAAGCAGGAGCAAGCGGTATTTACAGCTATCGCCGACGCTAGGACAAAATATTCTGGAGCAGTAACAGCAGAAGATAAAGCAAAAGCCGCTAATCAAGTGGAGAGCGCTCTTGGACGACTTCTTGTCATAACAGAAAATTATCCCCAACTCAAATCTTCGGAGACTGTGCAAACACTTATGTCTCAACTTGAGGGCGCGGAGAATCGCATACGAGTAGAACGCATACGATACAACGATGCTGTCAAGGTCTATAATCTAAAAGTCATGAGAATTCCAAGTTCTATTATTGCTGGAATGACTGGTTTTGAAGAGCGTGAATACTTCAACGCAGAAGAAGGTGCAGAAAAAGCTCCTAAAGTCCAGATATAATAATATGAAGAAGGGAATCATGGCAAGTTTGCGCATAGCTGTGATTCCTTTTTTCTTTATATCATTGTTTACCTTTCTTGCTTTTTTCTATTTCTTTATATTACCGATAACACTTCATGCATATACAAGTCCTGGAAAAGCCATTGGATTTGTAAATGATTTTGCCAATATTCTTTCTATTGAACAAAGGAGTCAACTTGAAATTGTTTTATCAGATTTTAAAAAACAAAACGGAGATGAAATAACCATAGTGACTGTCACAACTCTTGGCGATGAAACGGTTGAGAATTATGCCGTAAAGCTTTTTGAGGAGTGGGGAATTGGAGAAAAAGGAAAAGATAATGGATTATTGATTCTCCACGCTTTAGATGAAAGAAAAATATGGATTGAAGTTGGCTATGGTCTTGAAGCATATATCACAGACGCCAAAGCGGGCTCTATATATAGAAATATTTTGTCCCCTGCTTTTAAGAAAGGAGCTTATGCGCAAGGGTACAATGAAGCTGTGACAGCTATTATCAATACTCTCAATGGTCAGGTAGATGTGATTTCGCAAGATAGTGCAGGAAATTCAGATGGAGATTGGGGTGTCATTATTTATTTTCTTTTATTTATACCAATATGGCTTGCCAGTATTCTAGGCAGGTCAAAGTCTTGGTGGGCTGGAGGAGTACTCGGAGGAATTGCTGGAATCATTATAGGTTTTGTCTACAGTTTTATTTTTATAGGCATAATATGGACGATTGTTCTTATTATAATTGGTTTATTTTTTGATTTTTTTGTCTCTAAGGCATATCATTCAAGTGTTGCAAAAGGCAAAAATATTCCGTGGTGGATTGGAGGAGGCGGAAGAAGTGGGGGATTTGGCGGTGGCTTTGGAGGTTTTGGTGGCGGGGGGTCTGGAGGCGGTGGCGGCGGAGGGGGGTATTAACATACAAGATAAAACAATAGTGATATTATATATAATGATTCATACATTACATTATCAATATGAAAGCAAATATTAAGATAATACCAAAAGATAAAGAATCTCATCGTATTGCTGTTACCTGTATTGTTTATAATAAGGAAGGCAAGTATCTTCTAACTAAACGCAGTCCGCATAAAAAAGTTTTTCCAGATAAATGGACTGTACCTGGTGGAGGATTGACTATTGATGATTACATAAATACCCCACATACCCATAAAGATGTTCATATTCAGTGGTACTATTCTCTTGAAAAGACCTTGAGGAGAGAGATAAAAGAAGAAGTAAATATTAGGGTAGGAGATGTAAAATACTTACTAGACATCACTTTTATTCGTCCTGATGGCATACCAGTATTAGTCTTGAGCTACTATGCTCCGTATGTTTCTGGTATAGTCAAACTTGACAAAGACGCTATAGAATACAAGTGGGTTACATCTTCCGAAGCTAAGAAACTTGATGTTATTTCTGGTCTTGATGAGGAGATAAAGATGGTGGATAAGATTATCAAGAAGGATGTTATAAAAAAGAAAAGATAGAATTTAGAAAGAGATTAGAAAATAATAAGGAAGGTTCGCATAGCGGTCTAGTGCGCCACCTTGGAAAGGTGGTATACCCGAAAGGGTATCAAGGGTTCAAATCCCTTACCTTCCGCCAATGATCCGTACCCCATAAAGTGGACACATTAAAATTTGTGATATCATTACTTAAAATGAGATGAAACCATCCACGCTCTTACTTACCCTAGTCGGAACTATATTTTTAGGATTAATTTTCTTATTCTCAAGTTTTTTTGATGATTTTTCACAGAGTACTACATCGACTCTATCAATCAAGAAACTAGATAATCAAACAATCAATCCACCATCCTTATTTTATTTGAATAATAAAGACATCTCTATCATTGTCTCTGACACACCTACCACTAGAGAGAAAGGATTAAGTGGTATGGAATCTTTACCAGAAGATTCCGCTATGCTTTTTATTTTTGAAAAGCCAGACAAGTACGGTATTTGGATGAAAGATATGAAATTTCCCATTGATATTATCTGGTTTGATGAGGAATACAGAATTACTCATATAGAATCAAATATCTCTCCCGACACATTTCCAAAAGTATTTTATCCGCCAGAAGCAAGCCGATATGTTCTTGAAACAAACGCTGGTTTTACCAAAGAAAATTCTCTCAAAATCAATGGTATCCTTGATTTCAAGTAATTTTCGTATTAAATAAGCTTTGAAAGCATTTTTATTACCAATTTTATTTTAAGTACATTCATTTGGTCTTGCTTAAATAATTTTTCATTGCTTAATTTGTTTTTTTATTCATTTTTTCTTTACTTATCCACTCATTTTTCTTTTTTAATCTTGGCAGAAATATACATAGATAGTAGAATGGTTGTTACTTGCAAAAAGTTTTGTAGAATTTAGTAAAAGTTTAGCAAATTATTTTATTGTCTTATGCCCATATTCATAACAAAAGCCGATGGTACGAGAGAACTTCATAATGCTGACAAGGTTAATCGTTCCATAGAGAGAGCGTGTGTCGGTCTCGTAGATCCCATTTCAAAAGTTACACAGATTGCTACAGAAACGAATCTCACGCTATATGATGGCATCACTACAGATGAGATGGACAAAGCCACAATCAATGCGGCAGTTCAAAATATAAAAGAAGATATTGAATTTGATAAAGTTGCCACTAGACTGCTCCTAAAGACAGTTTACCGTCATGTTATTGGAGATTATGATAAAGATAATCCAGAAGAGTTGAAGAATAAACACAAAGATTCTTTTATCTCATATATAGAAGAGGGTATAAAGAACAATAAACTCCATTCAGACATGAAAACAAAGTTCAATCTTGAGATTTTAGCTGATACTCTTTCTGTTGAGTGTGATGAATTTTTTCAATACGCTGGTCTCGATGGTCTCATAAATCGCTATTTGATGAAAGATACTCACCAGCAACCACTAGAAACTCCGCAATACTTTTTCATGCGAATAGCTATGGGTCTTTCTTATAATGAGAAAAATCCTACAGAATATGCCAAGAAGTTTTATAGCAAAATGTCTCGTCATGAATATATAGCTGGCGGTTCCACGAATCTCGCTGCTGGAACGACCAAACCGTCTCTTTCAAACTGCTTTCTACTTGAAATACATGACGATATGAGACATATTGCCAAGACTGTTTCCGATATAATGATGCTCTCAAAAGATTCTGGAGGAATAGGTCTTTCAATCACAAAGCTTAGAGCTACCGGTTCGCCCTTACTCTCAAATTTCGGAGGGAATTCAAGCGGACCCACTCCTTTTGCAAAAATAATAGACACTGCTATTCGCGCCATACAACGAGGTGGAAAGAAAGTAGGCGCATTATGTTTCTATATGGAAAATTGGCATATAGATTTTCCAGAATTTGTGGATTGGAAAAATAATGCTGGAGATGATTATCTAAGAATGAGAACTGCAAATACCGCTGTCTATTTATCTGATGAATTTATGAAAAGAGTAAAAGAAGGCAAGGATTGGTATATGTTTGACCCCGCCGAAACTATGGATTTAAATGAATTGTACGGTCAGCAATTTACCAAACGATATGAATACTATGTGGATAAAGCTGAAAAAGGTCAGTTGAGAACTTTCAGAAAAGTCCCTGCTGGAGAACAATATCGTCAGATTCTCGTGTCTCTTCAGACTACTTCTCATCCTTGGCTTGTTTGGAAAGACGCAATAAATCTTCGCGCATTGAACAACAATACTGGCACTATACATATGTCCAATCTCTGCACAGAGATTTGTCTGCCACAAGACAAAGAAAATATAGCTGTATGCAATCTGGCTTCTCTAAATCTGGCCGCTCATGTCAATAATAAAGAGGTCAATTGGAGTCGGCTTGAGGAAAGTGTTCGTTTAGCTATTCGTCAGCTTGATAATCTTATTGATATAAATATTCTTTCTATTCCTGAAGCCAATAAATCAAACAAAGAAAATAGAGCGGTTGGTCTTGGTGTTATGGGTTTTGCCGATACTATAGAACGACTAGGTATGGCTTATGATAGCGAACATGCTTGGGATTTTGCTGATAGAATCTTTGAATTTGTAAGTTATATGGCAATAGACGAAAGCGCCAATCTTGCAATAGAACGGGGTTCATATATGAATTTCAAAGGGTCGGAATGGTCAAAGGGTAAAGTGCCTATTGATAGTATAAAAAAACTTGAAGAAGAAAGAGGCGTACCAGTCTCTGTAACTCGTGAAAGCAGACACAAAGGATTAAATTGGAATCTTCTTCGTCAGAAAGTGGCAAAAGGCATGAGGAATGCCACACTCATGGCTGTCGCTCCAAATGCCAATATTGGTCTTGTGGCTAGCACTACTCCTGGTATTGATGCTCGTTTTGCCCAAGTTTTTTCTAGGAATAAAATTTCCGGAAAATATCTTGACCTCAATCACAATCTTGTGAAGGATTTAAAAAATATGGGAATATGGGAAAAAGTCAGAGAGGATATTATAGAATATCAAGGCGACATTTCAGCTATTCCAAGTATTCCTCAATACATAAAAGATATTTATAAAACATCTTTCACAACATCTCCTTTGGCATATATAGAAGTCGCCGCTAGAGCCCAGAAATGGGTTGACCAGGCATTATCAAGAAATATGTATCTTGAAACCAGAGATATAGATGAGACTATGAGTATATATATGACGGCGTGGGAGAAAGGATTAAAATCTACTTATTATTTGCATATGAAACCGCGTCATACCGCGGAGCAGAGTACTATAAAAGTTAATAAAGCTGAAAAACTAGGTAAAATAGGATTTGCTTCTGTAGCTAGAGCTATGACATCCGATATAGTGCAAATAGAACCTATATCAGAATCAATCATTTCATCTATATCTCCAATACCATCATCTGTTTCCGCATCTATACCAGTTTCTGTTTCAAATAAAACTTCACCAACTATCTTAGAATCTGTTCCATCCAAAGATTCAACCCTTATTCATATCTCAGGAGCTATCAATGCAGTTGAAAAGAAAATTGAAGAAAAAGTTGAAATCAAAAGACAAGAATCGTCAGTTATTTCAAAGATACCAAATAAATTCACCGACCTTTCTTCAATTTCTATCTCCCAAACCAAAGAACCGACTATGATTACTTCCAGTCAAAAAGTAAATTCAAAATCTTTCACCAATGTTTGTCCTGTTGACCCGGCGGAGAAAGCACAGTGCGACAGTTGTCAGTAGCAAATATTTTGTGATTATTAGTTTATAAGATAATATAATTTTTCACACCCATGCTTATAGGAAAACCATCACCAGAAGATACAAGTTTGCATCCGATAAAATACCGATGGGCTTATGATTTATACAATCAAGCTGTTCGTAATACATGGTTTCCACACGAAATCGCTCTAAAAGAAGACCTAGATGATTGGAAAAAAATGACTGAAGACGAAAGGCATGCTGTGGAGTTTCTTATGGCATTCTTCAACCCCGCTGAACTTATTGTCAATCGTTCCATCTCTTTAGGCATTTATCCGTATCTTAAGAGTCCAGAATGTCATCTCTATTTGGCAAAACAGATGTGGGAAGAAGCAAATCATTGCATAGCTTTTGAATATGTTCTTGAGACATTTCCTTTTGATAGAGAAAAAGTATATCAGCACCATCTCAATATTCCATCAATGAAAGCCAAAGAAGATTATATAAATAAATACATGAAGCGCATGACCGAAATATCGCTTGATGTAAGCACTACTTCTGGCAAAAAAGATTTTATAAGAAATTTGGTGGCCACAAATATTGTTATGGAAGGCATATGGTTCTATTCCGGTTTTATGGTTGCTTTGTCTTTCCGTCAAAGGAAACAACTTCGCAATTTTGGCTCTATGATAAACTGGGTCTTGCGAGATGAGAGTCTTCATCTTAAGTTTGGCATCAATCTTATTCATAATATTTTGGAAGAAAACCCCGACCTTTTAACAGAAGAATTCGCAAATGACATTCGCTCAATAATTATTGAAGGTGTTGATAGGGAAGTGGAATACAACAAAGACCTATTTCCAAATGGTATCCTTGGTTTAAATGCTGACTATGTAAATCAATATGTAAAGTATGTGGCCGACCGTCGCCTAGAAGAGCTTGGCTTTCCTAGTCATTACAAAGTGACAAATCCAGCAAAATGGATGTCCACGGCTACTGATGTTTTTGAACTTGTCAATTTCTTTGAATCTCAAAATACAAGTTATGAAGTGGATGTGAGAGCGCACAAAAAGGAGGAATAAGGCGAGTAGCTGGAGTATGTATGGAGAGAATGTCCGCAGGCCGAAGAGGCCGAGGATTAGGAAATTTTCAGTAGAAAATTTCCGCTTTCTCGGAATACATATTCCAGCTACTCGCTTCTTTCTATTTATATATTACTGTGGTATAGTTTATAAACATGCCAGACAATCGCTGTGTACCAAGCTTTATCGCTTATTACATAGAGGAAAGTCCGAACACCGGCTGTATGTAAATATAGCAGAAGGATAGCGGGTAACGCCCGTCTACCGCGAGGTATGAGGTGCGAACAGAGACGAGTCCCTTTGGTGGGAGTGAAACGGCAAAATCCTTATCTCGGTGCAAGGCCGTGCCCGTCGACAGAGTGTCCAACTATTTGTTTAAGTAAAATCGTGTGAGTATCCGTCCCGCAGAAGTCTTTTTTTCTGACGCTTGCCGGAAGAAAAAAAGAGCTTGTGCGGGAGCAAGGATGCGAGCCGATTTTACCAAGACTTCGATTTGTATATTTTGTCGGCGGGAGTGCCGCTTGAGGTTTGTCGCAAGACAAATCCCAGATAAATGGTTGTCGTGTTATCCTTTGCGCTTCCGGCGCTTAAGAGAATAACATACAGAATTCGGCTTATAGACATGTCGCATCAAAAAGCTTCCTCAAAAAGGGAGCTTTTTGCTTTATGATGTTTCTGATATAATAGACACATTAATCATTTATTAATTTTGTGATACACAAAAATATGAATTTACCAACAACACATTATGATAATTCTTTTGAAGTTAAAAATGCTACAAACAGATTTCCAAGTAGTATAAATGAATCGGATGTGAAAACAGGTGGAAAAAATTTGCTTGAAAAAATATCAACATATGTTTTTTTAGTCACCGTATTTTTGGCTCCACTGGCTTTTATTCCTTCCGCGTATACCCCGCTTGATTTGGTGAAGAATGTCGTCATTGGTGTCGGTGTGCTTCTTTCTTGCATTTTATATAGCGTTTCTTCCTTGAAATATAAGACCATTTCTTTTCCTCATCATGCTCTGGTTTTTTCAGCCATAGCCCTTATGGTTTCTTTCATTATTTCTTCATTTCTAAGCTCAAATATCTCAAAATCTCTCTTTGGGCAAGGATTTGAATCGGGTACAGCCAGTTTCCTTATTTTAATGTTTGTTGTTTCTTTTCTTGTCACGCGCCTTGTGACAAAAAGCAAAGATATAAGTCTTAATATATATGTGACTATATTCTTATCATTTATTATTCTTGCTTTATTCCATATAGCTCGGTTTATAGGAGGATATGATTTTATGACCCTAGGCATATTATCATCAGCCATTTCCACTGTCGTTGGCAGGTGGTACGATTTTGCCATTATCTCTGGGTTTGTTGGACTGATTTCATTTTTTGGAATCAAGTTTCTTTCTATAGGAAAAAGAATGAAATTGCTTTTTATTATTACTTTTGTTATATCTGCTAGCATCCTATTTATTATAAATTCTGGACTTATCTGGGGAGCTTTTGCATTGATTATCTTTGCGGTCATGGTTTATGAATATTATACTAGAGTACCTCAAGGGAATGGTCTCAAAAAATTCTTTTCTAGATTATCTTTCTTCTCTTTAATTATTCTTGTTATTGCTATTGTGTGTATCTGGAAAGGCGACATGCTTTCTGGCTCTTTGGCTAGAGCTTTGAATGTTGAACAGAGAGAAGTTGTTCTTCCTTGGCAGATGACGCTAGATGTGGCGTCTGATACTCTAAAAGAATCTCCTTATTTTGGCGCTGGACCTAATAGATTTGGATATCAATTTTTACGCTTCAAGCCGATAGGAATAAACTCCACTTCTTTTTGGAATTCTGAATTTGTCAATGGTTTTGGCACATTGCCGACATTTATTGTTACTCAGGGCTTTATTGGTGCTATTCTATGGATTTTGTTTTTAGTCTTTTTTGTTCGCGATGGAATACGCATACTTAAAAAAGAAAACAGTATTTCTAGCAAGTTTATGGTTATTTCTTCTTTCTTTACCGCTTCATTTCTTTGGATTATGAATATCATATATACACCATCTCATGTTGTTATATTTATGACATTCATCTTTACAGGTTTATTTATCGCAATGCTTAGAAAAGAAGAGATTCTCCATGAAAAAGAGATTGGGTATATGAAAGAATCAAAAGCTCGCAGATATACCCCAATTATTATCTCTCTTTTTATTGTATTTTTGATTTTATGGCTTGGAGTATATGTTAAAAAAACTGTAGCTGTTGCATTTTTCCAGAAAGGCATAAAAGAACTGAATGTAAATAAATCTATTGATAATGCTCAAGCCAAATTTCAAAAAGCTCTGGCATGGAACACTTCCGATGTGTATTATCAAGCTTTATCAGAGACTAATATTATAAAAATTAGTTCTTTGGTGCAGGATTTACAGAATCAATCAGTAAGCAATCCTTCTCTTACGCCTGATTCCGCAAAAGTCCAAAATATAAAAGAACTTATAGATTTAGCGGTAAAATATACCAATGACGCTATAGCTGTAGATTCTTCAAATTACTACAACTATGTCGCCCAAGCTCGTGTATATGAAATTGGAGTAGCTCTCAAAATGGAAAATGCTTATGAAAATGCCAAAAGCGCGTATGTGAATGCCCTAAAGATCAATCCTTATAATCCTCTAATTTATCTCAATCTCGCTCGTCTTGAGAGCTCTCAAGGAAAATCTGCCGAAGCGAAACAATTTATAGGTAATGCTTTACAATTGAAAAACAATTACACTGAAGCAGTTTATTTTCTATCACAGATTCAACTAAATGATGGACAGATAAAAGAAGCAATCATATCTTCAGAAGTAGCTACCGAACTGAATCCCAATGAGCCCATTCTTTTTTTCCAACTAGGGCTTCTGCATTACAATGACAAAAATTATTCCTCTGCCATAATTGCTTTAGAAAAGGCGGTCAAACTCAATAGTCAATACGCCAACGCGCGCTATTTCCTTGGTCTTTCTTACGCTCGACTTGGACAGAATAAAGACGCCATAACCCAATTTGAAGAACTTGCCAAATCAAATCCTGACAATCAAGAAGTAGCTTTTATTCTTTCCAATCTTAGAGATGGCAAATCTCCTTTTACTGACGCCAAACCGCCCATAGACAACAAACCAGAAAAGCGCAAAGCTCTCCCGGTCACTGAAAAAAACACTTCCTCAAAAGTCAATCCTGTCAATTAGGCGATTAGACAAATATGGTCAAAAGAATTTTGAGTTTTTTCAGCAAGGAGATTATTGGTCTTCATGAAGCGGCTTATCTTTTGGCTCTTTTCGCTTTCTTCTCGCAGATTCTAGCTTTGGCGCGCGATAAACTTTTGGCTTACACTTTTGGTGCCAGTCATATTCTTGATATTTATTATTCCGCTTTTCGTATTCCAGACCTTATTTTTGTTTCTATCGCTTCCATTGTCTCCGCTTCAGTTCTTGTTCCTTTTTTCTTGGATAAGGTCAATGTCAGCATTTCTTCAGGTAAACGATTTATTGACAATGTTTTCTCGGTTTTCTTTTTGGTTATTATAATCGTAAGTATTGTTGTATTTTTCTTTGTTGAGCCACTTATAAAAATCTTACTTCCTGGTTTTGTCAATGATGTTTCTTTTCCTGAACTCGTTATAGCTACTCGCATTCTTTTACTTTCTCCAATTTTTCTAGGAATGTCAAATCTTTTCTCAAGTATCACTCAAATGTATAGAAGATTTCTTGTCTATGCTTTAAGTCCCCTTGTCTATAATCTTGGAATCATTGTCGGGATTATCCTTTTTTATCCTATTTTCGGTTTATATGGTCTGATTTGGGGAGTAGTCCTGGGAGCTTTTTTTCACATGTTCATACAAATACCTTTTATTTGCATGAAAGATATGTTTCCGAGACTGCGTCTTAATATTGATTGGTCTTCCGTAAAAGGTATATTTCTAATCTCTTTGCCGAGAACACTTGCCCTATCTTCAAATCAACTCGCTTCTTTTTTTCTTATCGCTCTAGCGTCTCTCATGAGTGGTGGCTCTATCTCTATTTTTACTCTAGCTTTAAATCTTCAATCGGTACCTCTGACGATTATTGGAGTCAGTTATTCGTCTGCTATCTTTCCTACTCTTTCAAAATTATTTATTGAAAAAGAGAGGGACGGTTTTCTTGTTAAGATGATAGAATCCGCCAAACATATTATCTTTTGGTCTATTCCTGTCACTGTACTTTTCGTTGTTCTTAGGGCCCAGATTGTCCGTGTTATATATGGAGCAGGGCAATTTGATTGGGCGGACACTCGGCTCACTGCCGCCGCTCTGGCTCTGTTTATTGTATCTGTTGTCGGTCAAAGTCTTATACTTCTATTTATTCGCGCTTATTATGCTGAAGGAAAGACAATGAAACCGCTTATGATAAGTATTTTTTCCTCTGTAGCTATGGTCATTCTGGGATATGCTTTGACCAAATTATATTACGCTTTTCCAATTTTCGCTTTCTTTCTAGAAGACCTTCTCAAGGTTTCTGGAGAGCCAGGCACAAGTGTTCTTGTATTGCCCCTCGCTTATTCTCTAGGAGTATTTCTAAATACTTATCTACTCTGGCATGTCTTTGAAAAAGATTATAGTGGATTTACCAAACCGGTTATTACAGTTCTTTTCCAGAGTTTCTTTTCATCGGTGATTATGGGATATGTGACATTTGTCTCTTTAAGATTCTTTAATATTTTCTTCACTTTGGAAAAGACATGGGGAGTTTTTCTACAAGGATTCTGTGCCGGCATCGTAGGAATTATTGTTGGGATTATTGTTTTGATTATTCTTAAAAATAGAGAAATAAGAGAAGTCTGGGCAACTTTGCATCATAAGATTTGGCAAGCGAAGATTGTTGTGCCAGACCAGGAAACATTGTAGAGTGATGATATGAATTCTCAGTCAATCCGCAACTTTTCCATAATAGCCCATATAGACCACGGCAAATCCACTCTTGCTGATAGAATGCTTGAATTTACCAAAACAATAGAAAAAAGGAAAATGCAAGAGCAAGTCTTGGACAGCATGGAGCTTGAACGCGAAAGAGGAATAACCATAAAGATGCAACCTGTTAGGATGAAGTGGAAATATACTCCCACTGTTGTCTCTGTAAGAAACGGAACTTTCGGTCAAGAATATATATTAAATTTGATAGATACTCCTGGACACATTGATTTCTCATATGAGGTATCGCGCGCTCTAAAGGCCGTAGAGGGGTCTATTCTTCTTATAGACGCTACACAAGGCGTTCAAGCTCAAACACTCACTACCCTCAATATGGCTCGTGAATCAGGTCTTACTATTATTCCTGTTATCTCAAAAATAGACTCTCCTCTAGCTCGTATTACCGAGACTTTACATGAAGTTTGTGCACTTTTACAATGTCAAGAAAAAGATGTCATAAGAGTGTCTGGAAAAACAGGAGAAGGGGTAGAACATCTTCTAAATCAGATTATTGAAAGAGTCCCCGCACCAAAAGATAAAGATGATGTTCAAATAGGAAATCTATCATCACATAAAAAAGAAAAATCAACCCAAGGATTTCGCTCTCTAGTTTTTGATTTTCAATATTCGAATCACAAAGGAGTGATTGTCTATGTGCGAGTTGTAAGTGGCAGTGTAAAAAGACATGATAATCTTTTATTTAAAGTGTCTAATGAAAAATTTCAAGCTCTTGAGGTTGGTATTTTTGCCCCAGATGATACGCCAATGGAATCTCTTAGCGCTGGAGAGATTGGATATATTGTGACGGGTATAAAACAGCCGGGCATAGCTTCTGTTGGAGATACTGTAGCATCAGTGAACGACACACTACCTCCTTTGCATGGATATATGAGTCCAAAGCCGGTAGTTTGGGCTTCTATATATCCAGAAAGTCAAGATGATTTTACCGCGTTGCGTCAGGCCCTAGGCAGACTTCGTCTATCCGATTCGTCTTTTACTTATGAAGAAGAATCATCGGGAACTCTTGGCAGGGGATTCCGCTCTGGTTTTCTAGGCATGTTGCATTTGGAAATCATCACCGAACGACTTCGCAGAGAGTTCAACTTAAATCTAATTATAACTATTCCAAGCATCACTTATCATGTTGAACTCAAGAATGGAAAAACAGTCATAGTTTATTCACCATCACTTTTTCCAGAAGACCATGAGGTGAAAAAAGTTCTTGAACCGTTGGTTAATATGAAAATTATCACTCCGCCTCAATATATAGGTGTCATCATGCAATCCATTTTTGACCATGAAGGCGAAGTGTCTTCTACAGAAAATTTTGGTGAAAATCGAATGGCTCTTGCTTTAACAATGCCTCTTCGCGAGCTTATGAGAAATTTTTTTGATGAAATAAAAAGCATATCATCCGGTTTTGCTTCAATTTCTTATGAGATAGGAGAATTGCGCATAGCCGATGTTGCTCGCATTGACATCTTGGTGGCAGATGAGCCGGTGCTGGCTTTTTGTCGCATAGTTTCTCGCAAACGATTGAATGAAGAAGCGAAATTGTCAGTTGAGAAACTTCACAAGATTTTGCCAAGGCAGATGTTTACCATGAAGATTCAAGCCAAAGCTTTAGGAAGGATTATTGCGTCAGAAACCATGTCGGGAATGAAAAAAGATGTGACACAGCATATGTATGGAGGAGATATTACTCGTAAGATGAAACTCAGGGAAAAACAGAAAAAGGGCAAAAAGAAAATGGAAGCTCTAGGAAAAGGCAATGTCAATATTCCCCAAGATGTTTTTATAAAGATGATGAGGGCGGATTAGGAAATAGAGCGGACAATTTTGGATTGATGAATGTTAGTACATTAGCCCCGGCATAAGCCACAAAATCATGCTTATGATAATCAATACTCCCACTACTATCATGACGATTTTCAGAGCTTTCTGTGTATTTTGGTGGAATAACATATTGGACAATAGTATACTATAAAGACAATATATTTCAATGTTTAGTTTTAAGAAGAAAAAGACATATAAGAAAATCATTTACTCTCCATTCGCTATTTTTGCGCTTGTTATCGTGCTGGCGTTTTTTCTCAAAGCATTATGGGGCGTATATAAAAAAGAGCAGATGAGCGCAGAATATTTGGAACGCGAAAAAAGTGAATTACAAAAACTTGAAAAAAGACAAAATAATCTGGCAAAATCTGTGGACTATTTGAAAACCGATAAGGGTATTGAAGCGGAAATCAGAAATAAATTCCGTCTGGTCAAAGAAGGGGAATCAGTAACAATAATCATTGACAATGAAATATCCAGTACTCCAAAAAATGCTACTACCTCGTTTAGTGGATTTTGGAAATCTTTGTTTGGATGGTTTGACAGGTTATTTTGAGTTATTTGAGAGGAATATATTTATAATGCGGGTATGGTTTAGTGGTAAAACACGACCTTCCCAAGGTTGAGACGCGAGTTCGATTCTCGCTACCCGCACCATCTGATTAAAGAAGGTTAATAACCAGACCTTGCGTTTGTATACCCCTGTAGGGTATACTGTCATTATGAAGCAAAGTGTAAAGAAAAATGCGAAGTGTCGCCTTTCTATCCTGGCGGGACAGATTAGAGGTATTCAGGATATGGTCGAGAAAGAAAAATATTGTGTTGATATCATCACACAGGTTGAAGCGGTTCGCGAAGCTTTGTCTGGCGTAAAAAATATTATTTTAGAAAATCACATCAGTACGCATGTTTTATATCAGATGAAACATGGCGAAGACAAGAAGGCGACGGCGGAAATCTTGAAGATTTACAAGTTAACTCAAAAATAGTCAAAGAGATTTATTAACCAAATTATAAATTTAATCAAAATTACTATGATGTATGGATTATATAACAATTATGGAGGATGGAGCGCGGGAAACATAATGGGGTGGTTTGGGGGTGGAATTATGATGATTGCTTTCTGGATTTTGCTCATTATTCTTATTATGTGGATTGCGCGTGAGATTAGGGGAAATAATTCAATGTCTAGCTCACGCGCACTCGATATCTTGAAAGAGCGATATGCCAAGGGTGAAATAGACAAGGAAGAATTTGAGGTCAAAAAGAAGGACTTGAATTAAAATTATTAATAATAGTATATAATAAAATGGAAAGACTATCATTGAAACCATATGTTTGGAAGTGTGTGCTTGGTGGTGAAGTCGTTTACATCATATGCCTAATCGGCGGGTATTTTCCGTGGCGCACTGTTGTCGGTACGGAGCTTCATCATGCTTTATTTGAAATATTGCCAGGATTTGTCTGGGGAAGTTTTGGCAGTATTATCCTCGGTGCGGTTTATGTCTTTATCTTTGCGTGGATATTTGGAAGTTATATGGTTTGGATGCATAACTCAAGTCTTCGCAAATAAAAACTTGTTTGAAGTGTGAGAAATTATAAATTAATAAAATATATCATTAAAAAAGAAACATATAAAATTCGCGGGATGCATTGCGCCAGTTGTGTTGCAACGATTGAGCGTGTGCTTCTGAAAACAGCTGGTGTGCG
This sequence comes from Minisyncoccota bacterium, assembly GCA_036516895.1. Classification (GTDB taxonomy): domain Bacteria; phylum Patescibacteriota; class Minisyncoccia; order Phycocordibacterales; family PALSA-1337; genus CAIOGI01. Next base: position 19,637 of record DATDZD010000034.1, on the reverse strand, counting down.
TTTGGCCTCGGCCAATTTTGCCTCGGAATCAGTTCTTATTGAGTTTGATGAAAATGTCATCTCTGAATCAAACCTTGCAAATATCGTTGAATCGGTGGGTTACCATCTTGAAGTGAATGCGAGAGAAAAATCCATATCTGTCAAAACCGCAATCAATGAAAAGGAAGTGGTAATTGCCGGCAAAAACATTGAATCAATTTCAATAAAAGTTTTAGGCATGGATTCTCCTCATTGTGCGATGATTGTTGAGGGTGCTATCAAGAAGTTATCAGGCATCAAAAACACTGATGTTGATTTTTCTAATCGTCGCGTAAAGGTGGTTTTTGATTCATCTCTGATAAATATCAACAATATCTTCAAAGTTATTACTGATGCCGGTTACAAGCCGATTGAAGAGGAGGGTGAGGCGGAAGAAATCTTGGATAAGGAAAAAGTTGAGCGGGAGAAGCAAATAAAAATTATGAAACGCAAGCTTATCTTTGGCGGTATTCTTTCGTTCATTGTATTTTTAGGCAGTTTTCCGCAATGGTTTTCTTTTGTTCCGCAAATCTTAAGCAACAACTGGATTCTTCTAATTTTAACCACTCCGGTGCAATTTTGGATTGGTTCTCAATTTTACAGTGGACTTAAACTTCTCATCAAATATCGCACCGCTGATATGAATACCTTAATTGCTATCGGGACGCTAGCCGCGTATTTTTACAGCGTGGCAGTCACGATTTTCCCTGTTTTCTTCACAAAAGGAGGAATAACACCAGCGATTTACTTTGACACATCGGCGATAATTATCGTTCTAATTCTTTTGGGAAAATATTTTGAAGTGTTGATGAAAGGACGAGCTTCGGAAGCCATCAAAAAACTTATCGGTTTACAGCCTAAAACTGCGAAGGTCATAAAGAACGGAAAAGAAATTGAGATACCGATTAGTGATGTTATTGTGGGTGATTTAATAATTGTCCGACCTGGAGAAAGAATACCGGTTGATGGGAAAATAACCGAGGGAGATTCAGAGATTGACGAGTCAATGATTACCGGAGAATCAATGCCGGTTCATAAAAAAATTGACAGCGCGGTTATAGGTAGCACCATAAATAAATTCGGGACTTTCACTTTCTGCACAACCAAGATTGGCAAAGACACGGTACTTTCCCATATTATCAAGATGGTAGAGGAAGCTCAGGGTTCTAAAGCGCCGATTCAGCGATTAGCTGATATTATTTCTTCTTATTTTGTCCCTGCGGTGTTTGTTGTTGCTTTTTTGACTTTTTTTCTTTGGTTTTTTCTCGGACCTGTTCCTGCTTTTACCTTCGCTCTTATAAACTTCGTAGCGGTTTTGATTATTGCTTGTCCTTGCGCTCTCGGTCTCGCCACTCCTATGGCGATTATGGTTTCTTCGGGTAGCGCCGCAGGCAGAGGTATTTTGATAAAAGATGCCGCTTCGCTTGAAATTGCCAACAAAATAGACACGGTTATTTTAGATAAAACTGGCACGCTCACACAAGGAAAGCCCCAATTGACTAATATTGTTTCATTCAATAATAACCATCAAATAGAGATTCTTAATCTCGCCGCATCATTGGAACAGAGGTCGGAACATCCTTTGGCGCAGGCGATATTGCAGTATGTCGCAAATCTTGAACAAGAATCCTCGCATCCTCTTGATAGAGCGATTATAGATGAGGTGGTAAAAAAGAAAATCGAACTCTATCAGTTGGAAGATTTTCGAGCTATTTCTGGAAAGGGTTTGCGAGGATTTTTGCAAATCCAATCCCAAAGGATTGAAGCGTATTTGGGAAATAGGTCTTTAATGGCGGATATCGGTCTTGAAGTTTCTTTTTACGAAGATGCTATCAGCAAACTTGAAAACGAAGGCAAAACAGTAATGATTCTTGCTGTTGATAAAAAAATCAAGGGTGCGCTTGCCGTTGCCGATGTGTTAAAAAAAGAATCAATTGAAGCAGTGCGGACTCTCAAGAGAAATAATATAGATGTTTGGATGCTTACCGGAGACAATGACCGCACTGCTCGTGCTATTGCGGCGCAGACAGGCATAGACAATGTGATGAGCGAAGTGTTGCCCGACAAGAAGTCGGAAAAAGTGCGTGAACTTCAAAAACAAGGGAAAATCGTGGCAATGATAGGTGACGGCATAAATGATGCGCCGGCACTTACTCAAGCTAATGTAGGCATCGCTATGGGTGAAGGCACTGATATTGCCATGGAGTCGGCAAATATCACATTAATGCGAGGGGATTTAATGCTTATACCCGAAATAATAAATATTTCAAAACGCACTATGAGAATAATAAAACAGAATCTTTTTTGGGCGTTTTTTTACAACATTGCTTTTATTCCCATTGCCGCCGGCACTCTCTATCCACTCTTTGGAATCTTGCTTAATCCAGTTTTTGCCGCAGTGGCGATGGCTTTTAGCAGTATTAGCGTTGTCTTAAATTCATTGCGATTAAAAAAAGTAAAGGTTTGAAATATTTTGTGGATAACTGGTGTTGACCGCATACACCCTATAGGGGTATAATAGACATATATGAAATCAGCCGTATTTATCTTAGCGTTAGGCATATTTTTTGCAAGCGTTTTCAGCTTTGCTAGCATGAATTATATAAATATGAACTGCGACCCCGGTTTACCAAATTCAACATGTCCACCGTCAAAAATCGGCATGGCTTTTCATCATATATCATCGTACAACAATCTTATCCAAGCGGTTGTGCCTCCTCCGGAGACCGGGGTTGTTTTGGCGACAATCCTGTTTTTATCTCTCGCGTTTGTTCTCATCCTAAACACAGTGTCTAAATTAGCGTTGACTGTTTCAAGCGTTCAGTCAGGGGAATATGGCGAATCGCCTCTTTCACAATATAGAAAAATAACAAGATGGTTGTCTCTTTTTGAAAATAGTCCGGCTGTATAAAAGTGGCGCATATTTCTCGTGTGAGAATATATGCGTCTCACGAATCCTCGCATGAGGATTTTTGCGTTTATCAACGCCTGAATTTTTTCTCTTTATCAACCTCTAATTTATAACTCCATGAATCTATTACTCGGCGCCTCCATAGTTTCTGCTTTCATCGCCGGTATGGCGGCTCTGTTCGCGCCCTGTTGTATCACTGTGCTTCTGCCGTCATATTTGGTGTCAATCTTCCGTGAAAGATATAAAGTTTTCCTGATGACCTTCATTTTTTTCCTCGGTATATTGACAGTCTTTCTGCCTTTGGGTCTGGGTATAGCCGCTCTTGGACAATTTTTCAGCCGTTATCACGGACCAATCTTTATCGTTGGCAGTATTCTACTCATCAGTTTAGGAATCATGCTTATCACAGGCATGCATATGAAACTGCCTTTTAAAGTGACGCCTAGACTGCGCAAACATAACGCTATCTCTGTTTACCTTCTTGGCATATTCTCCGGCATTGCCACGACTTGTTGCGCGCCTGTCTTGGCGGGCGTCCTTGCTTTAGCTGTTTTGCCAGGTTCAATCTTCTGGGGTGGCATATACACCTTGAGCTATGTGCTCGGCATGGTCGCGCCACTCTTCATCCTCGCCCTAGTTCTTGACAAGGCGAATTTGTCAGGAAGATTGCAAGAAAAATTTGTCGCTCCTGTCACATATTCGCTCGGTTTCAAACAAGTCACGATTACTCTTATGGAAGCCATTTCTGGTGTGATGTTCATCGCTATGGGTTTTATCACGGTCTATTTTGCCATAACTGGTCGTTTGATATCTCATGCCGGATATGAACCGTACATCAATATCTACGCCGCCAAAGCGACACAAGCTTTATCGGGAATTATCGGTAGTATGCCGTCCATAGGATGGATTATTATCTTTGCGGTCATATTTATTGTAATTATCGCTATAGTTGTTAGGCAATGGAAACAGTCGGTCAAATTAGAAGGTGCTATTACTACTAACGATCATACCAAGGAGTGTGATCATTGCAAAAAATAATATGAAAAATTCAAACAGTATCTTTATCATTGTTATTATAGTCGCCATCCTTGTCGTCGGAGGAGTCATGTTTGCTGTTGGCAAGAACAATTCCACTTCCGTTTCCAATTTGCAATTAAATGGACCGGTCACTGAATTAGCAGATATGAATTCATTATTAAATAAACCGGCACCCGATTTTATTCTAGCCGACAAAACTGGAACAACAGTCAAATTATCAGACTTGCGTGGCAAAACGGTTGTCCTGTTCTTCAATGAGGGTTTGATGTGTTATCCAGCTTGCTGGAATCAGATGGCGCGACTCGCTTCCGATGCTCGATTGAATACTGACACCATTGAATCATATTCTATTGTGGTTGATACTGCCAAAAACTGGGGTCCCGCCATAGCCCAAATGCCAGACTTGGCTAAAGCTCTCGTACTCTATGATACGGATAGTACAGTGTCAAAGATGTATGGCATGCTTAAAGGCGCTTCGTCCATGCATTATGGAGTATATCCAGGGCATACCTATATAGTTATAGACCCTTCAGGCGTTGTGAGCTATATTCTTGATGATCCTCGCATGGCTATTAATAACGATAAACTTGTTGAAGAGATACAAAATATATAGACATTCACGACAAGCGTCTTTAAATAATATGTATAATCATAATAACTAATCATATGTATATATCTTCATCATATGGATTATGGTTTATGGTTGTCCTTAATTCCGTGATATTCATTATGTTCGCTTTCAGTTTTACCAAACCGAAAACCAAACGCGATTGGCGATCGTTTGGAGCATTTAGCGCCTTCATCGTCGCTCTTTTCACGGAGATGTATGGATTCCCTCTGACAATATATCTGCTGTCCGGTTGGTTGGTTAAAATAGCTCCTGGTGTGGATATTTATGGACATGATGCAGGTCATCTATGGGAGACTATATTCAACCTTGGCGGGAACCCCCATTTCAACTTCTTGCATATTCTTAGCTATACAGCTATCATATCTGGCTTCATTCTGCTTGCCAATGCATGGCGAGTCTTATATGTGGCTCAAAAGAATAATGAGCCTGCAATTAGTGGACCATATGCCAGAATAAGCCACCCGCAATATGTCGGCTTTGTCTTGATTATGTTCGGTTTTCTACTCCAATGGCCAACTCTTTTGACGCTTGTCATGTTTCCTATTCTTGTTGGTATGTATGTTCATCTGGCTAAGACTGAGGAAAAAGAAATGGTCAAGAAATATGGCGAACTTTATAAACTTTATTTGTCGCAAGTGCCGCGTTTTATTCCAGGCAAGCGAAAATTTGAAAACTATCATGAAATCTAAAAAAATAATTATCGGTCTTGTGTTTATTCTTGCAATACTACTTATCGGTCTGTATTTTTTATTGCAGAAGACGCAGACAAACGACCACACTTCAAAATGCACCGCTTATTCATGCAGTATGTAGAATTATGTCAATAAATTATTAAACAACCAAAATGCAAAGTAAATTAATGATTCCCAGAGCGATTATAATCTCCGGGATTCTCATAGCCATCGCTATTATAGTTAGAACATCTTCCGTAAAAGAGCAAACAGATTCATCGATTTCAAAACCTGCAATCTCCAATGTTCGCGAACAGATTTCAGAGTTTGAAGAAGAAGTTGTTTCTTCAATCGGTGTCGTATTGCCGATTACTTGGGGTGATATCGGTGCCAAACTTGTTAGTGTAGGAGTTATTGACGCTAATACATTTAAAGCGATATATGACCAGAGAGGGGCTTTTACTAATGAGTATAGAAGTCTTCTTCTCGGGCAAAATGATGGCAAACTCAAAATTACAAATGAAAATGCTGGTTATCTTCTGAATCTGTTTTGGGCTCTTGGTCTGGCAAACAAAAATCCTATCCTAGAATTGGGTGAAATGACAAATTCGGTCTATGGTGGCACAGGAAACTTCGCTTCAATTGGCGGTTGGACAATTGCACAAGGTAATGCCATGGATCACTTTAGTAAGCATAAATTTTTTAATCTAACATTGGAACAGCAGACATTAGTAGACAAAATATCACGAGGCATATATCGTCCGTGCTGTGGAAACTCTACCCATTTTCCTGATTGCAATCATGGCATGGCTATGCTCGGGCTTTTAGAGCTTATGGCTTCTCAGGGTGTAAACGAACAGGATATGTGGAAAACTGCTTTGATAGTTAATTCCTACTGGTTTCCAGACACATACATGACCATTGCGACATACATTAAAAGCAAAGGTGTTGAATGGAAAGATGTGAACCCGCAAGAAATGCTTGGTGTTGATTATTCTAGCGCGCAGGGATACGCAAAGATTGCGACTCAAGTTACAGAACCCCAACAGCAAAGGAGTGAGAGTGGTTGCGGAGTCGGTACCGTAGAGACAGTTGCGCCACAGAAACAACAGGGTGGATGTGGAATATAAATAAACAAAGCCCCATTCAGTTTTTTGATGAATTTTTTTGCAAATAATGATTTTTTGTGATAAGTTATATGCTTAATGTCCCAAAAATACACATTCCATGTCTCTGGCACTCATTGCGCGTCATGCAAAATTTTAATTGAAGATATTTTAAATGAGCAGGAGTTGGTCAAAAATGTTCAAGTCAATTTGGAAAGGAAGACTGTTGATATTGAGACTGATAACAATCAAAGTATTAGCGAAATAGCTCAAGTTCTGACAGATAAAATAAAAGCGAATGGATATTCGCTTTCAGTAGAAAAGATAATTAGCCGTTCATCTATTCCGACAGAAACAGAAAGAAATAATAATGTTCTTTGGAGAGCGATACCTATTGGTTTTATGTTTTTGGTTTTATTTTTCCTTTTACAAAAGTCTGGCATTCTAAATCTTGGCATTGGAGGCAAGATAACACCAGTCACAAGTTTTATTATCGGTCTAATAGCTTCAGTTTCAAGTTGTCTTGCTATTGTTGGAGGACTTGTGCTATCTCTTTCAGCAAAAATGTCGCAAGACAGTAAAAACGATACAAAGCCGTTTTTGCTTTTTCATATGGGAAGATTGGTCAGTTTTGCGATATTGGGCGGAGTCCTTGGTTTGGTTGGCAGTGCTATAGGCATTAATTTCATATTTACTTCATTGCTAGGAATTTTTGCGTCTCTTGTCATGTTGATTCTAGGTCTAAATTTGGTTGGAATATTTTCTAAAAATAAGATTACGCTACATTCTGGGATTTTTCAGAATCTCACTTCTTTTTTCAAGAAAATAGAGCATAAGACTCTCACCCCTATTCTCATTGGCTTTGGTACTTTCTTTTTACCATGCGGATTTACGCAATCAATGCAAGTGATTGCTCTTTCAAGCGGTTCATTTATTTCAGGGGCTTTTATCATGTTTGCATTCGCTTTGGGAACATTACCGATGCTCGCGTTTCTCTCATTCGGTTCAACATCGTTCGCGCATTCAAAACACGCCCCTCTTTTTTTTAAGTCAGCGGGAATAGTTGTAATCGGATTTGGTATTTTTGCTTTTTTGGGCGGTCTTGCGGGATTGGGTATTATAAATCCATTATTTAATATATAATCATATTATGAATAAGACCATATCAATCATTATTACACTTGCTCTTGTCGTTGGCATTGGCATTATATTTTTCGGCAGTTTTAAGTCAGAAAATAATTCAAACGCATCAACAGATGGAATCACGACAAATAGCGAAATAAAAAATAATATCCAATACATAACTATAAATGCAAGAGGTGGATATTCGCCAAAAGTTTCTATGGCAAAATCTGGCATTCCTACAAAACTAATCATTAAGACGAATGGAACATTTGATTGCTCAGCATCGCTTGTGATTCGTTCCCTCGGTTTCAGAAAAATATTAGCTCAAACGGGAGAAGAAGTTATTGATATCGGCATACCAAAAATAGGACAACCGCTTCAGGGAATTTGCAGTATGGGTATGTATAATTTTTTAGTCAAATTTATTTGAATATGTTACAATGAATATTATTGTCAGTTTATTTAATTTGATTGAGTCAATTCCTATTTATCTATTTTAAAATTTATGAAAAATATCATTATATACTCAACTCCGATTTGTTCATATTGCAATTCCGCCAAGCAGTTTATGAAAGAAAATAATATAAGCTATACCGAATACAATGTGGCTTCCGACCTTGAACGCAGAAAAGAGATGATAGATAAAAGCGGTCAGCTTGGCGTGCCAGTCATTGATATTGAAGGGAAAATACTCGTCGGTTTTGATGAGCCAGAATTTAAACAAGCAGTGGGAATTTAATAAGATTAATAGTACAGAAAAGAAGGGTATTTGTATAAGATAATGAACGCTTATATTTTTTGTGCTATATTCATGTGATACGCCTCCGTAGTTCAACGGATAGAACGAATCCGTCCTAAGGATTTGATGTCAGTTCAATTCTGGCCGGGGGCACCAAGTCTCTAAATAATATGTTGTATAAATACATACATTGCATAAGTGTGTAAGTTTTTCATTCATACAATGCATTTTCTTTTTCCCTTATATTTGCTATACTTTTTCCATGACTCCAGAAGAAAAGTCTTTACTTGAACGCACATACGCTTTTGCCAAAGAAAACAACGATTTGCTTTGTTCTATGCGCCGTCGCGCTCGCATTGGGACATTTTTGAGAATATTTTATTGGGTGATTATTATAGGAGCTTCTTTTGGAGCATATTATCTTATTCAGCCATATATTGAATTTCTCAAAGGCGTTGGCGGGCAAGTGGGGAGTAATGTAGAAACAGTAAAGGATTTCAGTCAGAGTTTAACTGATTTGTTGAAGTAGAGTTTGTATAAGCCAAGATAATTGTCTTGGTAATCAGATGTAAAAGTAGTCAAATAGTCTATTGATTTGAAAATAAGATTTGCCAAGATAGCTCAGTCGGTAGAGCGCGTCCCTGAAGAGGATGAGGTCCCCAGTTCGATCCTGGGTCTTGGCACCCACGATTTCGCTCGAGTCTTTTTAAATAAACCTATATCGTCTTAACCTTCAATTTTGACTGTCTTTTTTTGTCTAGTTTTGGAAGTTTGAGTATAAGAAGACCATGCTTTTCCACAGCTTCAGATTCATCCACATCTATTTCTGATGGAAGGGAAATGGTTCTTGAGAAAGAACCCCAATAAAGTTCTCGGGCAAAATAATCTTCATCTCTGACGACTTTTTCTTCTTCCCGTCTGCCTTTTATGGTAACCATGTCGCGAGTAATGGAAATATCAAGGTCTTCTGGACGGACTCCGGCTATCATGGTTTTGATTATAATCATTTCTGGAGTTTGATAGACATCTACAGTTAGTTCTCCGTCTTTTTCTTCCTCCTCTATCCAGTTGGAAGAATTTTTCTTTATTTCTTTGGTCTCCACTTCTTCTTTGTTTATATCTCTATCTTTGTTCTCGCGCTCATCGTCTACTCGGACGGAACCGGTAAGTCTCTCAAAAAATGATTTCTTTTCTTTTGCCATGTTCTTTTTTTATATTGATTCTATAAATGTGCTATTGATAATAAATTATGCTATCCTTTGTGTCGTTTTTGGTTTTACAGCTTTTACTTCTTCAAAAAGTATTATGAGTATGACTACCGCAAACCATACTCCGCCGAAAACTTTGAGCGTGTTTATTGTTGTGCTGTTTATTATAGCTAAATTGAAGCTGGCATGCAATGCCATAGAGAGGATAATTCCTATTGCTATAGAAAGAGTTTTTATTATTTTACCACGATAGAAAGAAAGCCCTATCATAAATCCTATAGATGCTGAGGAAACAACATGCACTAGAGTAGCTCCAATAAAGCGCAGATTGCCAGTCACTATAGTTGTAGTAAGTTCTCCAGCATGGAGTGGGGACAATATGAAAAGAGCATTTTCCAGGGCGGCAAAACCCAGAGCCACCGTAATGCAATAAATCATAGCGTCAATCGGCTCATCAAGATATTTTGAATTCAAAGCCACAATGGCCACAGCTATGAATTTTAGTATCTCTTCAATGCCCGCCCACGCCATATATTTATATGCAGTATTGCTTATGACATCTTGAGCGAATTTTTCAAAAATAATAGCGATTATCACAGACAGACAGCCGGCAAGAAAAGATAAAGCAATAAGCCGTCGCGGTTCTGGATGGATATTGTCCTCTCTCAACCAAAATATGAGCCAAATAAAAGTGGGTATGATGCCCGCCAAGAGAGCGTATATGATTGTCGTAAGATTCATGACATAAGTATAACGCGATATACATAGGTACGCTAAAATTCTAGTGGAATTGACAATCTATGGATTTATGATAAGGTACGAATAAACAAACAAGCTCTTTGAAGTATGGACGAAGTGGAGTAAAATACTCCATTTTTTCGGATTGTTATCCGATATATCCTATGAATTAGAGTGTCAAGATAGAAAGAAAGCAGATGAGAAAATTAATGTTTACGGTGATGGCGTCGGTGATGGTTTTTGCAAGTCTACTCGAGGTAACTTCGGCAAGTGCTGAGGACCAATACAATGTCCATCTCTTCTGGATTAGAGGTCCTCTCAAGACCAGCGGTGTTTGGGAGAGTTGGGCGACGGAAAAGGTCAGTCGGCTTTACACCGACAGAACTTTGACCGACGACCTGGGTTATCGGCTCAAAATTGGATACATCACTCAGCCGACTCTGGCTGTGAACAAACAGTCATTATGGTTGGCTACACGAATAACAGGGAAAAGTGGAAATAAACTTTCCTTGAATATGTTGAGATTCTCAGAATGGTCTGATGATTTAGTTAACACTTTGGGAAATTCATATTCCCTAGTCGGTGGAAATTATATCTATTCTCCTCAAGCTCTCGGAGTGATTTGGGGTGCAAGCGGGGAAAATGAAGATAGGGCTTCTCATGCTGTGATTAATTCAGGTAATGCTAATGAAATGGTTGATGAGGTCGTCTTTATAGGTGTGCAGTCCACCTATTATTCATACAGCTCCTTTGCGGAGCTAGCGAATATTGATTCTTACATAAAAAGTTTTTCAAACTTCTCCTTGTCTGGAAAGGTTGAGGTTGTGACGGCAAATAACATTATCCTCGCTGTAGGGTCAAGACGGTTGCAGATGGTTGGGACACCCCCGCATCCTCAACTTCTCATAAAGAGAAACGCAGATATCATCTTGGTAAAGTTCTTGGCTGAAGGTCATCAGAGAACAGGTGTCATTGAGTCGTCATCACGATTAGGACCAACAGTTAATTGGACTGTAGAGTCTACAGCCAATAATGGCGATGAAATTCTCCGTCCTGCAGATGGCAGGAAGTTCTATCGGGCACGGCTACAGTAAAAAAGCCAGCCCATTATTTAGATGAGCGTTTCCAGCTACATTGACGACACAGTAGCAGGGAACGCTCTTTTTTCATTCACAAACTCAACAAACAGTGCAACCCTTGACTTTTTATATGAAAGATGATAGGGTGAGCAAATTCAGAAAAAGGTTTCGGAGGAGAAATCATTATCATAATTCACCAAAAAACACATGAAAATCACATTATTTAAGATATTAGCCATAACCTTGATTATAGGGGTATTTTCTATCCCTGTATTTGCCTCTGCAACAGTACCAATAGAGAGTTCTGTTCCTGTAGCTCCTATTGCCTCAGGTCAGAATACAGGAGGCGCAAGCGCAGTGACAGTTCCTAATACACAAGGTCAAAATACTGGAGGTGCAAGCACAAATCAAAGTAACATTCCAGTTGCTTCTGGTCAAAATACAGGTGGAGCAAGTACAGTCACAGTTCCTTTGGCTTCCGGTCAAAACACCGGAGGAGCGACTCCAAGTCAAAGCAATATTCCTACTGCTTCTGGACAAAATACTGGAGGTGCAAATGCAGTTCCTAATGCACAAGGTCAAAATACAGGCGGAGCGACTACAGCTACAATTCCTGCAACTGTCGTAATTCCACCAACTGAAACTAAAAATGTTTCTTCTGGAGGAGGTTCAATTTCTGGTGGAAGAGGATTTGTTTCTTTTGGCTCTGGCGGTTCTCTACCTCTTCTAACTAATATCGGTCAATGTGAATATATCAGTTCTTATTTAAAAATAGGAGCAAATAATTCTATTACAGAAGTCAACAAGCTTCAGTCGTTTCTAAGAAATAATGAAGAATTGGATGTGGATATTACAGGTTTGTTTGACCAGAAGACATTATATGCAGTGAATGCGTTTCAGACAAAATACGCATCTGATATTCTTACTCCATGGGGTATAAAGAGTCCCACAGGTCATGTATATTATACTACAAAGAAGAAAATAAATGAAAATTATTGCAAAACTACTTTCTCTTTAACGCTTGCGCAAATTGCTGAAATAGAAGCGTATAAGAATTCTTCTCAAAGAGACGCTTCTCTTTCTAACGAAGTTGGTGTAAACAAAGATTCAAATTCTGTTTCTGATAATTCTGATGCTCTAGTATCAGATATCTCAAATTCAACAAACGAAACTCAAACAGCTGTTGTGGTAAAGACATCTCTTGCAAAGAAATTATGGAATTTCATCAAATCTATTTTTGGTAAATAGAAATTGCAAATAGAAAATAGAAAGAGATAGATATAAACTGAGGACAGGAATTGGGTAAAGTATAAATAGTCACTGAGATTCCAGCGAAAGATTCCCTAGAGCTTTAATGTTCATAGGGTCTTTTGCTTTTAATTTTTCTTTTCTATTTTCCTTGTCTATTGTATATATCTTATTATGTAATGCTCCCGCCAAAGCTATCATAAGGGCATTGTCTCCTGTCAATCCTATAGCCGGAAGATATAGTGGAATATTATATTCTTTTACCAGAACTTCAAACGCTTGTCGTATATGACTATTTGCAATGACTCCTCCTCCCACGATTAGGACTTGAAAATCATGATGTCCAAGAGCTTCATCAAGAGCTTTGCGGGTTTTGACAATCAACACCTCTGTTACAGCGTTTTCAAATTCTCTGCTTATTTCTTTTATGATTTGACTATCAATTTTTATACTCTCTTTTTCTGAAGTTATTTCTTTATGTTTGTCTTCTATGATTTCGTCTTTATCTTTTATTTCATCGTTGTCAGTTTTTTCCACTATTTTCTTAATCGTGTAAAGTACTGCTGTTTTAAGTCCGGAAAAAGACATATTGAGGTCTTTTGAGTCAATCATTGGTCTTGGCAGTGAAATAGTTTTTGACAGATTTTCTTTTCGCGCCGATTCTGCCATTTTGCCAATCTCTGGTCCTCCAGGATAGGGAAGACCTAGCATTCGCGCTACTTTATCAAACGCTTCTCCAACAGCATCGTCTTTTGTTCTTCCTAAGATTTTGTATGTTCCTATTGCATTGACCATATTATCTGATTTATTATCCATTTTATTTTTAACTTCCTTGACATCTGATGGAGCATCTACTTTAACTATCTCTGTATGTCCTCCACTTATGAGTATCGCCAGGGCAGGGAAATTCAGAGGTCTATTTTTTTCAAAATGAGAATGTGGCCGAGATGAAGATAGAAGTGTGGACACTATATGTCCTTCCATGTGGTTTATGGGTATGACGGGAATATTGAGTCTTTTAGATAATTCTTGAGCAAATGTTATACCTGTCCACAATGCCGGCTCCAGACCTGGACCTTGAGTCACAGCTATCGCATCTATTTTATCTTCTGATACTCCAGCGTCTTTTTTTATTTTTTCAAAAAGTATAGGAAGATTTTTTATATGTTCTCTTTTCGCTAAATTGGGAAAAACTCCACCATATTCTCTATGAATTTCTACTTGGGAATGAATAATGTTTCCAAGTATTCTATATTCAAAAATATTTGCATTTTTATCAGTTAATACATGGTCAATCCATTTATGATTGTTTTTATTGGATATGATATCTGTCTTTTCTTTGACCAATTTTGGCGTATGAGTCTCCAAAAGACACAATGCCGTTTCATCGCAACTTGTTTCAATGCCTAGAGTTATCATGTATTGATATTATCCTATTGATTGAAAAATATCTATAGAGGTGTATATTGATGGTGGAGGTGAACTATGTTTGAATCGATTATATGCTTTTTTTTAATATCCATCATTGGACTCATACTTCATTTTTGGAAACTAAAGATAGAGACAAGGAGATATAGACTGGACCTTCTTTTTCAAAAGTGGAGAACTCATAGGGAGAGACGGCTTCTTTGGAAAGAGAGTCATTCCGGTTTTTTTCACAACTTTGATTTCAATGACCCGGAGTATCAAGAACTCTGGAATATAGAGATTGGGTCGCAACTTGTCTATATAATGGCTCTTGATGAATATGGAATGAAAGTACACTCATTTTCAAGTTGGTGGATATATGTTCAAGAAAGAGACGAAAATGAAGCTGAGTTTGATTAAATCAAAATAAGAATTTGATTTTTACAGACATCGGACTTGTTCTGATGTTTTTTCTATTTTTGTGCCTCTATTATACCAAGTCCGAACCTATTTTCAAAACAAACGATGTCGTGCGCTCCGAGCGCGTGGTGGTGTGAAATATAATCGTACGCCTCACGACGAACTCCGTCACGGCACAGCATCCGCTCCAGAACACGCTGGGAGCGTGTTCCTCCGGCTTCTGCTGTCCCGCTCCGCCCTCGCCTCGCCACCACGCATTCTATTTTGATTTGGCGGGGGTTCTTTTTTTATTTTGTATGGTGGTGGCGGGCGAGGGCGGGTTTCTCCAAAGGAGAAACTGACGGAATTCTAGTGCCAATTCGATGGACTCGGTTTTGCCAAACTATTTTTCTGGGGATTTGGATTTGGCAAAACCGAGACTGAATTTCCCGCCCGCAGAAAGGGGTCTGGGGAATGAATGCGGGCGGGCTTTGGGGAGGTGGGCTGAAAAAGAGAAATGCAAAAACAGAAATAACAAAAATCCGCTTCCGCGGATTTAAGTGGAGTTAGCTTTTCCAATCTTTGATAATCAAATGTCTGCCTTTCAATTCAACTCTTAACTTTTGCTTTTCTTTCCATTTTAACTTCCTTACGTATTCAATTGGTAGAGTTATTGAAAAACTTTGACCGTTAGCCACTTTAGAAAGTTTTCTGATGTTATGATTTTGGAGTTTTTGAGTTGGCATGTTTTTTACCTCATGAATCTAATCATGAATCTTTGCATGATATATTATCTACCAATAATTTTGCCGATAAGTTCATTTATTTTTGCTAATGTAGTTTTGCCGACAAAGCCGGTGCCTTTGATTAAACCCCACGGAGATAAAATATCTTTGGCATATTTCTCTTGGAATTTGATAACCGCTTTTTTGGTGAGCGGACCGAAATAATTTGTTTCTTTTCCTTGAGAGCCGACACCAGTATCAGCTAATTTTGTATCGGGATAGGAATTGAGGAAAATCTGCAATCTTTTAACATCAGCGTCAGTTTGTTTGTAACTTAATGTTTTGGTAAATGGCAAATTGGTTGTCTGCTGCAAATTTTCCCCTGTCGCTGTATTTGCTTTTAGCATTATTGTGCTTGAAGCAAAAGCGTTATTAGATGATCTGCCGTAAGCGGTATAGAATTTAACGTAAACCGTATATGTTCCGTCTGGGCAAGTTGGATTTTTAATTGAGCCGCCGAATTTTGAGCATAAATCCCATTGTTTGGAAATAATGTAATCTTCCTGGCTAGCATCGGTGAAATCACCGATCATTGATATCGCCATTTTCTTGATATCTGTTCCGGCATTGAAGTTAAGAGATACATTCCTATTTGAAGTCGTTAGTGCACCGCCATTGATATAAACTTTAAATCCTCCTGATGGAACAGTCGGCAATGTCCACATAGCCGGTGAACCACCGCCTCCACCAGAGGAAGAAGGAGAGGTAACGGAAAATGAAATCGTGTAATCGTCGCTGTTTGCGTTTGAGCCGTCTGTACATCGGACATAATAGTTGTATGAATTGCCGTTTGAAAGACCGGTGATTGT
This sequence comes from Minisyncoccota bacterium, assembly GCA_036516895.1. GTDB lineage: Bacteria > Patescibacteriota > Minisyncoccia > Phycocordibacterales > PALSA-1337 > CAIOGI01. The sequence goes on along the minus strand of DATDZD010000034.1, from coordinate 3,725 downwards.
TGATGAGTGCGAAGTTCCGGCAGTTGTGGAGAAAGTATCAGTCATTGAGCTATAGGCAGTTCCGGCAGAGGTGGAATATTTACAAGTCGCATTTTCATTAGTAGTCAAAGACAAAGTTACTTGCGTTGTTCCCGCAGATTGACTGCCGGAAGGAGAACCGGCAGAGCGGACGGGGGCGGTGGAATCATCGTTTGAACAGGAAACCGATACATTGGTTACATTGGCACTGGCGACCGTTCCGGAACCATTTGAGACAACGCAAGTCTGCCCTGACGGTTGGGTTAAAACCGTAACAGCATAAGCCGCACTGTCCGCGAGAGCCGCATCAAAAGTAAATGAGCCGGTGGACACACTCTCATTATCACCACCGTTATTTTGAAGCACAACTGTTCCAGTCAATCCGCTTGTCGTTCCACCAATGGTGTATGTCGGCAAAGTAATTGTTACTGTGTCACTTGCGCTAGCGGAAACATTACCAACGGCATCTTTTGCCCAAGCATAGAGAGTTTTCGCTCCCTCCGTAGCAAAAACATATTCAGTTTGAGCAGTCCCTGACCAACTGGCCGCATCGTATGCCGGAGCGGTTGAGCTTTCAGTTAGTTTATAGCCGGTCACACCTACAGCATCAGTAGCCGTGAAAGTATCAATGGTAACTGTCAGAGATGAAGCGGTTGTGGGAATTGAAAATCCAGTTACCGTTGGAGCCGTTACATCCCATTCATACGCCCCTGCTGCGCCATAGCCGTTGTTGTGTCTTAAATTTCCAGCGATGTCATAAAGAAGCAAAGCTTGTCCCGATGATACAAGACTTAACGCGGGCGATGAAGCGGTCAAATGATAATCGCCGTTTCCGGTTCCGTCACCGACCGCTGAATTATCGTCAACATATTGCGGATTAAGTGAGCTACCCAAAACGGAATTTAATCCACTAAATTTGTTATTGTAACCACTTGCCCCCGTCCTTTCTAAGAACACATTACCGCTAAATCCAGCACCGTGAATAACGCTATGGTTCCCATAGCGGTCATTGTCTGGCGTTCCTCCGTGACTATCAATATCGGTTACAGAATTATAATCATCAAAAATATTATTTTTTACCGACCAACTTTTGCGATATACAGGACCAACGTCATTAAGATTGTAGTCATTGTAGGCCATGTTTAATCGTTGGCCAATTAGTGAATTGTTCCAAATTAAAACATTATTTACCGGATCGGCCGTAGATTGATCGCTAGCAATTATTGATATCGGTGGTGCTGTTCCACTAGCTCTCTCAAACACATTTTGAACAACAGCAATACCATGAGTATTTGCCGATGTTAAATTCAAACTGCCTATTATTTGAGACGTTGCACTAAATTGATTTATAATGTTGTACGCATAAATTGTGTTTGTAAATGCAGGAGTTGTTTGCCCCGGTGTGTCGCCTTGTATTCCTAATGCTTGCGTGTCAAAACTATTGCCAATGAAAGTGTATGGTTTTGCCGCATTAGCAAAATTTTCCATGGTTGAATTACCCCTCACCAAAGCTCTAGAAGCATTCACCGTAGAATATTCTTTTAATTCTGCACTATTCCAAATTTGGGAATTAGTTATATAAAGCACCGTGTTTACATAAAAAGTTGCCGCTCCTGTGGGCGCTATATCAGAGTTATGAACCCAAACGGTATCCATTCCAGTAAATCCACTGACAGTAGAATTTGTAACCTTCACATCCTCAAGTTTTAGCTTTTCGTTCACTTGCTTAGTGGTTGCCGCTGTTGAAATCAACACATTTGATCTGGTTGTTCCTGGAAATTTTGTGACTGTTACCCACGACGGAGACGTGGCTTGGCCACCTGCAGTAACTGTTCCTCCCGTCCAGACATGTGATCCCTCCTTAAGATAAATTATTCCTGCACCAGTATTATTTCGACTGTGATTGGTATTGTTATACGCTGCAATAGCGTTTGCTGCTGCAAAAATATTAAGAAATGCTGCTGGAGGGTTTTCAGAATCAAAAGCAGCATAATCAACCGCCGCGCCAGTGGCATTGTCACCTGATACTGAATCAACAACAGCCACTGTCACGCCGTACGTGTTATCTTTGTCCAAAAGATATGTTTGTGGAGCATATAGAGGAGTCGGCATGGTGTTAACTCCGTCACCCGTATTTAAAATCGATCCAGCATCACCATACCAGGGATATGCAATAAAATTACAGGTCAAAGCGTCGCCTTGCGTGAGTGAAGCGGTGGAAATTGTACCAACATATTCAACAACAGGTACGGCGTCGCTTATTGTCCCGTCAATCGAGGGAGTGGTTACCGTATCTGTAGCTGTGTTTGAATGCTGGTCGGTGCAAGTGTACTTAACAGCTCTCACTGGACGGCCTTCTTGAGCCGAGCGGTGAAAAGCGACGGCACGAAGTTTGAGGGTTGAGCCAGTTATCCTGTCGTAACCAGGCCAAGACCAGTTGGCGATAACTTTTGGATAGCTTTCGACTGAGCTGTTTGTAACTGCCAAATTTGTAACTGAGTTATTGGCTGTTCCTTGAGTGTAAAAAGATGAAGCAATGGTAACGGTGACTGTGTCGCTCGAATAAATGTAATCGGAAAGAGCGACACGCACCGTAACGCTTCCACCGTTGTCCGTTTCGTATGCTTGAGCGTTGTCGGGATATACTTTTCTGACATAATTCGTGCCGTAAACCGTGCGGGTCATAGTCGTGGCATTTCCGGAGTCGTCGTAACCTTGCGAAGTGACGGTAAAGACCATTTTGGCGTTGGTCGGATCATTGTTTGCACCAAGACCAAAATCATATGTTCCACCAGTTGAGAGTCCATCAATGTCAATTTCCGCCGTCCAGCCACTGTAAGCGATAGCACTCGCAATTCTAACTGCCGTAATATCACCAGTTGCCGCAAAAACTTTTGACGGAGGAAAAAGTGACAGAAAACCAGCAAGGGAAAAAATCAAAAATGTGTCAAATATTTTACTCAAAATATTAAAGCTGGTTTTTGGCTGATGAAAAGTGGCAGGTTTTCTTTTTGGCCGGATAACCGTTTTTTTGATTTTTCTCGGCGGATTGATATCGTAAATAATCATAAATGTTTAGTAGATCGTAGTTTTCTTGACCAAAATTTTATACACGTTTTCAATAAAATCTCCTCCGGCGTAGCCGACGATAAAAGCTAGAGCGGGAGTAAGGGCGGTAACGCCGGCAAATGATAAATCCATGCCATTGATCGCGGCGGCGGTAAGCAAGCCAACCATACTGGAGAGAAACATCATCAAAAGAAAATACAAAAGATTAAACTTGAAACTCTTGCTGTTCGCATTGTATTTAATATAACCGACCAAACCTCTGGTAAGCCCGCCACCCAAACCGGCAGCAACGATTGTAAGAAAAGCGATTTCAAACATAGTTTTGAAAGTTAGTTAATAAAAAAGACACCGCAAAAAGCGGTGACTTAACGGAAACGTTTGACAAAACAAAAACTCGGCGAGTCTCTTTTACTCTCTCTCTCTCTCTCGATTTTGCGCCTCAAAATTTTTGCCATTGTGTTTGTTTCTGACTTAATCGTATTTTTATTGTAGCATATTGTACCTCCCCCATTTCTTAGTACAGCAACATCGTATTTAAATATTGTATCGTTCCCTAGCTTTTAGCGCAAATTGAACAGGGGACATTTTGAGAGAGGTGTGGATTCTAGTATTGTTGTAGATATAGATCTGGTGATATA
>DATDZD010000033.1:0-5561 GCA_036516895.1 Minisyncoccota bacterium | reverse complement strand
GGTGAAGAAGTCTTTTATTTTTATCCGCCAGCAGGCGGAGAACAAATAAAAGAGCTTCCGAGCGCAAGTAGGCGAGCCGATTTTCCTTGACTTATAGCCGTATTTTGTTAGTATTTGGAAGCTTTATAAATTTTAAAAAATGTCACACCAATGTCCCGCTCGCTAAAAAAAGGTCCATTTGTTGAAGGTCGTCTTTTAAAAAAGATAGCCGGAAAGAAACCCATTGAAACTGGGGTTATAAAGACATGGTATCGTCGAAGCCAAATAGCACCTGAAATGGTGGGATTTATCTTTGGCGTCTACAATGGCAAGCAACACATAGATGTTTTGGTCACCGAGGAAATGGTTGGACACCGCCTCGGTGAATTTTCGCCTACGAGAAAATTCATTAGGCATGGAGGTAAAATGCAAAAGGAGATTGAGATGAAGGCCAAAGAAGCCGAAGTCAATGCGGCAAAGTCGGCGAAGGAGGCAGTAGCTACACCAGCGCCCAAAAAATAGAGATAACTGAAAAAATTAAGAAATCAAAAATTTATACAATATCCGCCAAAAACTTATAAAAAATAATAGCATGATAACAGCATCACTTAAAAATTTCAGACAGTCTCCAAGAAAAGTCCGTAGCGTGGCAAATCTTGTTCGTGGCAAGTTTGTCTCTCAAGCTCTGGATACTTTGAATTTTTTGGATAAAAAAGCTGCTGACCCTCTATGCGGTCTTCTCAAATCCGCTATCGCCAATGCCAAAAATAATTATAATATTGAAAAAGACAAACTTATCATAAAAGAATTGCGCGTAGATGTTGGATATATTTTGAAACGCAGAATGCCTAGGGCTCGTGGAATGGCTTATCCTATAAACAAACGCACCAGTCACATTTTGCTTGTCTTGGCTCCTATACGAGAGAAGAAAGAAAATAAAAAATCAGAGGAAAAAATAGCAAAAAAATAATAACATGTCACACTCCGTCCACCCATATTCACATAGATTAGGAATTATTAGAGATTGGAAAAGTCGTTGGTTTGGCGTAAATAAAAACTACCGCACAGCTCTAAAAGCCGACCTTCTTATACGACAATTTCTTGTCAAAGAGCTCCGCACATTTTTCTTGGCCGATGTGCAAATAGAAAGAAATCAAAAAGCTCTTCGCATCATTATCAGAAGTTCTCGCCCCGGAATGATTATAGGTAGAAGTGGAGACGGAGCAGTCAAACTTAGAGAAAAGATTTTCAATTTGCTTAAAAAGAATGATATAAAGCTTGCTGGACAAGAATTGAAGATTGATATTGAAGAAGTTAAGAATCCAGAATCAAATGCCACTATTGTAGCTATGATAGTAGCTGAAGGTCTTGAGAAACGACTTCCTTTCAGGAGAGTTATAAAACAAACACTTGAGAAAGTTCTTGCTAACAGAGAAGTGAAAGGAGCCAAGATCAAGCTCTCCGGACGATTGGGAGGAGCAGATATGGCTAGGCAAGAAGACTTAAAGAAAGGTCGTATTCCTTTGCAGACTCTTCGCGCCGATATTGATTTTGCTAGAGAGAAAGCCCATATGACATATGGAGATATCGGTATTAAAGTTTGGATTTATAAAGGTCAGATTTTTGAAAAGGATTTGAAGAATGCCAATAATCCCCGTTCATAATTTTTAATACCTTTAATACCATGTTATTCCCAAAAAAAGTTAAATTTCGCAAATGGCATACTGGCCGTAGAAACACAAAGAAGCTTGCTGTTGCTGTAGAAACTCGTGGTGTGGAGCTTTCTTTCGGCTCATACGGGCTCAAAGCTCTTCAATATGGCAGACTGTCTTCAAATGAAATTGAAGCCGCTAGAAAGGTCATGGCTCGTTACGCTACGAAATCTGGAAAGGTTTGGGTGCGCATTTTTCCCGACAGACCATTTACCCAAAAGCCCGCTGAAGTCAAACTTGGGAAGGGTAAAGGCGACCCAGTTGGATTTGTGGCTCCAGTCAAAGCGGGTCGCATTCTCTTTGAAATTGACGGAGTTGATGATAAGGTAGCACAAGAGGCATTGAGAAAGGCGGGTACAAAGATTTCTGTTAAAACAAAGGTCGTAAACCGAAACTGATATAATCCTTACGAATATGACTAATATGAAAGAATACAAAGATAAAACAGCGGGAGATTTGACAAAACTTATGGCTGAAAAGCGCGAGCAGATTCGTGGTTTTCGTTTCGGCTCTACTGGAAGCAAAATCAAAAATGTAAAACTCGGTAGGACTCTTCGCAAAGACATTGCTCGCATTATGACTGAACTTTCAATCAGAGTTCGCAAGGAATCTGGCAAAATAAAAGAATCTGTAAATATACAAACAAAAGAAGTCAAAAGTAAAGTAAGAAGATAATTCATGCAAAATAATACAGCACAAAAAAATTCATTAACACCAAAGAGACAGACTCTCTCTGGTCTTGTGGTGTCCGATAAAATGAAAGATACTATCATTGTGCTTGTAGAGCGCTATGTAAAAAATAAAAAATATCAAAAATATGTTACTCTACGCAAGCGTTACAAGGTGCATGACCCAGGCAATACAAAAAAAATAGGAGACAAAGTGACTATAGAGTCATGCAAACCTATTTCAAAACATAAATCTTTCAAAGTCATCGGATAATTTTATAGACTTCTATGATTCAACCTCGTTCAATAGTAAGAATAACTGATAATTGCGGAGCCAAGATAGGTCGTATTTTCAAAGTGCTTGGAAGTTCAAAAAAGCGCTATGCTGAAATCGGAGATCTGGTAATTCTTTCTGTCCAAAAAGCTGAACCAAGAAAGACTATAAAGAAAAAAGATATACTTCAAGCGGTTGTTGTGAGACAAACTAGACCTTTCCGTAGAAAAGACGGTTCATATATCCGTTTTGATGAAAATGCTGTTGTCATCCTTGAGAAAGATAAAAAAGAACCGATTGCCGGACGAATCTTCGGTCCTATCCCTAGAGAAATGTCTGAAAAGGGCTTTCAGACTATAGCGTCACGGGCTCCAGAAATAGTTTAGTGATACTTTAATAATTCAGAAATTCTATTAAATTTCAAATATGACTATAAAAAAAGATGACAATGTAATAGTTCTCGCCGGCAAAGACAAAGGCAAGACCGGAAAAGTTATAAAATCAATGCCAAAAGAGCACAAGGTTATTATCTTTGGTGTGAATATAATAAAGAAGAATCAAAAGCCAAAGCAGAAGGGACAGAAGGGTCAAATCATAGAGAAGACTATGCCTATTGATGTTTCAAATGTTATGCTAGAAACTGAAATGAAAAAGACAAAATAAGAAGCAAAATAGTAAGATAGAAAAGAAAGAAGTAAAGAAAACAGAAATTAAGAGATAATAAGAACCAATGGTTTTAATTTTATGAAAATAATAACTCCAAAGACGACATACGAACTAAATAAAGATTCATTCAAGGGAATGAAGGAAAAATTTGGCTGGAAGAATCCTATGCAGTCGCCACGGCTTATAAAAGTTGTCGTATCGACCGGTATTGGCTCTCTTAAAGATAACAAAAAGATTGAATTGATTTCTGACCGGCTTTCAAAGATTACTGGACAAAAGCCAGCTCTACGCGGCGCAAAGAAGTCCATCGCTTCTTTTAAGGTCCGTCAGGGCGACCCTGTTGGCTTTCAGATAACTCTTCGCGGAAAAAGAATGTGTGATTTTGTTGACCGCCTTGTTCATATAGCTCTTCCTCGCACAAAAGACTTTAGAGGTATTTCAAGAACAGCAGTAGATGAAATGGGGAATTATACTCTCGGTATAAAAGAGCATACTATCTTTACAGAGACTTCGGATGAAGATTTGAGAGATGTTTTTGGTATGGGGGTGACTATAGTTGTGTCGTCAAAGAATAAAGAAGAGACCATAGCTTTTCTTGAGTATTTAGGTTTTCCCTTTAAGAAGGGAGAGCAGGGGAAGAAATAGGGCGTGGTGTATTGTTTGTTTTTGACTTTCTTTATATTGTTTGCTACTATAGCCATACATTTGATATAGTAGAAAACACATAAATATAGCGATTGGAAGCCCTATTCTCGGTCTGACCCGTAGAAGCAAGCTAACCAATCCCCATTTTATTTGCAAAGAGTTGGCTACATGAGCCAAAAGTGTCAGAAAAACATTAACTTATATGGCAAAAGAATCAGTAAAAGCAAGAGCAAAGAAAGTACCAAAATTCGCATCAAGAGTAGTGCGTCGTTGTTTCCGTTGCGGTAGAAAAAACGGCTATATGAGAGATTTTGATTTATGTCGTATCTGTTTTAGAGAATTTGCCAACGAAGGAGTTATTCCTGGCATAAAGAAATCTTCTTGGTAATAATTTACATCATGATTTTATGGTAACCGACCCAATTTCAAATTTCATAATTAGTATAAAAAACGCAAGTGATGCCAGAAAGTTATCTATTGAAGTTCCTTATTCTGCTCTCAAAGAATCTATTGCGCATGTCTTGGTAAAAGGGGGATATGTTTCTAATGTTGAAAAGAAAGGTAAAAAAATTATGAAGACTTTGGAAGTAGGGCTTGTATATAATGACAGTGAGCCGAGAGTACATGGAGTGGATCGTATTTCAAAACCATCAAAACGCATATATCAAAAAGCAAAAGATATACGCATGTTCAAGAGTGGATTTGGAAATACAGTTTTATCTACTCCTAGAGGAATACTCTTAGATGTTGATGCTAAAAAACAAAGAATCGGAGGGGAAATCTTATTTAAAATTTGGTAATAAAAATATCAACAAAATAAGATATCAAAAATATAAAAATATGTCACGAATAGCGAAAAAACCAATACCGATTCCACTAAAAACAGAAGTTAATTATTCTAGCGGAGTTATCACTGTAAAAGGACCACTTGGAGAGCTGAAGAAAATCTTTCGTCCAGAAATTGAAATAAAGATTGAAAATAACGAGGTTACTCTTACTCCAACTCGTCAATCTCTGGATATTATGGCTTTGTGGGGAACATACGCTGCTCATTTGAAGAATATGCTTGCGGGTGTCAATACTCCTTATCAGAAGAAACTTATTGTAGAAGGTATCGGTTTCAAGTCTGAAGTCAAAGGTAGAGAGCTCAATCTTGCTTTGGGATTCTCTCATCCTATAAAGGTTATAATTCCTGATAATTTGAAAGTTACAGCAGAAAAAAATGTTATAACGATTTCAGGAATAGACTGCGAGAGTGTCGGGCAATTTACTGCCAAAATTCATGCTTTGAAAAAACCCGAACCATATAAAGGAAAGGGAATACGCTATAGCGATGAGGTTGTCCGCAGAAAGCAGGGCAAGAAGTCGGTGTAGTTAAATGAATTACAGAAAAGGCATAGAAAATATTTTAAAAATATATGAATACAAGCAAATTAAAACAAATGAAGATAGCGCGCAGACATAAAAGAATTAGGTCTGTTATTTCTGGCACAAAAGAACGACCACGATTTTCTGTCTTCCGTTCAAATAAGTTTATATATGCCCAGCTTATAGATGATGTAAAAGGTCATACATTTACTGAGGCACATGCTCACGATGCCGAGATTGTCGGACTAG
>DATDZD010000032.1:0-3508 GCA_036516895.1 Minisyncoccota bacterium | reverse complement strand
GTATTGCCAAAATATTGTGTAATTCTTATTTTATCAAGAGGCCAAAGAAGGACGCCTGAACCAGTATGAGGGATTTTGCCAGGGTCAATGGCGATTCTCAAAGCTGATTCATATTCTGCCACCTCTCTTTCAAAAGCGTCTTTTTGGGCTTGTTTTGTTGAAAGTATTTTTTTGTAATTTGATTCGGTATTTTTGGTTGACGATAGAAGAGTATTTTTTTCTTTGATGGTTTCGGCAAGTATTTGCTTCTGATTGGCCAAATCTTTCTTCAAAGATACCAATTCGGCTTTTTTACTCTCGGTTTTCTTCTTATTATCCTCAAGCGAACTCTTTATATTCTGCAATTCATGGATACGGTCTCCAATGTCTACTTGGAGAGTATTGAGTTCATCCGCTTTATTCCAGACTTCAGAAAAAGTCTCTTGACCAAGCATAGTCTCCAAGACAGAAGCCGAATCTATTTGAGAAATAGCGGAAAGAGATTGGGCTATAACCCTTTTGCTGTGGTCTATCCTCTCATCTTTATCGTCAATCTGTTGTTCAAGTTGTTTTATTTCAAGATTTGTAGCCGTTATTTTGTTTTCTGTTATAGCCAAGCTAGTTTCCAGCTTTTTTCTTGATAAATCAAGTCCTGCCAAAGTGTTTTTGAGAGAATCGGCTTGTTTACCTAGACCATCAATCTCATTTTGGTAACCCCTTATTTCTTCTTCAAGTTTCTTGATATCATCATTTTTCTCGCTTATTTTACTTTTCAATTCGTCTATAGTTTGAGCTTTGGCTATTTGAAAAATAAGTCCAAATTTAGAATTTAAGAAAGAGAAAGGAGAAAAAAGAGATGAATCTTTAACCGAAAGAAATGGGGATATTAAAAAGAGAGAAAAAAATATGAAAATAAGTCCAAATACAAAGTATATAAAATGATTCATTGAAATGACAAAATATCTAGAAAATATCTTTGCGTAATATTTTGCGAGACATTTATATAAGTTCATATCCTATAGTCAACCTCTTAAGAGTTTCGTCTTTTCCTACGATTTCAGACACGATAAATGGGTCGGGAGAATGCTCTTTTGCAGACAGGGCGAAACGCATCGGCCAGAGGACATTGCCCCTTCCCTTTTCTTCAGCATAAGGCCAGACCACTTCTTTTATTTTTTCTTTTATAAAATCTTTATCTGGGATTGGAGAAACCAAGTCAATTACTTTTTTCAAATGACTTTTTGTCTCATCTATATTTTTCTCTTTTTTCCACATGAGCTTATTTTTGTCATAATCAGCCAGAGGATAGACAAAAGAGAGTTCGCCTTTCAATAATTCTGTAATTTGACCAAAATATGAGATTCTTTCTTGAATAAGTGGTAGAAGTTTCATAATGGTCATTTCGGAAATATCCTTTGGAATAAAGGGTTTCGCGTGTGTGAGAAATGTTTCTCGGTCAAGCTTCTCTATATATTTCTTATTCACCCAATTCAGCTTTTCTACATTAAATATAGCTCCAGCTTTCTGGACTTTTTCTATTTTGAATTGTGAAATAAGTTCATCTAGAGAAAAAATCTCCTGTTCTGTTCCAGGATTCCAACCCATGAGAGCCGTAAAATTTATTAGAGCATCTGGTAAATATCCCAAGCTTCTGTAATAAGTCAAAGAGACGCTTTCACCATGTTTGCGTTTTGAAAGTTTGCTTTTGTCAGAAGCAAGTATGAGAGGTAGATGTGCATAGACAGGTCTTTTGGCGCCAAGCACTTCAATAATAAGAATTTGCCTAGGAGTGTTTGAAATATGCTCTTCGGCACGAATAATATGAGTAATACCCATATCAATATCATCCACAACAACAGCCAGATGATAAAGTGGCTCGTCAATACTTCTAGCAATAACAAAATCTCCCAATTCCGTAGTATCAAATTCTATTTCTCCTCTGATGATATCGTTGAATTTTATTTTTTTATTTGGATTATTGAAGCGTATTACTTCTGTTCGTTGCCCTTCTTCTTTTGGTATTTCCTTTGAAACATAAGCATGACCTGAATCTATGAGTTTTCTGAGATATTCTGTATGGAGTTTTACTCTTTTGGATTGTATAGCGATAGTATCATGCTTTAGTCCAAGCCATGCGAGGTCGTCTATAATACCTTTTGTCCATTCCTCTCTATTTCTGGCTTTATCAGTATCTTCTATTCTCAAGATAAATTTGCCTTTATTTTGTCTAGTATAAAGATAACTAAAAAGCGCCGTTCGTACTCCTCCAATATGAAGAAAACCGGTCGGAGATGGAGCAAAACGAGTTATTATTTGATTATCTTTAGACATGTATTTATAAGTATTACAGTGATTATAGCATGCAATTATAACATGAGGGCATTTCATGAAAGCATACAAAAAACGCCTTTTATTTTGGCGTTTCTTGCTCTACAATTCTTTAAATTATTTTTTTATAAAATAATCTATTTTTATCAAACTATCCCTTTATTTCTCTAATTCCTGCTGTAGCACGGAAAAGTTTCATTATGATATTACCCTTTGTGTCTTTCAAAGGAATGTCTTTAACTGCGTCAAATTTCTTATCACCGTCATCAGAATGTAACATGGCGTAATATACTCCTCCTTCTACTGTAGTTGCTGTGAGAGTGATTTTTCCTGGGTTGATGCCTTTGTCAAAGTATCCAGAGCCGATAACTGCTCCGGGAGTTCCGTTGTCGTCTTTATGAATCACTACAAAACCGCCATTTTCCAATTGAACTGAAGAAACATAGACGATATTTCCAGGATACTGGTCAGAAACGACTATGCGATTTATTTCGTTTGAAGTTGTATCCGATGTATCTGTCGCGGAAGGTGTTTCCGTTACAGTTGGGGTATTGCTTCCGCCTTTTAACATATAATAACCCAATATTACTAAGATAACTATGACTATAACAGTCACTACCCACTGCCAAGACTTTATTCCTTGTTCTGGTTCCATATTTTTTTAATTATTTATTAAATTTCTAATAATCTCTTTATCCTAAAAGTATATCATAACTAGTGTTCATGTTCCAGTGCTATCTCAAGAAGAACATCTGCAATCTTCGTAGCGGAGTCAGAATGGCTAAATTGCTTGGCGGAAGAGCGCATTCTCTCCTTTAAAGACACATTGTTGACAATATTGTCAATTTCAGAGGTTAAGATATGAGAACTTAGATTGTGTTCTTCAATAACCGTGCATGCTCCAGCTCTAGCGTATGAAAAAGCGTTTTCAGTTTGGTCGTGGCTAACTTCTAGTGGTAACGGAATGATGATAGAAGCCAAACCCCAAGAAGCAATTTCAAATATAGTGGAACCGGCTCTAGAAATGACTACTTCCGCTATTCCCGCAGACATTCTCAAAGCCAAATCGTTCAAATAATCAAAAGGATGATAATGATAAGAGTCCTTATTATCCTTTAGGACTACACTTACAGTTTCTTTTACCGAATTGAAATTGTTCCTTCCTGTTTGATGGATTATTTGGTATTTTTTCACTAGGTCG
>DATDZD010000031.1:0-3205 GCA_036516895.1 Minisyncoccota bacterium | reverse complement strand
TGCCAAGATAATAAATTATGCTCAAGATTATATTGGTCAACTTTGTCGTTCTGAAAAACTAGACTGCCGTATGGTTGGCAGGTCATGGTTTGTTACAGAAGAATCTCTTCTTGCTCACCGACAATCTGCTGTTGATTCTGTATCAGAGAAGAGAGTGTCATCTGTTAAAAATGTAGCAGAGAAGAAGGTATTGAATGTTGAGAAAATATTAAAGAATATCTCAAATGATAATAATCATAACGATAACGATATAGAAAAGAAAAGTGAACTATTGGATTTGACAGCTGATGTTTCCACTTTATTTTTACCTTCACCTACAGTCTCAAATAAAAATCCAGACCAAAAATCATCATTTAAGTATGAATCAGAAAAAGGACACTTTTTACCAGCTCTTGAGAAAAGAGCACCGTCAAATTTTGCTCTTCCGAAATCTATTTCAAATCTTTCCCTTCACCCTTCTTTTTATTTTGACGCTAACAAAGCATCTTTTTTCAACACCACATTAGTTGTTCTAGTTATCTTCGCCATAGTGACAAGCGGACTCATTTTTGCCATTTCTTTTTCTCCCGCCGGATATGGAGACAGAGTTTCTTCACAAGCTTCTGTTATTTCTGTTGCTAAAGGAATTTTGGATAAAATCTTGGGAGGGTTTAACTCCATGTCCAACCGACTTTCTTATTATTTCTCTCCCGGCAGAAATATCTCTGAAAATATTTATTCAAATTCTCCTGACAATAATTTTTCCACCGGCACGACTACTTCTCTTGCCAATCTGAATGGCATAGGAGTGATACCTTCGTCACAATCAACATATGATGATGAGCAATCAAAGTTGAAAATAAGGAATTATTTTTCTGATGAAGTCAGCATCCATCCTGACAGAAGCGGAACAGCTGGAGTCATCACTCCTGTTTTTAAAAAGAATAATGGAAATGATTTTGTCTATGTTCTTGTTCCAGTCAAAGAAAAAACAGATGAAAATACGGATGAAAAAACAAGTCAGAATACAAATGATGAAAAAAACAAAAATAGCATATGATTTTACTTTTGCGCAAAATAATTGAAAGAACTCTTTACCTCGGCATTATTTTAGTCGTGTTTTTCAATTTTTCTTTCGCAAATTTGGCGTTTGCCGAGAATATGTCTAGTGATAATTACGAGATATTAAGCGATAGTGTCAATTTCTCGGGAACTCGTTCGTCTTCAGATTCATATTCTATAGAAGATACAGTCGGAGAAATAGCTACTGGAGATTTGGAAGCCGTAAGCAACAATCTTCATGCTGGTTATCAACAAGCAACTGTGGCGACGACTCCCACAGCAACTCCCACAGCTACACCTGAACCGGCAATAGCTTATAGTGGCGGCAGTGGCTATGTTTCAACAACATCTTTTATTGTCAATATTTTGAATTTCACCGCTATTCCTCTTTCTGAAAGCATTTTGCTTAATTGGGAATATCCGCAAAATAGCGGAATTGTTTCTGTCATGATTGTTCGTTCAGATAAATTTTTCCCATCCGATATTTATGATGGAGAAGTGATATTTGAAGGAGATGGAAAGCAGGCGATTGACAATGATGTGATTTCAGGCGTTAGATATTATTACGCTATTTTCGCCAAAAATATTAGCGGAGAATATTCATCCGGAGTTTTGGCGCAAGCTCGCATACCTATTGCGGGAGAAATTATCTATAAAGAATCAGAAGACCCTTTCTCAGATATTCCACAAGCGGAAATTGTTCATCCCGCCATATCCGCTCTTTCTCTTTTTGATTTTGATTTTATTCAAGATGGTAGAAAGATTGTTCATCAAGGAAATACAGTGGCGATTGACGCCAAGAAAAATCTGATTGTGCAGTTGGATTATAAAAAGGTTCCGGAAATATTAAAGACTATCGCCATCACTCTTTCTGACCCAGAAGATTCTTCAAAAGTATTTACTTTCTTGCTTCGTGTCAACAAAGACAACACCGCTTATACCGCCACTATTGCTTCTCTTGAGAGAAGCGGAAATTATAAATTGAACGCTATTATTCTTGATTATAAAAATCAGGGATTGAAGCGTCTAAATGGAGAGCTTCGCGCTTTTGCTCTTGGAGAAGCAAAAAATATTTTTGGAAGTTTGCTAGAAAATCAAAAAATTCTTTACGGAATGATTTCTCTTCTCCTTTTGGCGTTTATGGTCATTATCTTTTTTGTATTACAAAATAGGAAGAAAAGAAATGCTTATATTGGAATCATTTTGATAATAATTTCAAGTGCTGGTCTTTTTTTCCAATATGCTCCAAACGCTTTCGCCGCTATAAATAAAGAAATGAATTATCAGGGCAAGCTTGCCAATAGCTCCGATACGGCTGCTGTGTCTGACGGGAGTTACAATATTCGTTTCAAACTTTATACCGCTCTCACTGGGGGAAGTCCTATTTGGACAGAAACTTGGTGTTATTCTTCGGACAGTGGTTCTACTTGTGGCGGAAGCGGAACAGATAGTCGTATATCCATTACAAGTGGACTTTTCAGCACTATGCTTGGAAGCACTACTGCTTTAACTTCTGTTGATTTCAATCAAACTCTTTATCTTGGTGTGGAAATAGGAGGGTCGGCAAGCACTCCTTCTTGGGATGGGGAAATGAGTCCCAGGAAAAAACTTGGAGCTGTTCCAGCGGCCTTTGTGGCTGATACTTTGGATAATATAAGCAGTGAACAATTTTTACGAGCAGACGCGACAAATTCCACAAGCACAGCATCAACCTTCTTGACTTTTGTCCAAAATGGCGCCGGCAAAATCGCTGAATTTTTTGGACCAAGCTCAAGCAGTGTCCTCTCTATTCTTTCGGGAGGGAATCTTGGCGTAGGCACGACGACTCCATACGCCAGACTTTCTGTTGAGGGCTCGTCTGCCCTTGGCAATTCCGCTTTGGCGGGATATTTTATCGCCACATCTACCACAGCTTCCATTTTTCCATACGCTTCCACCACAGCTATCACTTCTTCCGGTAATTCTTATTTAGGCGGTTTGATTTTGACCAGCTTGACTGGTTCTACCAGATGTCTTCATGTAGATAGCAGTGGCGTGGTTTCGGCAGCGACTAGCGATTGCGGTTCGGGAGGCGGGTCTAGCGGAGGGACTTTTTCTACCACCACTTCAAATGTTTCTGGACAATTAGTAAATTATCCGAATAACGATACTGACATATTGAATA
>DATDZD010000030.1:0-4113 GCA_036516895.1 Minisyncoccota bacterium | reverse complement strand
GGAACCACCGATGGAATCACCAACGGTGCATTGAACACCAGGGAAGACCACATGGGTCTCGGGTGGTAACTTTCGTACGTATTGTTGTATGTACTTTGCCTCCAATCCTCCCGGGGACCCGCATAAGGGTCAAAGCTTCGGGAAGCCGAATTATCTGTCCCCTGACTATGCGAATATGTATAGTCGCCAGTCAAAGAACTGATAAATGTGGAGCTCCTCCGGACAGGGTCCGGAGGAAATGTGGACATCCCCACCGCCGAAACCGGCGATTGCGACTGAGTTTGAGAACTCCACGGGAACTGTCCCATGGGACCCCTCCACCTGAGGGACCCCTCTTGGTACGCCCCGGTCGTTCCACACCCCGTCAGGAATAAAATCCCGACGGCCAATATCGACACTGCAAACATTTTTTTCACAGAACTTCCTTTTTTTTAGTTTTAGTCCTTCGCTTTCGCAAAGAACAAGGTGTTCCTACCTTTTGTTTTTTTCTTTGTTTTGTTGTTTTTTGTTTTTTCGTACTTTATTTGATCTTAAGTTTCAAACAAAGTCTTTTACACAAAGCACACGCTTTGTGATATGACAGCATTATAGCACATATATGTACTAAAAGTCAAGCTCTTTATCCCCGAAATGGGTGATATCATATTGAAATGAAACATTTTCTATCTAAAGTAAAAAAATATGGTCTGGGTCACAAAAAAACAAGCGTTGTAGCCATATTAGCCGTTATTATCATTATTTATTACATTCTATATTCCCTTTTTAGCACCACCGCTTCCCCTCAATACATTCTTGGTAAAGTCCACAAAGGAACCATATCACAGACGGTCACTGGTAGCGGACAAGTTTCTTCAGAAAACCAGCTTGATATCACAAGCGAAGTTTCGGGAAAAGTCATCTCAATAAAATCTGTAGTAGGTCAAAAAGTCAAAACCGGAGACATTATAGCGACACTGGATTCCGGAGATGCTTTTGTGGATTTACAAAATGCCCGCATTTCCTACGCCAAACTGACAAAACCGGCAAAAGAAGGGGACATCGCAAACGCAAAGAATAATTTAACAAAATCGTATAGCGATGCGTTTGGTTCAATATCAAATACTTTTCTTCATACGCCTACTATCATAAGCGGATTGAAAGATCTTTTTACCAGTAGAGATGGGTATCTCAGTGACCAGAATTCAACACAAATGTCCGAAACAGGAAAAAGTTACAGATGGAGCGCCAATGTGAGTTATGGAATTGCAGACAATGACTACGCAAAAATATTAATAGAATACAACAATCTCACAAAAACTAGTGCCACATCAAGCATTGAATCAATGATTTCAAAGACATACGACTTTATTAAAAAAGTATCGGAAGCATTAAAAGACGCTCAATCGGCCATTACATATATTTCCACTAATCAACCAGAATACAATACTTCAGGGTCTATATCATCTGCTGTAAATATCAAAACATGGTCAGAACAGATAAATAACGATTTATCCTCTTTACTTGGTGCCAAAAATTCAATAGCAAGCAATAACGATACACTACAAAAACTTACGGATGGAGCAGATGAACTGGATATTCAAGCAGAGAAATTATCGCTTCAACAGAAAGAAAAAACTTATTCTAAATATTTCATAAAAGCGCCTTTTGAAGGAGTGATCGGCAGAATCCCAGTACATATTTATGAACAAGCAAATAACGGCACAGTCATAGCTACCATTTCTAGCAATCAGAAAATAACCAATATCCCACTAAATGAAGTAGACGCGGTAAAAGTAGAAAATGGACAAAAAGTCTTACTCACTTTTGATGCCGTATCGGGGATAAAAGTAAATGGAAAAGTAACTCAAGTAGACCTGGTAGGAACAGCTAATCAGGGAGTTGTGACATACAACATAAAAATTTCTTTTGAGACCGATGATTTGCGTATACGCCCGGGAATGAGTATTGACGCTGTTATTACTACAAAAGAAAAAACTGGTATTTTGGTAGTGTCTTCTAATGCCGTCAAAAGCCAGGGTAGTGGAAAAAACAGAAATAATTATGTTGAAATTTTTGACTCAAACGAAATTCCACAGAAGCAAATAGTCACTATCGGAGAATCAGATGACATAAATACAGAGATTACAGGCGGTCTAGATGAAGGTCAAGAAATAATAGTCAGGACAGTGGTAGGCGGAACTTTACCAAATCAATCCTCTACCCCAACCATATTTAGCAGTCTAGGAGGAAGTCAGAGAAATATTATTCAGAATGCCAATAGAACAGGAGCGACACGCACGACAAACACCACAAATACCGCTCGCTAGTAGAATTAAAAAGTAGAGACAAATCTCAGATCAATTTGAAATAAATATGAATTAAAAATGATAGAAATAAAAAATATTACCAAAAAATATACAAATGGTGATAATGAAACCAATGCCCTGCGCGGAATAAGTTTTGACATAAAAGATGGGGAGTTCGTCGCTATTATGGGTCCGTCTGGTTCGGGAAAATCTACGCTCATGCATATTCTCGGAGCTCTTGATACACCAAGTTCAGGAACATACATATTGGACGGACAAGATATATCAAAATTGACTGATGACGAACTTGCAAATATTAGGAGGGATAAAATTGGCTTTGTCTTTCAGTCGTTCAATCTCCTTCCGCGCGCCACAGTACTCCGAAATGTCACCTTGCCTCTTATATATAAAAATATTCCAGAAAACGAAAGAGAGAAATTTGCATACGAAGCTCTCAAAAACGCCGGCATGACAGAAGATCGTTTCAATTACAAATCAAATCAACTTTCTGGTGGGCAAATACAGCGAGTAGCCATTGCCCGCGCTTTAGTCAATAAGCCATCTCTCATATTGGCGGATGAACCAACAGGAAATCTAGATACACAGACAGGCAACATTGTCCTTGCTACATTTGAACGCTTAAATAAAGAATTTGGTTGCACGATAATTCTTATTACACATGAACAAGAAGTTGCAAATCATGCCAGAAGAATTATTCATATAAGAGATGGTCTTATCTTTAATATGTAATATTGAACACATCATTTTTCAAAATATGATTCTCAAAATTTTAGACAAAATAACTTTAATTTAAAAAATAACATGACTACTCGCGACATTTTACAAGAGACGCTTTCATCACTAACCGCAAATAAAGTGCGCACCGCCCTCACTATGCTTGGTATTGTCATTGGTATTGGTTCAGTAATCGCTATGGTATCAATAGGTCAAGGAGCGCAAGCATCAATACAATCAAGCATTGAAGGACTTGGCTCAAATCTCCTAACTGTATTTCCGGGAGCTCTTCAACCAGGGAGAGGTATCGTTTCTTCAGGACGAGGAGCGGCACAAAGTCTAAAAAATGAAGACATTGATGTTATAAAATCAATAGATGGAGTGGGGCTTGTTGCCCCTGAACTTGATAGAAAATTCCAGATTGTCTCTTCTTTTGGCAATAATACAAATTCTACCGTCATAGGCACAGTATCAGATTATGCTCTGATCAGAAATATGACAATGTCCGAGGGAGTCTTTTTCACCGAAAACCAATCAAACAGTTTGGCAAAAGTGGCAGTACTTGGATCAACAGTAGCCAAAGATCTCTTCGGAGAACAAAAATCGGGGCAGGATTTTGAACAAGACCAAGGACCATTGGGACAAACAATAAAAATAAATGGCGTTATATTTAGAGTCATTGGACTTATCCAATCAAAAGGCGGTTCTGGCTTTGCCAATCAAGACGATATGATATTTGTGCCGTTATCAACAATGCAAAAGATTTTGACTGGGGTGGACTATCTTTCAACTATTGCCATAAATGTCTCTGATAAAGACACGATGAATGATATAAGAGATATTGCTACCGAACTTCTGACAAAAAAACATCGTTTGGATGAGCCAGATTTTTCTATTATCTCTCAAGCTGATATTCTTGGAACATTGAATCAAGTAACTGATGCTTTCACTCTTTTTCTAGCGGCAATAGCTAGTATTTCACTTGTAGTTGGTGGCATTGGTATTATGAATATGATGCTTACAACCGTCACCGAGAGAACTAGAGAAATAGGTCTGCGCAAAGCTATAGGCGCCACAAAACGAGATATTAGTT
>DATDZD010000029.1:0-38578 GCA_036516895.1 Minisyncoccota bacterium | reverse complement strand
TACCTTCTAGAATAAGATTATCTTTCATATTTTCTTATCAATAATTATACCCCATCTCGGATAGATTTTTGCTAAAAAATATGTGGATAACATATCATCAGTTGATAAATATGGGAGGTGATGAAATATGGGAGTGGATAAAATCAATCTCTCAAGAAAGAAAACAACTGAGATAAACAGAACAGTGCCTTGACCACAAACTAGAACTCCCAAGATAAAGCCTTATTTTTATATCTTTCCCTAGAATAAGACATAATTATTCAAATAATCTCTAATAATGATACGGCAGGACTATTCTATAACTATCATTATTATTTATGATAAATGTCATATATTTACAATATCTTTCATATACTAGCTTAATAAACTATATATACATATATAATGTGGATAAATCATTAGTAAATCATACTAAAGATGTTATAATCTATATTAAGGTTTAATAATAAATATAAATACTAAATATTATGGAGAATAAATACATAACAATTAAGCAAGCAGCAAAAATATTAGGAGTATCGCCTCTTACACTTCGCAATTGGGATAACAGCGGTAAGTTCCCCGCAGGTCGTCATCCTATAAGTAATTATAGAGTCTACAAAGTAGAACATTTGGAAGAATTATTGATTGAAATAGAGTCAAGTCGCGGGCATAGAAGACCTTCTAGAAGTGAGGTCAGAAAACTCGTAGTCAAACATCTTGATAACGAGTAGTTCATAGAAAAAGAAGTGGAAGTATTTTCTATTTATCAATCTCTTCAATGATAATTTTCTTTAATACTTCTGGGTTGGCAGAGCCCTTTGTAACTTTCATTCCCTGTCCCACTAAAAACTGCAGAGCGGAAATTTTTCCTTTTTTATAATCATCAACCACTGTCATATTCGCTTCAATTATTTGTTGGACAATTTTTCTCATCTCGCCTTCATCACTCTTCTGTATCAAGCCATATCTTTCTGCAATCTTTTCTGGGTCAGAATTTTCTTTCTCAGCAGTCAATCCTGCAAAATTATTCGTGCTCATAATCGAAAGTATATCTTTCGCTCCTCTGGACGAAATCTTTTTATTTTCAATCATCGTCAAGAGCTTCGCGAAATTTTCCGTAGAAATAGTTTTAATATCTTTTCCTTTTTCATCTTTGTTTTCTCTTTTGAGTAGACCAAGATAATCTGAAAGAATGTAGTTCACTGCAAGCCGAGATAATGTCTTATTGAGTTTTAATCTCTTTGCAACTTCTTCAAAATACTCCCCCACTGAAACAGACTCTACCAATACTTCTGTCTCTTTGTCGGTCAACCCGAATTCCTTTTTTAATCTATCTCTTTTTTCCCATGGAAGTTCTGGAATTTCTTTTGTAATGTGTTTATCATCAAATTCCTCAATTTCGCTTATTTTCAATTTTGGGATATCAGGGTCTGGAAAATAACGGTAGTCATGAGAATCCTCCTTCGTCCTCTGGGAAAAAGTCTTCCCTTTATCCTCATCCCAACCTCTTGTTTCTTGTATTATTTCTTGACTTCCTATAATCTTTTTTTCTTTATTTTTTCCGTCTTCATCTTTTTCTTCAATTCTGTCTTTCTTGTCTCCACCACATCCATCCTTATCTTCCATTATGTTTGATAGAATCTCGGTATGTCTTTCTATCTCATAGGCAATAGCCCTTTCTACAGATTTGAAAGAATTTAGATTTTTCACTTCTACTTTTGTGCCAAATTTCTTTGTTTCTGTGTCCTCTTCACTTGCTACAGAAATATTGACCTCAACACGCAGTTCTCCTTTTTCCATATTGGCCTCCCCTGCCCCAAGATAACGCAATAGCAATTGCAATTCTTTGGCAAATTTTACAGCTGTCTCCGCTGTATGAATGACCGGCTCGGTAACAAGCTCCATCAATGGTACTCCAGCTCTATTAAAGTTTACCAAACTCTTATGATGCGTATCGTGCGTAGATTGAGCCGTATCTTCTTCTAGATGTATGCGAGTCAATTTTACCCCCGCCAATTCTCCTCCGGAGACAAGGGGATATTTGTACTGGCTTATCTGATAACCCTTTGGAATATCAGGATAAAAGTAGTTTTTCCTATCCCATTCGGTAAAATCAGCGATATTCCCTTTTACCGCATAACCTATTTTTAAGACATGCTTAATAGCTTCTTTATTTAATACAGGAAGAGTGCCGGGGTGACCTAGACATATTGGACAAATATTAACATTTGGTTTTTCCTCATCCGGATTATTTTTGCATGAACAGAACATTTTTGAAACCGTTTTGAGCTCGGCATGAATTTCTAAGCCAATAGTAACTATATATTTACTAGCAGATTTTTCGTCATCTTTTTCGGGACTTTTCTCAGTATCTTTCATATACCCTTATACTACTATTTCCTCAATTTCTTTACAATCTCATCTGAAATATCTTTTATAGAATTGTCATCCAAAACTGTAACCGTCAAAATGTCTTCATTTAATTTGGATATTTTCTTTTGGACAGATTTTACTGTCTTATCGTCCACCATATCCGTCTTGGTTAAAACAATAGTTTCTTCTTTCTTATCAAGTCCTTGTCCATATTTTGCAAGTTCATTTCTGATAGTTTTATATTGAGATACAATATCCTCATTTTTGGAAGATAAAGATAAATCAGAATCTGATGAAAAACATGATTCAAGCGATATAAGATGAAAGAGTCGTTTAGTCCTTTTTATATGCTTCAAAAATTTATATCCCAAACCCTTGCCTTCCGAAGCGCCTTCTATAAGTCCCGGAATATCAGCTATGACAAAACCTCCGGAAAGAGCGCCAAGATTTGGTTCAAGGGTGGTAAAAGCATAACTGCCAACCTCTGCATTAGCATTTGTAAGAGCGTTCAGAAGAGAAGATTTGCCAGCATTAGGCAGACCTATAAGACCGGCGTCTGCGACAAGCTCAAGTTCAATATGAAAATTCGCTTCTTCTCCAAGAGTCCCGTTTGTTGATTCTTTTGGAGTAGTGTTTGTGGACGCTTTGAAATGTTCATTCCCCAAACCTCCTCGTCCACCTTTCAAAATCATGACCTTTTGATTGTCTTCAAGAAGATTCACAATCTCTCCTGTCTTGGAATTTGTGACGATTGTTCCTATAGGTAAATCAATTATGAGGTCTTTGCCATTTCTGCCATGCATGCTATTTCTCATTCCATCTCCGCCATTTTCAGAGAAAAATTCTTTGGCGTTTTTATATCTATTTAAAATATTAAGGTCGCGAATAGCCCGCGCGTAGACATCTCCACCGCGTCCGCCGTTGCCTCCAGAGGCACCAGCAAATTCTTTGCCTCTTTCATGTAACCAGCGAACTACGCCAGAACCGCCGTTGCCAGCTTTTATATGAATACTAATCTCATCTAAAAACGCCATATTACTGTTGAATCTGTGGGGAACGCGATATTCTATAAATTTCCAAGAGAGCGAAGAGAAAAGCCAGTACCAGAGGTCCTAATATAAAGCCGATTGCTCCAAAAAAAGACAAGCCGCCAAGCACAGAAAGAAGAATGACAAGAGGATGTATTTTTATTCCCTTATTGATGAGTATTGGTCCGAGAAGATTATCAATCAATCCCACTGCCAACATTCCCCAAATAAGAAGTCCGAGAGCATAAACCGCAGACCCTGTGAAAAAAAGATAGAGAGTGCCGGGAATGAGGACAAGCGCTGTGCCAATGCCAGGTATAAGAGCGGCTACGGCGGCGACACTTCCCCAAGCCACTGGATTTGGGACATGAAAAATAGCGAAACCTATGCCTGTAAGAATGCCTTGTATGACTCCGACCACAAGACTTCCAGCAATGATAGAATAAACCGCTTGTTCCAGTCGTTTCAAAATTCTTTCATCATCAGTATCAACAAGAGGACTCAGAGCTATGAGCTGGCGTTTAAATTCTTTTCCATCGCGCAGAAAATAGAATAATGCAAGGAAGGTGATAAAAAGACCCATAACAACTTTCCCAATTCCTGTAAACAGAGTATCAACATTTGAGAAAGCCCATTCCACTCCAAGTTGCAGATAATCAGTAATATTAAACGAGTCAAATGATATAGAAGGATATATATTCAAGAAAGCGTTGGAAAGCCAATCCGAAGCCGAATTTAGAAAAACTATGACTGATGAACGACTGGATTCTTCGGTAAGGAAATAATACATATCTTGTATTTCATTGTACAACTTTCCTACTATGAAAAATCCGGGAATGAGGACTATCAGGATGACAAGAAATAAAGTCATGAGGGACGCGAATGTGCTTCTCTCTTCATTTCCAAAAAATATTTTCAATAGAAAACGATAAACTGGACCAAAGATGATTGAAAGTACAAGAGCCAAGATAAGTGGGGTAAGAAAAGGAAGAAATATAAGCACAGAGAGAATAGCTACTGCTAGAAGTAGCCCTGTAAAGAAATGATGTGCGGAGGAAGCATTCATGGGAATAGTGTAGCAGAAGTGGTGACTTTTTTCAATGATAAAGAATGATTTTCTTTTATTTTACATCTATTTCTGACGAAATCTCTTTATAACACTCTATACATAAATGGAACTTCTTCACTATATTTTTCTTAGGTGGACTCAATAAAATCCCGCCAAATTCATTCAGTTCTTTCCTGCATTTATCACATTTTGGTTTAATTGCCATGACACTTTTTGTATTTCTTTCCAGAACCGCAAGGGCATGGGTCATTTCTTCCAACTTCTGGTTTCTTCGCAACCGAGACGGGAACACCATTCTTCCCAAGATTTTGCCCACCATTCTGTCCACTATTTTGCCTGCCAGTATTTGACCCACTACTTCCATCTCCTTCACCTATTATCCTCGCTTGCTCGTGGACTTCTTTCAATTCCATCGCTTCCGGTGTTATGACTCCTCCCGCAACATGCGGTAGAAGATTTATAATCTGATTATCAATAGCTGTTTGCATTTCTCTAAATAAACGCAAACCTTCTTTTTTGTATTCAACCAGAGGGTCTCTTTGCCCATAAGCGCGAAGATTGACACTTGAACGAGTATAGTCCATAACTTCAAGATGTTCCACCCAATACATATCAATCGCTTGTAGCATAAGCTGACGAACTACCGTAAGAAAACGCTCTCGACCTACCACTACCATCTTATCCACAACGACCTTATTGAGATTGGCATCATCGCCTATTATTTCTTTGACCTTTACCTCTACCTCATCTAGAGAACCTAAAAGAATATGCCTCCGCTTATCATATATTATCTTCCTTTGATGATTCAATATATCGTCGTATTCAAGAATATGTTTTCGCGAGTCAAAATTGAATCCTTCTATTTTGGTTTGAGCATTTTCAAGAGATTTTGTAATCATACGATTCTCTATTGCCTCATCTTCCTTGACACCCAGACGACCCATGAGATTCTTGACAGTATCTCCAGCAAAGACACGCATTAGAGAATCTTCAAGAGAAACGAAAAACTGTGTAGCTCCAGGGTCTCCTTGACGGCCAGAGCGTCCACGAAGCTGATTATCAATTCTCCTCGCTTCATGTCTCTCTGTGCCAAGAACAAAAAGACCTCCGAGACTCTTCACCTCATCATACATTTCTCCACTTCCAGGATTTCCACCTAGCTTTATATCAACTCCTCTACCAGCCATATTTGTAGCGATAGTCACTCCTCCTTTTTTACCCGCTTGAGCAATTATTTCTCCTTCTCGTTCATGATTCTTTGCATTCAAAATCTCATGCGTAACTCCCTCTACTTTCAAAAATTCAGATAGAATTTCGTTTTTCTCAATTGAAACTGTTCCAACTAGCACTGGCTGGCCTTTTTGATTTAACTCTTTTATCTTGCGACTGATAGCTTTAAACTTACCGATCTCTGTCTGGAAGATAAGGTCATTACTATCAATACGAGCCATCGGTTTATTTGTAGGAACAGTGATAGTCTCAAGACCATATACTTTATAAAATTCTTCACTTGAAGTGATGGCGGTACCGGTCATGCCTGAAAGCTTTTTGTAAAGACGGAAATAATTCTGAAAGGTTATAGAAGCGAAAGTGCGAGATTCTTTCTGCACAGGCACTCCTTCTTTGGCTTCTATTGCTTGATGAAGTCCTTCTGACCAACGACGACCGGGCTGAAGACGACCGGTAAATTCATCCACAATTACCACTTCATTATTTTTAATAACATATTCTTTATTTAAATGAAAAACTGCTTTTGCTTTTACAGCAGTCTCAAGATGATGCACATATTTAATTCCTTTATCAGTATATATATTTCCTATACCAAGTTTCCTCTCCACCTTTTCTATGCCCACAGGAGTAAGAGAAATGCTCTTATGCTTTTCATCCATAGTATAATCATCTTCTTGATTCAAATCTTTGGCTATCATTGCAAAAATCTGGTAGAGATTTTCTGACTCGATTGTCGGAGCTGAAATAATAAGAGGTGTGCGTGCCTCGTCTATGAGGATAGAGTCAATCTCGTCAACGATGGCATAATTGAAATCTCTTTGGCGAAGATTTCTTTCTTCATATTCAAGATTATCTCTAAGATAATCAAAACCAAATTCATTATTCGTGCCATATGTAATGTCTGCCGAGTAGGCCTCACGACGAGTAACTGGACGGAGAAATTCGTGAACGACATGAAAGGAGCCGGTCTCATCTCGAGTTTTGTCTAGGGGATCAGAATCTGGATTTGCTTCAGGAGAAGTACCTCCACTGCGCCCTGCGAAACTCGCTCCGCTTGCGCTACGCTCAGACAGTCCTCGGGCTTGTGAAGATACTTCTCCTTCCGCAAATGTCCTATGACTTGGGTCATATATAAAAGAACTTTCATGATTTATAACCCCTGTGAAAACTCCCAAAGCAGAATATATCTGCCCCATCCACACAGCGTCTCGTCTAGAAAGATAATCATTGACTGTTACAATATGAACCCCTTTTCCAGTCAAAGCGTTTAGATAAGCTGGCAAAGTAGCCACTAAAGTTTTTCCTTCACCTGTTCGCATTTCTGAAATATTGCCATTATGAAGTATAGCTCCACCTACAAGCTGAACATCAAAATGCCTCTGTCCCAAAGTCCTTCGTGACGCTTCTCGTACTAAAGCAAAAGCTTCCGGCAATATTTCATTTAAAATATCTTTTTGTTCTTCATGACTCTTACCTTCTAATCTCTTTTTGAATTCAAAAGTCTTGGCTTGTAATTGTTCGTCAGACAAAAAAGAAATAGCTGGCTCAAAAGAATTAACTTTGGTCACTATCGGTTCATAAAGTTTGAGAGCTTTCTTATTTGGGTCACCAAATATATTCTTAAGTGAAAATGCCATATTATTAGATGGCACTATATCACATTTCTAATCAAAAAACAGCAGAAAATTCTGATTCAATAACCTAATACAATGTCTTTATGACGAAACATTTGATATCGTAGACAGAATTCTACCTTTATACATATTCCACTTCCTCTTCAATATCCACTCCTATTTTTTCTTTGACATCTTTTTTTATCGCATCGGCAAATGAGATAATCTCTTTTGAAGTCGCATTGCCATTATTTACAATAACTAATGCTTGATTCTTATATGTGCCGACATTGCCTTCGGTTACGCCTTTATATTTGCAAATATGGTCAATAATCCAAGCTAGAGAAACCTTCATATATTTATCATCTACTTGATATATCGGTATTTCAAAATATTTTTCTTTAAGCTCATGAGCTTTGGCATGAGTTATGTGAGGATTTTTGAAAAATGAACCCGCCGTACCAACTACTTTGATATCTGGAAGCTTTTTTCTACGAATATCTATAATCGCCTGACGAACCTCAGAGATTGAAGGACAGGATGAAGGATCTTTGATATTTTTTGATGCAAAATATTCTTTTATATCTTTGTACTCAATATTCACCTTTCCATTCTTTTTTAAAATGAAAACAACAGAAGTGATAATATAACGATTTTTGCTTTTCTTAAAGATACTATTGCGATATTGAAAATGACAATCAAAATTAGATAGATCTATAAATCTATGCTCTTCAGTATCAAAAACTCTTACACTATCAATAGTATCCTTGACTTCACTACCATAAGCTCCTATATTTTGAACTGGCGCCGCTCCAACCGTTCCAGGAATAAAAGAAAGATTCTCAAGACCGTGGAGTCCTTTTTCTACCGTAATGGCCACAAGAGTATCCCAATCTTCTCCGGCTTTAGCTGTAACCCGTACATTTACATGTTTATTTATTTCTTTCTTCTCATCTAGTTCTCCATCATCATTTACCAATTCCGTAAAATCAATACCTTTTATATCCATCTTAATGACAAGACCAGAAAACCCATCATCAGAAATGAGAATGTTTGACCCTCCGCCAAGAATGAAAAAGGGTACGCTTTTTTCTTTAGCAAAATTTAAAGCTTCTAATAGCTCTTTTTCATTCTTCACAGAACAAAAGAATCGGGCAAGTCCTCCGATTCTAAATGTCGTAAATTCTTTTAGACTTTTGTTTTCTACGATTTCCATATATATGGATTCAGTAAAATCGTGCGAGCTTGCGGGGAGGAAGACTTATTTTTTCGAGCTTGCGAGACAAAAATAAGTGCTTCCGACCGCAAGTAAGCGAGCCGATTTTACCAATACTATAATTGCGCCAAATATTGGCGACGGGTGTTAGCTCCAAATATAATGTCTAATTAATATGTGAGTACAGCCGCCGCCAGCACTTGGTACAATTTCGTTTATTTTAACACACTTTAAAGGCGGAAGTAGGATGCATGTCGTCTCGGATACGCGTCGCCGTCTGCTGACGGCGCGCTCCCTCTCGCCACCTTCGTGGCTCCGAGAGATCCTCTCCAACATGCATCCTACTTCCGCCTTTCTTATGATAAAAACGCAAAATCCTGCCGAGACAGGACCTTACGTAGACATTTATTTGGACATTTTGGACTAACAGCTGGGCTAAAGCCGTATAGCACTCACACATGAGTAATATACATCTTATTCACACCTTGTACAATATGTTGATAAGCTGTGGACAACATGTGGACAAGGAAAAACATGTTATAAAAGCATAACCTTAGGTGATTATGTCAAAAGTTGTGGTCAATATGTATTTTGTAGTAATAATTATTAGAAAGGATTCTTGCCTTCTTGTATCTGCTTTATGGCTTCTTCAATTTGACTCTTGACTTGTGGAAATTTTACCAACATATTCTTAAGTTCAACCAAAGACATAGACCTTTCTCCATTGTTTAAATAAGTGATTGCGAGGGTGGCGTGATATTGGAGATTGTTGGGGTCTTTGACTATAAGCTTCTTATAAGCGTCAATAACTTTTGAATACTGTTTTAGTTTATTATACACATTTATAATTCTCTGGTCAGTAAATATACTCTCATCATTCCCAAATAAATCTTTGGCTTTTTTCTCTTGACCATTTAATATGAGCAGACTGACATAAGCGACTCTAGCCGTCTCATTGTCTGTGGCTGAATTGTACGCTTTTTCTAGAATAACCAGAGCTTCTTTTTCTTTTCCAGTATTCATGTAGTTCGTAGCGAGCTCAAAAGCTATAGTCTGTTTCGTTAGGGACATTTCATATGCCTTTTCCAGAAGCGGTCTGCCATTCTCCCAATCGCCAATATTATTAAAGAATGACCCGCCAATAACATAAGCGCGAATATCGCCTGGTGTATCTTTTATCTGCTCTTCTATTTCTTTTTTGGTTAAATTATAGAACTCTGTTTTGCTCTCATTAGAGAGTTGACCTCTAATGACATTTGACGAACAGCTTGTAAGTTGTTCCCTTATTTCCTGATTGGCCATATATTGATTCAGGGAGAGAGTTTCGGCAAAAAACGAAGCGGAAGGAACACCGCCTCCGGAACAGGATTGTAACGCTTTCATAAGACGAGTATTGGCTTGGATAGGTCTAATATCTATAAAATAAAGCGTTGTCATCAGCAAAATAACAGTTATTGGAACAAATATATAATCCCTCACGATAATCTTATTTTCGCTTTGTTCATTGCTTATTTCCAACCATTTAATGGGAGTAACAGCATTCAAAGAATGAATAAAACCAATAACTGTAAAAAAGAATAGATAACTTACCAGGTTATCAAATACGAATATATTATGAATAGCGTATGCAGATATAAGTCCAGTCAAAACCGCTTTTTCAGAAAAAGTGAGCCGACTTTTCCAAATATAAATTACAGCGAATACAAACAGAAAAAGATAGGCGATAAGCCCAATCAAACCGCCCGCCACAAGCCAATCTATAAAGACGCTGTGAGCGCGGTCAAACCACTGTTCATGTCGCCACATCTCTGGATTGTAATTTGAATTAAAAATGTAGTTGAAATTTTCTTGGCCTAAACCGATGATAGCAGTCTTTGGTGAACCAAAAGTCTCCTTTATTGCCATAGGCCAAATGAAACCTCGGGCTTGAGTCTTTGTATCGCTTAGTGAAATAGAAGCCAGACGATTCAGTATTTCATTTTTCTGTATAAATGATAAATCTCGATTCAGATAGAAAAGAATACCAAGCGCGACAATTGCCAAAATAATTAGAGTGGATATCCATCTTGATTTATTTGATTGTCCATTCTTGCTTCTGCCAAAAACTGCATATATAGCTAGAGCAAGCATAATACCTCCGATTAAACCTATAAATGTTCCTCTTGTCCCAGTTTCGTATAAAATAAAAGCGAAAAATACTCCGAGGATAATATACAACCAGAATAGAACCATTCTTTTTTTATCTCTAGATACTAAGCTCATATAGAAAGCTATAAAAATATGCATAAGCATATACACTGCCATATATGCGGCATTTCCAAGAGAAGCATCGGGACGATTTGAACCCTGGTGAATTTCGGCACCGCCAGCGAGTTGAACAACGCCGTATATGGCAACAATAAAAGCTACAACTAAAGTAGTATTGAAGAAATAATGCCATATCCGCTTACTCCCTTGATTTAAATCATTATTTTTTGAACCACCATTTCCAGATAGTTGTCCATAGTAAGCATGACCATAAGAACCAAAAATACTAGTCACAGCCATAAAATAAGCCCAGAGATGAACGATTACAATCCATCCTTCCATTCTTTCAAAGTTTGACCATAAACTTCGTATAGGATTCATTCCTAGCAAATCGGCAACTAGAACTACCAAAGCAAAAACTGTAACCATAACAGAAAGCCAAGAAAACTTGGGCGCGTATTTTCTGTCACGCAACATAAGGACAACCCAAATCGCAAAGATGATTTCAACTAAAATCCTAAAAACAAAACCTTTTCCGGTAATAAATGGAAAAAAGAGGTTATTGGAAACATAGAGAGGAATAATAAGTACCAAGAAAATGAGAGCTAGGTTGATGTTTTTTAATATCTTGGTAGTCATAGTCTTATCTGTAATGTGGAAATCATAGCACAGTATTGATGAGAAGCAATACTATTTTATATTTGGATATTATGCTCTATATTTTAATTATAAATATTATAAACCTTCCTGTAATATGTCTCTTTATCCTTGAGAAGATTCTCAGGCCTGCCTGATTCTACTATACGACCATCATCAATCACAAAAAGTGTATCGCTATGAGCGACGGTGGAAAGGCGATGAGCGATAATAAGGATGGTCATCTTTCCCTTTAGTTCTTTTATGGCTTCTTGTATATACACTTCGGATTCCACATCAAGAGCGCTTGTAGCTTCATCAAGAAGCAAGATTTCTGGACGACGAGCGAGAGCGCGAGCAATCGCGATTCTCTGTCGTTGTCCTCCAGAAAGGCGCACTCCGCGTTCACCGACGATAGTTTCGTATCCTTCTTTTAGTCCACTAACAAACTCATCAAGATGTGCCAACTTTGTCGCCCGAGTTACATCTTCTTTCTTTATATTCTGGTTATAAAAAAGAATATTATTGTAAATAGTGTCGTTCAATAGAAAAGCGTCCTGCGGAACATAGCTTATTTGGCTTCTCCAAAGAGATACATCTATGCTTTGTATGTCTGTATCATCTATCTTTATAATTCCTGATGAGGGTTTTAGGAGTCGCAATACCAAATCAAAAATGGTCGTCTTACCTGCTCCAGATTTGCCTATGAACCCTATGATTGAACCCTTTGGCACATCAAAAGATACATCCTTGAGTACAATATCGCTAGATTCATAGGCAAAAGAAACATTCTCAAAAGAAAATTTCTTTTTGAAAGAAAATGGTTTGCCATAACTCAGTTTCTCTCGCCTTTCATTATACTTAGCAGCTTTTTCCTGATAATTGAGAATAGATTGTACATAAGGAACATCGCTATTTATTACTTGAGCAAAAGTCTGTAAACTTTGTATATGCGCGAACATCTTTTGTATAAGATATATGATAGCCACTAACGCTCCCAGGTTGTAGGAAGTTCTGAAATAGGTAAAAGCTACAACTAAGGAAATAAATATCACGCTTATGGGTTGAATGAAGGTTATTGTGACATTATTTATACTATCAAGGCGCATTCGCAAGTTGCGCATGAGATTGAAATAGGAGTCGCTAATGCGAATGAAAGAATCTTCACTACCCATAGCTTTTATATTCTTTATTCCTCCAATGCTTTCATTGACATGTCTCGCAACCTCCTTATTGAGTTCTTCATGCTCCTTTGACATATTCCTCAACCGATACAAAATCGGTTTGAATATCAAAAAGATAAGTCCACCGAGCACAATAGTCATGAGAGTAACAGCTTTTGATATATTGAGAGCCACGACGAGATAAATCAGAAACTCCGTGACTACACCCACATGTCGCGCTATGCTTTCTAGTAGTCTCGAGCTCATCCGAACATTTGTCATAATCACTGTTTCCAGATGCCCAACCTTCTGTTGAGAAAGATATGGCCAATTGGCATAAAGAGTGTCCTTATAAAGAGCACTTCTTATAGTTCGGTCGTATTCCAAACAAATCTTGGTGCGAAGATAGTTGAAGTACAGAGCGATGACGCCCTTAAAAGTAAAAAGAACACATATAAAAATGAGAAGTATAGGCAAAGTAAAAGGCATGTGAAAAAAGGCAAAGAAATCCCGTATATAGTTCGCTATCGTATCGCCTCCCAAGCGCTCATCGCTTTTTACGAAAAAAGAAAAAAGTGGGATTAAAGCATTGACCCCTATACCTTCCAAGAGACCGCTAAAGAAACCTAGAATCGCCAAAAAAGCGATTTGTTTCTTATATCCTCCAAAAAGTTGTCGGATAAGCTTAAAAGCTTCAACTACTCGCGAAATGCTAAAAAAAAACATGACCTATTTATACACTAAAATAAGATATATGTCCATATCTTCCTTGTAGATAGTGTTGAAAATATAAATAAAAAGGACCCGAGTGGTGTAAACACTAGAGTCCGATTTGAATCATGTTGTGATTTTGTCTCACATCACAATTCGTAACAACATTCAGAAATATCATGATGGAAGCGTCCTCCTTTTCTTCCATACCAGACGACTTCTTTGGCATAGGCCATTAGATCGCCAGCGAAACTTTTATCAGCCATTATCGAGAGACGGTTCGGAATTTTATAAAGATTCCATGCTCGATTTTCCAGACCGCAGAAATATTTGTGCAAGTCATAGCTAAGTGAGATAGATATTTCAGACAAAGAATAGGGGTCTTTTCCTCGAGTCGCTTGATAAAGAATGAGGTCGCGTAATAAAACAGAATCCATAGAGAACCTAAGATTTTTCAGAAGGATTTGTATAAAACATTCAACCTCTTTGTAAAATCTCTCCTTTTGTCTTGTGCAACAAAGAAAAGATGCTTCTTCAAGAGGCCAGCATATCTCCCCAAATTCCGGCATGACAATATCCAATCGTCCACCAATAAGAGAATTTTTCACAATCTGTTGTGTACGATGAATTTCCTCTCCTATCAAAGACAATTCATCTGTGGAGAAGTATTCTATTAACTTTTCATAGAATTCACTGTACTTGATTCCAAACTGCTTTCGGCAAAAAATAGCGATGTACTGAAGTAGTCCTAGACAATGAAAGGTTTGCACCGCCCAATAGAATAGGTAGGTCTGTTGCCAATCACTGTTCGGCATCGAGTTGGTTTCAGTGACTACATCTATATACTCACCTATATACTCATCCGTCATTCCATGGTTCGGAGTGCTGTGAACAAGAAGTACAGGCATGCGAGCTGATTTTATCCCATACATCTCTATGTACTTTGGATTGCTCATCTCCGAATTTGGCAACATGGTACACACATAGGCGTACATATTCACTGCATCCGGTTGTTCTTCCAGGAGTTCGTCTATCCCCTTCTTAGTAGATTCATATGTCTCACCAGGAAGACCCATGATGAGTTCAGTATAAGTCGCGATACCTGCCTGCCGATACTTGCTCATAAGTCGAGTAAACATCTCAATACCGATATTCTGTCTCTTGACGGCTTTGAGCGTCGTTTTGTCCATACTTTGGAAACTAAGAGTCGCTCCTTTGTTGAGGTCAGCATCATTCAAGACCTTCACGATTTCAAAAATTCCGTCGTCAGACTTCTTAGCTGTGCACATGCGAAATTTCTTTGGAAAACCTCCATACTTAGCGCGTATTTCCACCATCTTTTGCACCAATCCCAAGTCGCGCTTCAGTATGCCAAAATTCGCATCACAACTAAAGACATATTCAACCTTATTACGACCAAACCATTCCAATTCGGCAACGATGCGCTCTTCGTCTGAAGAATAAATCTTGGCATATGTCCTACCTCCCCAATCGCAAAAAGTACAAGTGTATGGACACCCACGATTAGTCTCCCAGCTGACATTGAGAGACACGGGCATGTCCAACATGAAATCAAACACTCCCGATAAATATGGAGATGGCAACTTCGCCAAGTCAATTATTCTGCCTCGTGAAGGAGTCTTGAAAGTCTCACCGCCATCCATTTTCACACTCAATCCTCCTATTTTTGTATAGTCGGGATGAACACAAGTAGATTCTAGCAAGATATCTGCAAATGCGAATTCCCCTTCATGATGCACGAGGATATCAACATATGGATGACTTCTGAAGAAGTCATCTGAAGCGTCTGGAGTATGTGGTCCTCCAAACACAATGAGACAGTCTGGGAAAGCGATTCTTATCGCTTGTGCCAATTTGTTGTTGTATTCCCAATTCCACAAATAACAGGATAATCCTGCAACTTCTGGAGCCGACACGGAAAGCCGTTGGACAATTTCATTTATGTCTTCTCTAAGAAAGATTGGTCGTAAAAATTGGAAATTATTGTTTATTTCTGGAAGGCTCGAGGCGTAGGCCTGGATCGAGCCCACGGAGTATGGTAAGAAAACATTTCTCCCATACTGGTAATTTGTTTGAACCATCACGATGTTTTTCATTTTGTTCTTTCAAAAGACCTCGGATAATATATGATACTATCTTAAGGACTTAGCTATCCGAATTGAAAGTAACAAAATTTGAGGCGATAGTCAATCTAATTGCTTTTTGTTGTTTTCTCATGCAAAATGTTATGATGAACAACAATGTATGAAAATATTTGACATAGGATTAAAAGTTTCAAAAGAAGACCCGATGCGTCAATACGACTTCCAACGCTTCGAAAACAGATGCGGTGATTTTTACTTAATAGAAGCCAGGTTCAAATTTCCTCTACTTGAAACTCTCAAAGATAAAAAGGTTGTCTATATGGGCATGGAGGAACCAAATAGATTCATGTCCACAGACAAGAATTTCCGAGGAGATGAGTACGATGAATATTTTTACAAGATATTGACATGTTGTCCATACACAACTAAATGGCTCAACAAATTGCAAAAAGTCAATCGCCGAGAAATAGCTTTCATACCCATAAATGAAAATCTCGTGCCACCGAAAACCACCAAAAAATACGACATCATATATGTTGGAAATATAAACTCGCGAGAGTTGGCCAGAAACATAGATATCATAAGCAAGTTCAACTACCGCCTAATTGCACGCTCACATAATGTAGGATTTGTCGCCTGGTTCATGCATCGTATACTAAAATCAAACAAAAGAAATAAAAAAATAACCAACTATGATGTAGACTACAAAACAAAGATGAATCTTCTGTCCGAGACTAAGATAGCCCTGGTTCATGGATTGCTTTATTGCCGGAGCAATGCTCTTCGTGGTATATGGTCTACTCCCAACTTTGAAGACAATGGGGCATTTATCCTGATACCAAAAAAGACCTGGTACAACTACATCTGGAGCTATATCTCGCAAAAGGAATACTTGGTTCCCCAGTACAAAACTCGCTTCATGGAAGCTGGTGCTTCTCGAGCACTCATACTATGCCGTAAAGACCCTTTCAATATAATAGAGAGTTATTATACTCCAGACAAAGAATTTGTTTATTATGAAGAAGGAAAACTTAAAGAAAAGATTGAGGAGATACTAGCTAATTGGCCAAAATACGAACGCATAATCGAAAACGCCTACCAACGCACAATGAGAGAATACACAACACAAGCTTTTTTCGAAAAATTTTTAAAAAATATGGTATAAGTCTATGTCAAAAGCAAAACTACGAATATTTATTACAGGAGGTTTTGGATATATTGGAAGTGCTTTTGCAAAAGAAGCATTGAAAAGAAATCATAATGTTATGCTCTATGATTCTCTAATATACGAGCAGGATTACAAAAAAATATTGACTGAAATCTTATCTACAAAATCCGCAAATTGTTCCGTTGAGTTTGTAATTGGGGACATAAGAAATACTGACCTCTTGGAAACAAGTATCAGAAAATTTAAACCAGACTATGTACTCCATATGGCAGAATTAAGCAGTGTCTATATGTGCAACCACAATCCTCTTTTCACAAAGGAAATAAACTACACAGCTTCAAAAAAAGTCATAGATATATGCGAAAAAATCAGCGTCCCAACTCTGTATAACTCAACCTCCAGCATATACGGCAATCAGAAAGATGTACGACTTATGAACGAGAAAGATTTCCTTTCCACACCAACAGACAACTATTGCAAATACAAACTCATGATGGAAGAGTATATACGGGAAAAAGTTTCTAAGAACAAAGAATTCCGTATTATCGTATTTCGACCAGCAACTGTCTGCGGTCTGGCTCCAAGAATGCGTCTAGAGCTTCTGCCAAACCATTTTACATATTGCGCCATTGCGAAAGGAGTAATAAAAGTCGCCGAACCAGAATCATGTCGAGCGGCTATAGACATAGAAGACATGGTGGATGCATATCTCACAGTTATGCAAAAAAAACATTGGAATAATCTCATCTATAACTTGGGACATTATAATTTCTCTAAAAAGGAATTTGCCGAGGGTATCCAAGCTGTGACAAAATCTAATATTGTCTCCATGCCAACATTCGGAGATAATAGAAATCTCCGAATTGACTGCTCGCTTTTTAACAATGAGTTTGATTTCACTCCGAAAATAAGCTACACACAGACGATAGAAAACCTGGCTATGTGGATACAAGCAAACCAAGTCAATATGGAAAAAAATAATTTTTCGGGTATACTAAACATGTCTTTAGAAACATGGCTAAAAATCATATGAGAATATATTATAGAAAATGTTAAGACTAACCGATCCACGCCGGGTAAAAGTCACAATGAAAGAGGTCTTCTCAAGGATCATGAATTATTGGAACGCAAGGAAAACATTCCAAGAGTTTTTGCACATGTCAGAAGCGACTGAAAGACGATTCTCCGTGAAATGGGAAGATATTTTTTACTTTGGAAATGACAATACAAGTGGAACAGGATTCAATACATCCTATATCTACCACATAGCGTGGGCGGCAAGGATACTCGCAAAAACTAGACCTGATGTTCATACTGATATTTCCTCATCTCTATGGTTTGTTTCAACCGTCTCAGCTTTTATTAAAATGGAGTTTTATGATTACCGCCCAGCCAATCTTTTAGTCAGTAATTTGAGTCGTGGAAAAGCCGACCTGACAAAACTGCATTTCCCTGACAATAGCATAAGCTCTCTCTCATGCATGCACACAGTAGAGCATGTCGGACTTGGTCGTTATGGCGACCATCTGGACCCAAACGGAGATCTCATGGCTATATCCGAACTCAAGAGAGTAGTGGCACACGGTGGAAACCTGCTCTTTGTCGTACCAATCGGCAAACCTATCATTCATTTCAACTCTCATAGAATATACAGTTATGCGCAAATTCGGGAATATTTCAAAGATTATGAATTAGAGAATTTTTATCTCATACCAGACGACGCTATAGCCGCCAAAACTGGACCAATAGAAAACGCTACCGAAATGCAGTCTGATGCGCAAACCTTGGGAACTGGATGTTTTTGGTTTAAAAAAAAGATGCAATGATATAATAAATCACACAAAATTAACAAATCAGTATAACTATAAAAAATGAAAGAAATCATAAAAAATATATTGAAGCTCGCACACCTCTACATTCCCCTCTGCAATCTTCATAATAAGAATGTTCGCAAGGCGTTCCATCGCACCAAACAGCTTCCATTGCATGAGTTTAGAAAACGCTTCAAACCAAGAATATTCGTGGAAACAGGCACCTATAAGGGAGAAATGGTCGAAGCAATGAGAAGGAAGTTTAAGAAAATATATACCATAGAATTGGCTGACGGCTTATATGAGAAAGCTAGAGTCAAGTTTGCAAAATACCCCCATATCCATCTTTTCCATGGAGACAGTCAGCAAATATTGCCTAAAATCCTAAAGGAGATAAATGAACCAACACTCTTTTGGAT
Organism: Minisyncoccota bacterium; assembly: GCA_036516895.1. GTDB lineage: Bacteria > Patescibacteriota > Minisyncoccia > Phycocordibacterales > PALSA-1337 > CAIOGI01. The sequence continues at coordinate 19,807 of DATDZD010000029.1, read as the reverse complement.
AGACGCACATTGGTCAGGAGGAGAAACTACTTTTATAAACGCTCACAGCCCAGTCCAATACGAATTACAGTTCATTTTGGACCACCATATCAAGAATCATGTCATACTCATAGATGATGTAAGAAACTTCGTCGGCATAGATGGTTATCCAAAAAGCAGTGCCATTGAACAGATGGCAAAGTCATATGGATATGAATTTGAAAATAAAGATGATATATTCCGTCTCTACCCCAGAGTCTCAAGATGAAAATAATAATAAGAATCCAAGGTGGCACCGGCAATCAACTCTTTCAATACGCTTTTGGACGCGGAGTGGTATCGCGACTATCACAAAATCTAGACAAGCCAGTCGAGCTCCTTATAGACAAGTCTGTCTGCGACGATGCCATATGGGATCCGCACAAAATACACAGAAAGTATTCTCTAGGATTATTCAACACAAAAGTTAAATTTGCCAAAGATTCTGATTTATGCGGTTTTGTCTGGCTTCGCAAACATTACAAATACTTTGACCGATTTTACAAATTCCTTCGTCTAAAGCGTCTTTTCCTCCCATTCTATTATCCAGAAAAGATATTCTCATTTGATGAAAATGTTTTTGACAGAAAAAGTACAATATACTTTGATGGAGATTGGACGACAGGAAAGTACTTTGAACATATACAAGACGAAATACGAGAAGAAATAAAAGCTATAAATCCTCTATCGGGTTCACATCAAAAAATACGCGAAAAGATTCGACAAGTTAATGCTATTTCCTTGCATGTTCGTCGTGGAGATTACATTACAGACCCTCTAGCTATTACTTATCACGGAGTATGTTCTCCCGAATATTATAAATCTGCCATCGCTTATATAGAACAACATGTTGATAATCCTCATTTCTTTATCTTTTCTGACGATTATGAATGGTCAAAAGAGAATTTCAAATTTATAAATCACCCCGTCACATGCGTACAGGGAAGCGAAGGAAAAGATTATGAAGATATGGAACTCATAAGGGAATGTAAACACAATATCATCGCCAATTCCACCTTTGGTTGGTGGGGCGCATGGCTCAACCCCAAAAAAGACAAGATTATGATTGGTCCAAAGAAGTGGTTTAAAAACTCTCCGAAAAGCGACATAAAAGACCTTCTGACTGACGACTGGGTAAAATTGTAGTATAGTTGTTTGTATGTGCGGAATCATAGCCATCACAGGAAAGAATGCAGTGAAAATGACCAACATTATTGTCAGCAATATGCTTTCTCGTCTTTCAAAGCGAGGTCCTGACGATAGAGGTTATGTGAATCTCAGAGAAACAATACTCGGACAGACTCGCCTTTCTATTATAGATATAGAGGAAGGCCATCAACCGATGAAGGATATAAAATATCCCCATACAATAGTCTTTAATGGCGAAATTTATGGATACAAAAAACTTCGAGAAAATCTGGAAAAGAAAGGTCATATATTTAACACGCGTTCTGATACAGAAGTCATCTTAAAGAGTTATGCAGAATATGGTGAAAAATGTGTTGACCATCTTGATGGTATGTTTGCATTTGCAATTTGGGATGAGACAAAAGATGAGCTTTTTATAGCAAGAGACAGATTTGGCAAGAAACCCTTTTATTACACCTTCGTCGATACTACATTCATAGGAGCTTCTGAAATTAAGGCTCTCTTTGCAACAAATATGATAAAAGGACAAATTGATCCGCTAGCGATTGACGACTATTTATTACATACTTATATTCCGCCACATAAAACTATTTATTCAAATATTCAAACGCTTCCACCAGCTTACGCCTGTATCGTGAAAAATGGAAAAATCGAAAAGACTTGGAAATATTGGAAATTAGAGAAAAAAGAGATTTCGATATCTTACGAAGAAGCAAAACAACAAATAAAGAAATTATTTGATAATGCTGTAAAAAAAAGAATGGTCGCCGATGTAGAGATAGGCTCCCTGCTTTCTGGGGGAGTAGATTCTACACTTGTGACATATTATGCTCAAAAATATTCTTCAAGACCGATTAAAACATTTGTAGTCGGATATGCAGATGGAGTAAGCGAACTGCCCTATGCTAAGGAGGCATCTCTAAAAATCGGAACTGACCATCAAGAACTCATTGTCCGAGGAAATAATCTTGCTGAATTAAAAAAAGTAATCGCTTATTTTGATGAACCCCACGCCGATTCGTCAGATTTCCCTCAACATTTAATTTCAAAGCTCGCTTCTTCAAAAGTCAAAGTAGCCCTATCGGGAGACGGTGCAGACGAACTCTTCATGGGTTACGGTTGGTACCAAAGACGATGGCACGCTCCATTTTTTAAGAGAATCTTTTTCCATTTTATTGATAAAATGAATGCAACAGACCTTTCTGTCTACTTACCTGGACAACTTCTCACAAAAATTGACAGGACTAGTATGATGAATTCTCTCGAGATTCGTTCACCATTCCTTGACACCGAACTGGCAGAATTTGTATATAATCTCCCTTGGAAATTCAAAGTGAATAAAACAGAAAATAAGATAATTCTCAAGGATATCCTTTCCGAAATAATGCCGAAGGAATTTGTCTACCGACGAAAACAAGGTTTCGGGGCCCCTATTCTTGCATGGCTCAAAGAACCTTCAATCAATAAAGAGATTGAAAGAATTGTTTGGACAGACAATCATCCACTTTATAAATATGTGTCACGCAAAAAAGTCAGGAATATATTTAAAAAGACTTGGAATAAATCATCAGTGTCTAAAGGTCCATGGTGCATACTATGTCTCGCTCTTTGGCTTGAACTTCATCAAAAATATCATGAATAAAATAAGAGCAACATACTGGGCATATCGCAACAAAATAACAAATAAGCTACGAGGAGTAGTCCATATGCCCGCAAAGGGTCTCTTGAAAGGCAATATATTGTTTTCATATTTTACTGAACCCTTTACATTTCCTCCTCATAAATCATTTCCGAATTACCACTCAATGTATTGGGAATGTTACAAGATTGCAGAACTCTTTTCAGATAGAGGATATGCAGTGGATATTATAAATGCAAAAAATCATACATTCATACCCCGAAAACCCTATACTATTTGCATAGATACTGGTGACGATTTAGAAAGATTGTCCAAATACCTTACAAAAGATTGCAAAAAAATCTTTTATATTCTTATTTCTTTTTGGAAAGCGTATAATGAAGCAGAACAAAAAAGACTCGGTGAGTTAGAAATGAGAAGGGGTGTGCGTCTCATACCTAGAAGAAAGATGAATCCCTCAACTAGTCCCCATGTCGCAGATTACCTTGTGGGATTTGGTAACAAAACTATTTTCGGAACTTTTAGAGAATTAAACAAACCTATCTTTCCAATACAAGCCTCCGAAATAATCCAGTATGACTTTCCAAAATACAAAGACCTAGAAAAAGCTCGCAAACATTTTCTCTGGATAGGTGGAGGGGGAGCAGTGTTAAAAGGATTAGATATAACTCTTGAAGCTTTTTCTAAAATGCCAGATATGCATCTCCATGTCTGCGGACCAATATACGGCGAAAAAGATTTCACAGATGAATACAAAGAAGAACTTGAGAAGACCTCAAATATTCATGTGTATGGGCGCATCGATGTTACCGGAAAGGAATTTGCAAAAATCATAGCAACATGCGCCGCTGTCATATATCCTTCTGGAGGAGACGGAACGGCAGGCGCTATTATTCAAGCGATGCACGCTGGACTTATACCAATCATCACTCCCGAAGCGGGTATACAAGAAAATACTGAATGTATTCCAATAGAAAACCCAACTCCAGAATCCATCAAAGAAGTTGTAATAAAATTTTCAAATATGAATATAGATATTATACAAACAAAATCACAGGCAATATGGCAATACGCCCGTTCTTATTACACCAAAGAACAGTTCTTAAAAACTTATGCTACATTTATAGATAAAGTACTAAAAGCATGAATCAACCACTTATAAGTGTCATAATTCCTGTCTATAATTGTGAAAAAACTGTGGCTATTGCTATTTCTTCTATCATGAATCAAACATATAAAAATATTGAGATTATAATCGTCAATGATAAAAGCACTGACAAAACGAAATCAGTAGTAGAAGAATTTGCAAAAAGAGATTCAAGAATAAAGCTGGTTGAGGGACAGGACGATTTGAATCGTTTTGATAAGAAACTCAACCGCAATGTAAATGCTGGATATTCCGCACGTAATACTGGCTTCAGACATGTTCAAGGAGAGTTCGTGACATTCCAAGACGCAGATGACGCTTCTTTTTTAAATCGGTTGGAGACCCAATATAGATTGCTTGTGGAATACAAATCAACTCATATTACTTTGGATTGGGTTAAATTTAATGAGAAATATCTAAATAAGAACCTAGATATATCAAGTTATATTAAAAATATGAAATCACTTGAACCCAAAGAACTCTATGATTTATCTCAAAGGTCGAAAGGTTTTGTATCAAAAATATCAAAAACTTTAAACCAGATATTGCCATTTCATATAAAAAGGAGAAAAATAGTAAACAGATTATTTTTCGGCTCACTTGAAAATTATCCCGGCGCTGGGAACTCTCCTCTGTTTAGACGGGAGGTAATAGAAAAAGTCAAGTTTAGAAAACTGTCGGAACGAGTCTGGCCTTCATTTATGGGTCGTGGCGCTGATAAGGACTTTAATTTCCAGGTCGCAGAAACATTTAAAAACAGTCATATCTTTTTCATTCCTCTTTATATGTGGCGAGTGCCAACTGAAAATCCAAAATACATAGAAGGTGTATCAAATCATTTTAAATAGAGTGCTTTTTGCCATTCTATAGTCTTCTTCAAACCTGTATCTAAATTCACAAATATAGTTTTTCCAAATTCCTTTTTGATTTTTGTAAGATCAAGCCATACATCGTCGGGAGCATCTCTAAGACCATGATATACCTTGGGAATTTTGACTGGAATTTTGACATAATCGCCTATCTTTTTTCCTAAATCTGCGATTGTAATTTTGCTTTCCCCGCCAACATTATACACAAACTCCTTGCCTGAAAATAGAATTTTCCAAAATATCTCAATAGCATCTGTGATATAACAATAAGTCCTTTTAGCGGTACCGGCGTCAAGCATATCAATCTTTCCACCAAGAGCTTTTGCGATAAATGAATTGAGAACCCTTTGGTCATCTTTTTTTGTCCCAGGTCCGTAAATGAGACTGGCTCTAGCAGTCTTTACATCCAATCCTTTCATCTTGTATGCCATAGATATTGCCTCACCAGAACGCTTACCTTCAATATAACAACCTCTCTTGTGAGTCGTGTTTGTAGACCCTATCGTGTCTTCAGTATAAGGAACTTTGGTAGAACCGCTATAGACTTCGCTTGTGCTTATAAAGAAAAATTTGCCTTTGGGTTTTAATTTTTCAAGCAGAGCAAAAGTAGCGAAGGTATTAAGTTTAAGAGTCTTTATAGGGTTATCAAGGAAACGCCCAGGCTGTCCGTATCCTGCGGCGTGAATGATATAATCAGCATTTGGTAATTTTTCCAAAAACCTTGTTTCACTCAAATCCCCTTTTATTATCTTTGCATTTTTTGGAAGTAAATCCTTGAAATAAGAGTCGGGGGCAGTATGAACAACAGCAATAACAAAAGGTTTTATCTTGCCTTTATCACTTAGCTTTTTTAGACTTGCCACGAGATAAGTACCTATGAGACCAGTAGCGCCGGTGATGAGAACAGTTCTTTTGTGGAGCTCGGAAAAATCAATTGCATCAACCACATCAGAAACATCATCATAGATTAATTGTGCAAGCTTATGCAATTTTTTCATAAGTGAATTTTATTTGATAATTTCTTTAATTCTTTTATGTATTTGCTTTGCGGTAAGTCCAAGATACTCATCAATATCACCTACAGTACCATATTTTCTGATAAATTCGCGAGGGACACCTATATGAAAAATATTGATGTTTTTTCCTATTACCGTCTCTAACACATCAAATGCCAATGCTCCGCTATAATATGGCTCGCAAATTATGACTTTCTCTCCACTTAAGTTTTTCTTCAACGACAAACTATCAAAAGGGGTGAGAGTCGTATAATAGAGAATTGTAACAGCCATGCCCTTGCAAGCTTCTTTGACTTTCTCAAGCATTGGACCAACCGCGATAATAGTAGCATCCTTACCCCTTTTTACCACAAAAGCTTTCCCAAATTGAACTTCATGGCTTTCTGTATTATTTCTCTCGCTTAAGCGAAAATATGTCGGGTGCCCGTTGGCATATGACTGTCGTAAAAGCCGATCAAATTCCTCGGCAGTCCCTGGCACAACTATTTGTATTTCTGGCACATTCTTCAAAATACCAACATCACCTGGACAATGATGCGTGCATCCCAGGGTAGCATAGTCATAGGAGTTTCCTACGCTCACAAAATTACCCCCAAGACGCTGATAGCCAAAATCATTCTTAATCTGCTCAAGAGAGCGTTCAACAATAAATGGGGCGATAGTATGAACTAAAGGAATAAAACCGTGCATAGCTAAACCAGCGGCTAAACCGATAGTTGATTGCTCCAGAATGCCTATATTATAAATCCTGTCAGGAAATTTTGTAAAAGAATTGCGGAAACCAAATACACCAATATCGCCAAGAAGCACGACAAGTCTTTTGTCTTTATTAAAAATATCTTCTACCGTACGAACAAATTGTTTGCGCATATCGTTATTAAGCAAGCGCCTTCATAATTTCTTTTAATTCTTCAGGATTAGGAACTTTATGATGCCATGCTGGATTATTTTCCATGAGCTTAACTCCATGACCTTTGATCGTCTCGGCCACAATAGCCATGGGTTTATCTGTACCTTTTTTAGTTAGAGCTTTATATATCGCTTTTTCATTATGCCCATCAATAGAGACGGCGTCCCAACCAAAAGATTCAAATTTATGACGAAGATCTCCTAGTTTCAACGCGCGATCTCCAGAATGATTGTGGTCTACAATGCAATAGAGATTTGATAGATTATGATGTGCCGCAAGTTTGACTGATTCCCAAATCGTCCCTTCATTGCACTCGCCATCTCCAATAATGACATAGACACGATGTTTTTGCTTTTGTATCTTCATAGCAAGCGCCAAACCTGTCGCTATGGGCAGACCATGACCGAGAGAACCTGTAGATGCTTCTACACCAAAAACTTTTGTTCTATCTGGATGACCTCCAAGACTACTTTCAAATTTGCCAAAATCTTTTAGTGAGCGTTTCTTAATAAACCCTTTCTCAGCCAAAACAACATAAAGACCCATAGACGCATGCCCCTTGCTCAAGATGAACCTGTCTCTATTTAAACTCTTGATATTTTTTGGAGTTATATCTAAGACTCGATCATAAAGCACCCAGAGAATATGGAGGATGGAAAAAGCGCTAGCTATATGACCTTCACCTGCCGACACAGCCATCTCTACTATCTTTCGCTTCAAGTGCTTCATAATTTATGTCTTCGTATCATACGATTTCAGTTAGACTTTTGCAATGATTGTGCATTAAATTGAACAAAATGACAAAATAAGTCAATATTCGGGTATATTCAATTTCCCAAACCTATCTAAAAATCCTCTTGAGATTACGACTGACTGAAGACATGAGTGCAGAGAAAGCTGTGCGTCCAGAGATAACAGGGCGAGACCATTCTGAAAACCATTGGGGTAGGTGCAAATGTTTTCTTTCAATATCTTGATGAAAGATATTCGACTTGTGCATTCCTTCAAGAAGAGGCATTTCTTTTCCAGCTTTTTTATGCCATGTAATAAAAGCATGAGCATCCTTTGGAAGACAGTGTCCTCCATATGACCTGCCGTAGCGAAGATAGCTCTTTCGTTCAAAGAGAAAATCAATCACTCGTTCATTCCCTGCTAATTTTTCTTTATCAGTCGGATAAGAAATAGCGTTGCCAAATTCATTTACAAAAGCGATGCGGATAGCATTCCATGTATTTGAAAGATATTTTATATATGAAGCTTCCTCGGGAGTCCCATGGAAAACTTTTGTCGCAATACGGTCCCAAACATCAAAGAAACTTGGCCATTTTTTATTAGTCTTCTTACCAAGAATGAAATATTGCGGAAAAAGACTTTCTTCAATAGCTTTTTTTTCATGTAAAAATTCTGGAACATAATAATCAAAATGAAGTGACGCAAGATGTCCTGGCAAAACAGTTGAGCGAAGAATTACTCCACCTTTTGACGAACGAAGGGATTCAAGAGCTCTGCGTATAGCGGAAATATCTTGCTCGCCGTCTGGCAAGACTTTGTCGCCAACTGATACAATATACCAAGTATGATAACCATCTTTTTCCAAAACATATGAAAGAGAGGTTATAATTTCATACCATTTGGCATATTTTTCAGTATATTTGAGCTTTGGCTTCTGTACATCGAAATAATAGACTCTGTATCCGCTATGCGAAAGTGCCAAAGCGTTTGCTTGCCCTACCCAGCCAAATCCAACCACAACGACAATTTCTTTTTTGGAAAATTCCATAGGAGTAGAAACATACTAACATTTTGCAAGTAATAATCAAGAATGCGTTTTACAAAAAAATTATTTCCTATATACTTAATTTTCAATGAAAAATACTCCAATTATCACCGCCCAAATCCCTAATCGCTTTGAAAAACACCCAAAATTGACCTTTTTTATATTCTTGGCAGTCATCTTGATAATCGTTGACTTATTCGTTGGCACCATATTCCTAGCTAAGCCCGAAAAGCAAAAAGGTAGAATTGCAGACCCATATATAAATCATACGCTTACTCCAAATTTTGAAGGTGTTGAACCTTGGTCAGGAGGACGATATAAAATATACACCAATAATCTCGGCTTCAAAGATTCTTTAAATCGTAATGTGCCTCTTGAAATGCCAGACAAGCATCGCATCATTTTTATAGGCGACTCCTTCACTGAAGGTATAGGCATAGCGTATGACAAAACTTGGGTGGGACTCATTGAGCAGAAACTTGGTCCTATCGGATACGACATACTAAATGCCGGAGTCGCCTCATATGCTCCTACTATTTACTATTTAAAGACAAAATACCTCCTAGAACATGGGCTAAAATTCAATGAGCTTGTAGTATTTGTTGATATTTCAGATGTGCAAAATGAACTGGCATACCAATATTGGAAGCCCACTACACCATATTCTCTTAAAACTCTCTGGGAAAAATATTCTCATAAAGTTGATTTTTTCTTTGAACATCATTCTCTTACATATCTTCATCTCGTCAGACCAACTCTTTTTGGATTTACAAGTCGTCGCCTATACACCCTTCTTATTGACGGAGGAGCCAAAAACGAGAAGGAAGCCAAGTATATAGCTGATATGGGTCAATGGACTTTCGATGATGAAGTCTGGAATGATTGGGGTCAAGATGGAGCGAAGCTAGAGCTAGAATGGATGAAAAAACTTTATGAACTTTGCAAAGAATACAATATAAAAATGTCGGTTGCTGTATATCCTTGGCCAATACATGTAGAAAAAAGAGACCTCAATTCTAGGCAAGTCGCAATCTGGCAAAAATTCTCAAAGGAGAACAATTTGAATTTCTACAATTTTTTCCCTACTTTCATATCTACTACAACCCCTTTTAAAAAAGAAAAGGAATTATATTTCCTTCCAAATGATACGCATTGGAATGAAGCTGGTCATGAAATTATAGCAAAAGAGTGGCTGAAGCAATATCTGCGAAATAATAAGAAAAAATAAGTAAATCTCTATGAATATTTTAGGAATCTCTGCATATTATCATGATAGTGCCGCCTGCCTTATCCAAGACGGCAAGATTATTGCCGCCGCACAAGAGGAACGATTTACGAGGAAAAAACATGATGCGCGCTTCCCTACTTCCGCTATCGCATACTGTTTGAAAGAAGCAGGCATTACAACAAACGAATTAAACTATGTAGCTTTTTATGAAAAGCCTTTCTTGAAATTTGAAAGGATATTGGAAGTCTTTCTGGCCTATGCTCCGAGAGGTATTTCAACTTTTCTAAAAGCTATGCCGGTTTGGCTCAAAAAGAAACTGTGGATGAAAAATCTCATTATGGATGAACTAAATTACAAAGGTAAAATCATCTTTACTGAACATCATGAATCTCACGCCGCCTCTGCCTTCTTTCCTTCACCTTTTGAAAAATCTGCATTCTTGACTATGGACGGTGTGGGAGAATTTGCAACCACAAGCTATGGGCTGGGAGATGGCAATAAGATAAAAATATTGGCGGAACTTGATTTTCCCCACTCTCTCGGCATGCTCTATTCAGCATTTACTTACTACGCAGGCTTCCGCGTCAATTCTGGAGAATATAAAGTCATGGGTCTTGCTCCATATGGCAAGCCCCGATATGCCGACCTTATTATGAAGACACTAGTTGATGTAAAAAAAGATGGGTCGCTCCATCTCAATATGAAGTATTTTAATTACACTGTCGGTTCGACAATGACAAATGAAGAATTTGATAGACTTTTTGAGGGTCCTCCTCGCAGACCAGAATCCCCTCTCACTCAAAAAGAAATGGACCTGGCAAGCTCCATACAAGAGGTCACAAACAGGGTCGTATTAAAAATGGCACAATATGTGAGAAGAGAAACCGGCCAACAAAATCTCGTTCTCGCCGGAGGAGTAGCATTGAACTGTGTGACAAATGGACATCTCTTTAGAGCAAAAATCTTTGATAATATTTGGATACAACCGTCAGCCGGTGATGCTGGAGGCGCATTAGGCGCAGCCCTCTTTGTTTGGTATCAATATTTGGAGAATGAAAGAAAAACAGATAAAGTGCACGATTTTATGAGAGGCGCTTATCTTGGGCCACAATTCTCTCCAGAAGAACTGAAAAAATATCTTGAAGATAATCAAATTCCTTTTAAAAAATTAGATGCGAGTATATTTTCAGAGAAAATAGCTGAACTCATAAATGCCGGAATGGTTATTGGCTGGTTCCAAGGGCGAATGGAATTTGGTCCTCGTGCACTTGGGGCACGGTCTATTCTTGGCGACGCCCGCTCATCAAAGATGCAGGAATTGATGAATGTGAAGATAAAATTCCGCGAAAGTTTCCGACCTTTTGCGCCAGCCATTCTCAAAGAAAAAGTCTCTGATTATTTTGAATTAAATAGAGAAAGTCCTTACATGCTACTAGTAGCAAATGTTATCAAAAATCGCAGGCGTAAGGTGACAGGGGGCGAACAGAAATTATTTGGCATTCAAAAATTAAATATCATTCGCTCGGATATTCCCGCTGTCACACATATAGATTATTCAGCTCGCGTGCAGACAGTCGACCGAGAAACGAATCCTCTTTATCATTCCGTCCTCTCTGCACTTGATAGAAAATATGGCTGTCCGGTCATGATAAACACTTCCTTCAATGTCCGTGGCGAACCCATTGTTTGCACTCCAGAAGATGCTTATAGATGCTTTATGCGTACAGATATGGACTATTTGGCTCTGGGTCCATATTTGATAGATAAAGAAAAGCAAAAGAAAATGGAGAGGAATTCTGACTGGGGACACGAGTTTAAATTAGATTAATAAGATGTTAGAGGAAATCAAAAAAATAAAAAGTTCAAAAAAAAACCTGAGAAGTTTTGGTCTCTTCGTCGGTGGTATTTTTATAATCTTGTCTCTGTATTTCTATTGGAGAAACAAAAGTTATGCGGATGATGTCATTTACATAGGCATCATCCTTGTATCTCTCGGCGCTGTCTCGCCACTTCTCTTGAAACCTCTACAGAAAACATGGATGACTCTTGGCATCATGCTCGGCTTTCTAGTGACGAACATCATTCTTATGCTTTTCTTTTATCTTGTCATAACTCCTTTCTCATTCATTGCGCGATTAGTTGGTAAGAGTTTTCTTGATACAAGCTTCGGCGAATCTACGCCTACATATTGGAAAAAAAGAGAAGAAAAAAAGATAAGTAAAGTAGACATGGAGAAGCAATTCTAGTAAAATGAGTTCATATTTAATATTTATAGTATATGAATAAGATATCTATTTTAAAGGAATTTTATGATTTCATAAAAACCAGAAAAAAATGGTGGCTGGCGCCTATCGTCATTTTCCTTATCGCTCTAGGTGCTGTTATCTTTCTTTCACAAGGTTCAGTTATTGCTCCGTTTGTATATACATTTTTCTAGATTTTTATGTCCAAAATACTCATAACTGGTGGTACTGGCTTCATCGGCTATCATTTGGCTGAAAAATTGGCTGAAAAAAGCAATACCGTCGTCATTGTGGACAACTTCTTCCGAAGCGAACTAGACCAAGACATGAAGAAGCTTTTGGAAGACCCTAATATTGAACTCATCAAAGCCGACCTGACTAATCGCGATTCGTGGAATAGTCTCGGTTATGGATATGATTATGTATACCATCTAGCGAGTATAAACGGCACAAGACTATTTTACGAAATACCTTTTGAGGTTTTATCCATAGGCATTACCACCAGTCTCTACGCCATAAAATGGTTCCGCACTCTCAATAACAATCCAAAAGCCAAAATCCTATATACATCGTCCAATGAAGCTTATGCGGGAGCCATGGAAGCTTTCGGCAAGCTTCCACTCCCTACCCCGGAAGATGTCCCGTTGGTCATATCCGACCCTTACAATCCCCGCTGGTCATATGCCGGTCAAAAACTGATAGGAGAATTACTTTTTATACATGGTTCAAAAGCTCATAATTTCCGAATGTCTATTGTCCGACCACACAACTTCTACGGTCCCAGAGAAGGGTATGAGCATGTCATTCCAGAGATTATTGAGAGGGTTAAAAAACAAGTTGACCCTTTTCCTATCAATGGAGCAGATGATACTCGTTCTTTCTGCTACATAGATGACGCTGTAGAAGCTATCATAGCTGTTATGGAATCAGAGAAAACTGATGGCGGAACATACCACATTGGAACCAAAGAAGAAACAGTTATCAGAGAACTGATTGAAAAAATATTTATCATAATGAAATGGAAACCAAAAAAACTTGATGTAAAAAACTCTCCAGAAGGCAGTGTCAAACGCCGACTCCCGCATGTTTCAAAAATAAAGGCACATACTGGATGGGAAGCAAAAATCTCTCTCAAGGAAGGTCTGGAAAAAATGATAGAATGGTATATGGCGCACCCACATGAAACTCCAGAAAAAAATCTAAAAAAATAACTCATGTCAAAAATTCTTATCACAGGTGGAGCGGGATTTGTAGGATATCATCTCGCCGTCTATTTATCAGAAAAAGGCAATGAGATAGTCCTTGCTGATAATTTTCTCCGTGGTAAAAGAGATGCTGAACTTGAAACCCTCCTTGCAAAGCCAAATATAAAAATAGTAGAAGCTGATCTGACTGATAGAGCTTCATGGAATAAAGTCGGCACAAGATATGACTATATTTATCACCTTATCAGCATCAACGGTTTTAAATTTTTCAAAGAAATTCCACATGAAGTCCTTCGTGTAGGTCTAATTACGACACTTCACGCACTCAACTGGCTTGATAAGGAAAATGGAAATCCCAATGCAAAAATCCTCTATACTTCTTCAAACGAGGTCTATATAGGTGCGACAAAACCTTTTGGACAATTCCCTATTCCCACTCCAGAAAAAATACCGGGGGTGATTCCTGATACTTATGACCCACGCTGGTCATACGCTGGACAAAAGCTAATGGGCGAGCTTCTTTTCATTCATTATTCAAAAGCTTATAACTTTCGTATGGTCATTGTCCGTCCGCACAATATTTATGGACCGCGTGGAGGATTTGATTCCATGATTCCTAAGATGATTGACAAAATTAAAAAACGAACTGAACCCTTTACTCTTATCAGTCCAAAAGAAAATCGTTCTTCGTGCTATATCGGTGATGTTATAGAAGCTATGGTGATGACGATGGAGTCAAAGAAAACAGATGGTGGCACTTACAATATCGGTAGCAATACAGAGACAACAGTTGAACAACTCTTGGAAATCATTTTCAAGATAATGGATTGGAAACCAGTCAAATTCGATTTGAAAGAAAATCTAGGAGATTCTAATCTTCATTGCCTCCCAGATATTTCTAAATTACAAGATGATACAGAGTGGAAACCTAAAACTTCTCTTGAAGAAGGGTTAAAAAAGACAATAGAGTGGTATACCAAAGTCAGTCAATAATCTTTGGAACAGGCAAAGGCAAAATGAATTTTCCTCTATATCCCATTTCTTTTACTTTCTTTATAAGCTCTGGACCGATGTGCCATGAAAGCACAAGAACATAATCCGGCTGTTCTTCTATAATCCTCAATTCATCAACAACAGGAACATGCGTGCCTGGAGTATAAAGTCCAATCTTGGGCGACCCCGCTTTTTCGCCGGCATAATTGAGGATTGTATGATCTATTTTTGCGAAATTGAGCAAAGGATTTGAACGAGCGGGACTAGTGAGCGCCACAATAGTAGCGCCTTTTTTTTTGAGCGCAAGTAGCAAAGCCATGAGATTATTTTTTGCCTCGTGGGCTTTTTGCGCAAATTTATTAAGAATTCTCTCATCATAGAGCCCAGCTTTTTCTTCTGCAATAATGAGTTCTTTCACTTTCTTGCTCATGGGATACTTGCCCTTCTTTGCATAAACTCGTATAGACCCGCCAGCGGCACTGATTCTCTCCGCATCCACCATAGACATACCAGCATCTTCAAGAAGTCGACAAAGTGGCTTGAGTAAATAGAATCTCAAATGTTCATGATATATAGTGTCAAACTCAAGTTTCTCCACAATATCCATGAGATACTGCGATTCTGATACAAAGACGCTGCCTGCATCCATGATGCTGGCAATATTCTTTGCTAGAATCGGAGCATTGTTGATATGAGCAAAAACATTTGCGGCGGTGACGATGCGAGCTTTACCATATTTCTTAATAATATTTTTAACTGTCTCGGCATCAAAAAATCCCTCAATGGTATTTATTTTATTCTTATTAGCCACCTTTGCCGCACTAGTTGGCTCTATTCCGAGAACCTTCATGCCTTTTTCCTTGAAACCTTGCAAGAGAGTGCCGTCATTTGAACCGATATCAACAATCAAATCTCCTTTTTTCCAAGGATAAGCTTTTTCAAGAATATTGGCGAGCTCACGGAAGTTCCTAATGAGCATATTTGTCAGACCGGTGCGATATGGATAATGAGGAGGAAAGACGACTTTTGGGTCAGGAATATAGTCAAGCTGGAGAAGACCGCAAAAAGAGCAACGAACTAAATTTAGAGGGTAAGTGACCTCTGGCTGACAAAGACCTTCTTTGGTGAGATATTCCTGAACGATTGGCTGATGACCCAGAGATAAAATGAGATTCAATTCTTTTGCACCGCATATCTGGCATAAGATAACTGGTCCTACGATATTTTTATTTGTAGTTTTCATAAGAAGATTATATTCTAAAAAACTACAATATCATACTTGACAGTGTGTATCAAATATGTTAGGTTATAAACATCGGTTAAGGAAAGAACACTTCAAAAAACAAATAAACAATCAACGAGAAGGTGAATTATGAATAATGACTGGGGGTGGTTAGTGACGGTTTTAGCAGAAAAACTGTCACCTGTGTATATTGTACCTCGCGCGCACGGTTGCCATGACCTTCCACATGTGACCAGAATGGTCGCAATGGCGGACGAAATCTGTGACCTCATTGGAGGCGTGGATAAGTGCTTCTTCAAGATCACTGTCTGGCTTCACAATGCCGACAGAATTCCAGAATTTCAGAAAGATATCAAAACATGGGGTTTGGAATCTTTTCTGAGGGCAATGCTCCCTTATAGTTTTCCGGCGAGTATCACCGACGAAATAATAGATGCTGTGCTGAAGCACAGCAAGAAAGACGACGAGCCACAAGACTCCCCTTTATTGCTTGCCTTGCGAGTAGCCGATAAATGGGACCGTATAGGAATCCTCGGTGCGGTGTCTGGTTTCGAATGGCTGGGGTCAAGACTTCCATCTTACGACCCGCAAAAGCCGTACGGATACGGCAACACGGCAGAGGGACATTACAAAACCATATACCAGAATCTTTTCCGGATTCTGGAGTGGTACGGGATGTCGTCGCATGTGCGGGCGCTCGTAGAGCGACACCCGTGGAAGATGGAGCATCTGCTCTCCTTCATTCGCGCCTACGGGCGCGAAGTGGCAGAGGCCCACAAGATTCCGAACACCTCGGAGGAGGACATACGGAAAGCTCTAGGCACCTACTATGAAAAGTGGGCGCCTAAAAGTTAAAGTCGTTTGGAAATCAACGAGGCTATACTAAAAGGTATAGCTTTTTTTTATTGTATTTTTATGATATTGTATTTTCAATTATGGAAAAACGAATCAATCTTTCTTATTTAACCGCCACAAAAAACAAATTACCTTATTTTAAAAGAGGTATAGAAAAGGTCATTGCCCAAAAGAAACCGGATGAGGAAATCCTCATTGCCGATGGCGGAAGCACCGATGGGACAAAGGAATACTTGGCGGAATTGAAAGCCCAAGGCAAGATAGATTATTTTATATCTGAAAAAGACTTCGGGGAATCACACGCTCTCAATAAACTTTTCCTGATTGCAAAAGGAACACTCATAAAGATAATTAACGATGATGATGCTTATTATTTTCCTGCCATAGAAGCATGCAAGAAATTCATGCTTGAACATCCTGCAATAGACATTATGGGAATGGGAGGAGGGTCGGTCAAACATAAAACTCCAAGTGAATTTTATGTTTGTCAACTTACAAACTGCGTGCATGATTATGAACAATGGCAAAAATATCGCACACCTTTCGAATTTGCAGTCTTAGGTATCATGCTTCGTCGCTTGTCTTTGCCTTTACTTGGTTTCTGGAATCTCTCTTTTACGATGGCTGATACTGAATATACTTATCGTGTTACTGCTGGCAAAGCAAATGTGGCGTGGTATACCGGCTCGGCGTATGTATATATAAAGAACCAACATGGCGTAACATGGGTGCGAAAAAACAAAATCTCAAACGAAATAGAGCGTCTGAAAAAGTTTTATCTAAATAAAAACTCGGAACCATATATTATAAAAAAGCTGAAAATCTTGAAAGGAAAAATCCTTGGCGTACTTAGTTCCAGAAACACAGGCCAAAGAATCGATTCACTTGGCACATGGTCGGAACTCGTCTTACTATCGGATAATTGGTTGATTGAAAGAAGCAAAAAAGAGAAGCCAGAATTTCTTTATAATAAATAGTTGAATAAATAATCTCCACAATTTTTATGCCTTCTATTACTCTTTCATATCTCATTGTGACAAAAAATAAACTCCCTTACTTAGAAAGCAGTTTGGAGAAAGTCATTGACCAAAAGAAACCGGATGAAGAAATCCTTGTCGCTGATGGCGGAAGCACCGATGGGACAAAGGAATATCTGGCAGAACTCAAAGCACAAAATAAGATAGATTATTTTATATCTGAACCGGATTTCGGCTTGGCTCATGCTTTAAACAAATTAATCATCACAGCACAAGGAACTCTCCTAAAATATCTAAGTGATGATGATGCCTTTGATTTTAGGGTTATTGAGAGTTGTAAAGCTTTTATGCTGGCGCACAAAGAGATTGACCTTATAAATACCGAGGGCGGTTCTCTAAATGACCCTTCTAGAATGATTGGACAAGATGACCCGCTTCAAATCGTTCGCACACTAAATTATTTAGATAATTACAATAAATGGCAAAATACTCATACACCCTTTTATTTTTGCGATTTAGGAGTGATTTTCAGACATGCTTCTATTCCTATAGTGGGAGGTTGGAATCCTTCATTTCCCGGTCCTGATATTGAATTCTCTTTAAGAGTAAGTGCTGGAAAAGCAAATATCGCGTGGCATACTGGATATTCATATATAAATATAAGCAACCCGCAAAGTGTCAGTATAGTTTATATGAAAAAAACCAAGAGATTGACTGATAAATTAAATAAATTCTACTTTAATAAAAATCCAAAATCATATATATATGACAGACTGGAAGTGCTTAAAAATAAATTAAGGAATAATCCTCGAACGAAAAACAAACAAAGAACGGTAGAATTTAGCGTGCAATGGCCCACACTCGTTGAGATCTCTGAAAAATGGATGGGGATAAAAAATAATCAGAAAAATCCCGAATTTATCTGGAACAGATAACTTGAGATGACCAAAAAATAAAATGATGTATAAATTTATAATACTCGCTTTAAATAATACTTTTATCAAAAGAATAATTCGTAAAACTAACAAATTATTTGGAAAAGAAAGTACTTATGATAATGCGAAATTTGTTAGAAAATATACACCCAACAAATCATTCGCCGATATCGGTTGTCTATGGGGCATAAACGGTCTCAATTCTTTTATTGCCGAAGAAAGCGGAGCAATCAAAGTAATGGCTGTGGATATATATCCAGCAAATAAAGAATTCCTTGATGAATATAAAAGACGAAATTCTGCTGTGAAATTTGTACAAGGAGATATCAACCTTCTAGAAACTAAAAACAAAATAGGCGTCTGCGACATCGTGTTATGTTCAGGTGTTCTTTATCATACACCTGACCCCGTGCACCTTCTCACGCGTTTACGCTCTATTTGCAAAGAAACATTAATACTCAACACATCATCAATACCAGACATGTTTTGTGTCAAAAATACCGCTGTGTTTTATCCTTTCCTTAATAAAAGACAGAGAAAAATCTGGAACAGGGGCATAGGTAGTCAAAAAGCTATTACTGGACCATATGAACCAGAAGAAGGTTATGGAAATTGGTTTTGGGGAATGAGTCCAAGTTGTATTGAGTCAATGCTCCAATGTGCCGGTTTTGAAATAAAAGAAAGACACATTTCCGCTTTCAATTCTGTATTTATCTGCCAGACTACAAAGATTCAATTTATTGCTGAATCTGGAGAATGGAACACACCCAAAGACGAAAAGTATAGAGAGTTTAGACGCTAATTATTAAAAAATAAGCAAAATCAGTAAGATATGAAAACTAAAGAAAATGCAATGAGAAAACTATTGAAAAGCATCCCCTTTCTCAAATACCTCGTAATCATAGCGAGGATATTTAAATCTGAACGAGGACTGACAAGACGCTTTTTATGCCTGTGGTCTTTTTTAAAAGACTATTACAAATTTAGAAATCTTTCAAAAAATACTGACTGCACATTGGAAACCGCCGACCTCTTCCCTCGCATATATGACAAAACCGACAATCATAAAATAGACCCTGTTTATTTTCTTCAAGGCACATGGTGCGCCAGAAAAATATTTGAACAAAAACCTGACCATCATTATGATATCGGCTCCCAAGCTCTTATGGTTGGCATAATTTCTCAATTCGCGCCGACAACCATGATAGACATTCGTCCTCTTGAAATCATCCTCCCTAGTCTTTCTTTTATAAAAGGCGATATAACTCATTTGCCTTTCCATGATTCTTCAATATCTTCTCTAAGTTCAATATGCGTCATAGAGCATATTGGTCTCGGAAGATATGGCGATGCTTTAGACCAATTCGGCACAGAGAAAGCTGTGAAAGAGCTGACGCGAGTACTTGCAAAAGATGGCTCATTATATATATCTGTGCCTGTTGATAAAGAAAACAAAGTCTATTTCAACGCTCATCGCGCTTTCACAAGAGAATATATTTTGAGTATTTTTGAACCACTTACACTTATAGAAGAAAGATATATTTACGGTTCAGAAATATTTCCATCTTACGAATCCTTGAAAGGTTTTGGAACAGGACTTTAT
>DATDZD010000028.1:0-5081 GCA_036516895.1 Minisyncoccota bacterium | reverse complement strand
GGAATTTTGCGTAAATCAAGTTTCTTTTCTTTCACTTCATTCATCACTCCATCAAGTTGGAATTCTATGACCGGTTTGGCTTTCCTCAAGACATTTTTCCACTCTTCTGGGTTATAGAGAACTAGGTCGGCGGGGTCTTTGCCTTCCGGAAGGTCGACAATTTTCACATCCATACCGAGAAACAATGCAATACCGGCAGAACGCATAGCCGCTTTTCTTCCAGCAGAATCAGAATCAAAAGCCAGAATAATATTCTTTGAAATCCTTCTGACGATACCGAGATTGTTTATGACATTTTGTTTCAAGTCATCTCTAGTCGTTGTCGTGAGCGTATCTGCGAGAGCGGTGCCAGATACTGCCACAGTATTTCTTATTCCCGCTTGATGAGAGAGAACGAGGTCCATTTGTCCTTCTACTAGAATAGTATAATCTTTGGCTCTGATATCTTGTTTTGCTTTATCTATACCATAGAGAACAGTGGATTTATTGTAGAGTAGTGTGTCCGGACTATTAAGATATTTTGCTGATTTTCCATCATCTACTAGGATTCGTCCAGAAAATGCGATAACTCTTCCACTTGAATCCATAATAGGAAAAATCACTCTTCCGCGAAAGCGGTCATAGAGGGCTTTTTGAACAATCCCTTGACCTGTATCTTCTTCAACTTGCGGTCTTTTTGCAAGACCGGCCTTTTCAATCTCTATATCTGTATACTTCTTATTTCTTAAATGATTATACAGAAGTCGCCAATCTGCCGGAATAAAACCGATTCTAAAATTTTTAATTGTCTCTGCTTTCAAACCTCTCTTTTTCAAATATTCTTGGGCATTTTTGACTTGAATTTTGTTTTGAGATGTACTTTCATATGAATCATCTAAACCATCTTCAAAAAATTTAGTAGCTTCTTCCATTATCATATATAGTCTCTCCTTCTCACTTTTTGTCTCTGTTTTTTCAAAGACAAGAGGAACTCCAGCTCGGTCTGCAAGAAGCTTGAGCGCCCCCATAAAATCAAGCCCTTCAAATTGCTCAACAAAGCTGAATATATCCCCTTTTGCTCCACAACCAAAACAATAGAAACTTCCCCTATCTGGAGAAACATAAAAAGAGGGTGTTTTTTCATTATGAAAAGGACATTTGGCTTTTAGATTTTTTCCAGCACGATCAAGTTTGATGTATGAGCCAACAACATCTTCAATACCCAATCTTTCCTTTATCTTTTCAACAGGAGTAGACATAGAAGTATTATACTCCGAAAAAACACTTTACTACTCCCACTCCTCTTCTCTTGGTTGCACCTCTGCTATCATCTTTTGCTTTGGACTTCCCTCAAAACCTGTACCTGCTGGAATGAGGCGACCAATTATAATATTTTCCATTAGACCGACTAAGTCATCTTCGCTTCCACGAATAGCGCTATTTATAAGAACACGAGTAGTATGTTGAAATGAAGCGGCGGATAGAAAACTCTTACGAGATAGAGAAACATCAGCAATACCCATAACTACCTGCTCTGCTTTTGCTGGAGTCTTTCCTGTGGATTTGGCTTTGGAATTCTCTTCTTGGAGTTGAAGCTCATCTATTATCATTCCTTCAGTAAGATTCGTATCTCCACCGAAGATGACTCGCTTACGAGAAAACATCTGTTTAACTATGATTTCAATATGCTTTCTAGATACAGTTTCACCTTGAAGTTCATATATCTTGCTTACTTCATTAATAACATATCCCTTTGCTTTATCAACGCCAGCGTATTTGAATTTCTCATCAATATCAGCCGAACCGTCAGTGATGATATCTCCTTTCTTTATCTTGTCTCCCACTTTAACTAAAGGGATGCGCTTATAGTTGAAAATATATTCTATAGCTCCATCTTTCTCTCCCGTCTTACCTCCAGTTTTTTTAACTTTTGGTCTATCTTCTAAGTCAGGAATGACTTTTATGACTTTTTCTTTCGTGAGGTCTTTGATTTCTGTAACAATACCATCTACAGTGGCTATTACAGCCGGATTTTTTGGTCGTCTCTTCTCAAAGACTTCTTCCACCCTAGGCAAACCCATAGTGATATCTCCGCCAACAGACGCTGTGCCACCAGCATGGAATGTTCTCATTGTGAGCTGTGTTCCCGGCTCACCAATAGCTTGTCCGGCAATAGTTCCGACAGCTTCACCTAGTTCAACAAGTTTGTTTTTACCAAGATCAATACCATAACACTGAGCGCAAACACCCTTTATGCTTTTACATGACAGAGGAGAGCGGACTTTGACAAATACTATACCAGCTTCTTCTACTTTTAGGGCTTCTTGTTTGGTCAAAAGATGTCCTTTTTTGAAAAGAAGTGTGCCATCGGCTGTAGTAATATCTTCGGCTATAACACGCCCTCTGATATTCTTTGAAAGAGGAATATCTATTCCCGAAGCAGTCTGTTTCTTTATTTCTATAGATTCTTTTGTGCCACAATCATCTTCATTGACCATCACATCCTGCGCCACAACGAAAAGCTTACGGGTAAGATACCCTGCCTTGGCAGTATTCAGAGCAGTGTCTGTCAAACCTTTCCTAGAACCATGAGTAGTAATGAAATATTCAATAGGAGTAAGACCTTCTTTTGAACAAGATAGGATAGGAAATTCAATAGTACCTGTTGTAGAAGAAATAAGACCTTTCATTCCCGCCATCTGAGTGATTTGGGCTATGGACCCTCTGGCTCCGGAAGTAAACATGTCATAGACAGAACCCATTCTGTTCAATGAACCGGGAATAAGTTTTTCCACATTATTTTTGGCTTTGTGCCATATCTCAATATTTTTTCTGAATCGTTCTTCATCAGTCAAAAGCCCTTCACTGAACTGATGCATAATGAGGTCGGATTGTTCTTTTGCTTTGGCTATAACATCATGTTTGCCGGACGGCACAACGACATCATCAATACCCCAGGTAGTGCCGGAATAGGTCGTGTACTTGAATCCAAAAGTCTTTATCTTGTCTAAAACTGGAGGAATCTTGCTTATATCATAGATATTTATAAAGTCGTCAATAATAATATTGAGGCGTTTTCTATCAATCTCTTTATTGATATAAGGATAATCTTCTGGTAGAAGTTCATTGAATAATATGCGTCCGACTGTAGTCTCAAAAAGCTTCCCTCCGAATTCAGCAAATTTTACATTGTTTGGAGGAAGAACCTTTATTTTAGCTCTGTAACTTATAGCTCCAAAAGTATGGGCTGTGATAGCTGATGTTGGGTCTTCAAAAATCTTGCCTTCTCCTTTTTCTCCAGAAACATCTTTTGTTATCCAGAAACAACCGAGGATAATATCCAATGGGTTGCTTGCTACAGTAGGGTCTCCACTCCCGGGTTTCAAGATATTTTTATCAGAAGCCATTATTTCTTTCGCTTCAAGTTGAGCTTCAACGCCAAGAGGAATATGCACAGCCATTTGGTCTCCGTCAAAGTCTGCGTTGAAAGCTCTACAGACTAGAGGATGGACTTGAATAGCGTTTCCTTCAATAAGAACTGGGCGAAACGCTTGAATACCGAGACGGTGAAGAGTAGGCGCTCTATTTAGAAGCACATATTTTTCTCTTATAACTTCTTCTAAAATTTCCCAAACTTCTTTTACTTCATCATCTATGAGTCGTCCCGCTCCACGAATATTATAAGCAAGTTCTCTTTTTAAAAGACCAGAAATAACAAATGGACGAAAAAGCTCCAAAGCCATATGTTTTGGCAAACCGCATTGGTCTAGAGCAAGCTCTGGACCAACAACAATGACCGACCTTCCAGAATAATCAACTCGCTTTCCTAGAAGATTTAAACGGAAAAGACCTCTTTTGCTCTTGAGATTGTCAGAGAGAGATTTCAGCGCCCTTTTTTGCGCCTGAACTGCTGCCGCGCCTGTGGCGCTGCCATGGCGAATGGAGTTGTCTATGAGAGCGTCAACCGCTTCTTGCAAAATCCTTTTTTCATTACGCAAAATAACATCAGGAGCATTTATCTCTTTCAACTTCAGGAGACGATTATTTCTATTTATCACACGACGATATAGGTCATTGGTATCAGAAGTGGCATATCGTCCACCATCAAGAGCAACCATTGGACGAAGAGCTGGAGGAATAACAGGTATACGAATGAGAAACATCCATTCTGGACGACTGCCAGACTTTATCATGGCCTTTATGAGAGAAAGTCGTTTGGCAAGCTTTTCTCTATCTAGAGAACTGGCAGATTCAAGCTCTTTTTCAAGCTCTTCATTGAGCTTCTTCATATCAGTCTTCTTGAGAATCTCATATATAGCTTCAGCACCAATACCTGCCTCAAAGATAGTTCCATATTTCATGGAATATTTGTGATATTGCACTTCATCCATAACAAAGCCGGGGTTTAGACTTTCTATTTCTTTTCTAGCGTTCAATAAAAGCTCTTTGAGTGCTTCCTTCGTCTTATCATCTTGAGCGGCTTTAACTTTTGTCTTGAATTCTGAATCAAGCTCTTTTAGAAATTTTTGCTTCTCGCTGTCAAAAATTTTCGTAACAATATATCCGGCAAAATAAACTACTTTTTCCAAATCTGCTGTAGACATACCCATTATAAGTCCTATACGAGAAGGCATTGAGCGAAGAAACCAGATATGGGCTACAGGTGTAGCGAGCTCTATATGACCCATTCTCTCTCTGCGAACTATGGAGCGTGTAATTTCCACTCCGCATTTTTCACATACAATGCCTTTGTAACGAATACCTCTGTACTTTCCACAATAACATTCATAATCTCTATCAGGACCGAATATCTTCTCATCGAAAAGACCGTTTTTCTCTGAACGCTGTGTTCTGTAATTTATAGTTTCTGGTTTTGTAATTTCACCAAAAGACCATTCAAGGATTTTATCGGGCGAAGCGACTCCGAGCCGTACAGCATCAAAATCAAGAGGTTCTATGTGTTTTTTTGTATTTATTGTTTGCATGGTTTTTATTATGATTTTGATTAATTATTCTTCGTCGCTTTCTTCTTTATCCTTTTTAATAAGTTCCACATTCAATGCCAACCCTCTCAAATTTTTCAAGAGAACATTGAAAGACGC
>DATDZD010000027.1:0-3023 GCA_036516895.1 Minisyncoccota bacterium | reverse complement strand
AGAAATAACCTTTAACAAAGAAGGCCTATGAAGACATCACAGAAAGACATTTCAAAAAAAAGCGCACCAAAGATTGACCCGCTACAGGACAGAGTCCTTATAAAAGAAAACATTGAAAGCAAGGAAAAGAAAACTGCTAGCGGTATTATTATTCCAGTTACTTCCGAAACGGATAAAGAAGGAAAAAGAGGAGAGGTCATAGCTGTAGGTCCAGGAAAAATAGAAGAAGGGAAAGCTATTCCTGTCTCTGTAAAGATTGGGGACCATGTTCTTTTTCAATGGGGCGATAAGATAAAGATAGATGATGAAGAATACTATATAGTCAAGGAATCAGAAATTTTGGCTATTTTCAAATAGTATTTAAGATAATGTCTCAAATAATATTTGAATTTCAAATTCCAATTTAGATTTCAATTCATGATTCAGATAATTATAAATAAACTAAACAAATTAAAATACCATGTCAAAAAAGATACTTTATAATGAAGATGCGCGAAGAGCTTTGAAGAGAGGTGTTGATGTCGTGGCCGATGCAGTCAAAATAACCATAGGTCCTAGAGGAAGAAATGTCGTCCTTGATAAAGGTTATGGCTCCCCAACCATAACAAATGACGGTGTTTCTATCGCAAAAGAGATTTCTCTCAAAGATAAATTTGAAAATATGGGAGCCGAGATTGTCAAAGAAGTGGCAACCAAAACAAATGACCTTGCTGGAGATGGGACGACGACTTCTGTGGTTTTTGCTCAAGCTATCATTGCAGAAGGTATGAGACATACTACTATGGGTGTCAATGCTATGGGTGTTAGATTTGGTATTGAGGCAGCTTCAAAAGATGTAGCCTTAGCTCTAAAATCTCTAGCCAAACCAATAAAGACTGATGAGGAAATTCGTCAAGTAGCTACTATTTCTGCAGAATCAGTAGAACTTGGAACAATCATCGCCGATACCATAAAAAAAGTGGGAAAAGATGGAGTCGTGACTGTGGAGGAATCCCAGTCTATAGGGCTTGAATCAGAAGTGGTTGAAGGCATTGAATTTGATAAAGGATACATTTCTGCATACATGATTACCAATGCCGAACGCATGGAAGCCGAGCATAGCGACCCGGCCATTCTTATTACTGATAAAAAAATATCTTCAATAAAAGAAGTTTTGCCTTTACTTGAAAAACTCGCTAATTCTGGCAAAAAGGAATTACTTATTATTGCCGATGATGTGGATGGTGAAGCGCTTGCTACTTTTGTTGTAAACAAACTTCGTGGCGGTTTCAATGTCCTAGCGGTCAAGGCGCCTGGATATGGAGATAGAAAGAAAGAAATGCTTGAAGATATTGCTGTGACTGTCGGAGCAAAAGTAATTTCAGAAGAAATAGGAATAAAATTGGAAAATGCCGAGATTGGAATGCTCGGCAAAGCCAGAAAAGTTATTTCAACAAAAGATAACACTATTATTATCGGAGGAAAGGGCAAAAAATCTGATATTGAAGAAAGGATAGCCCAGATGAAGAAACAACGGGAGAATATTGATTCAAAATACGACAAGGAAAAATTGGATGAAAGAATAGCCAAGCTTTCTCTAGGCATTGCTGTTATAAGAGTTGGTGCCGCTACGGAAACAGAAATGAAATATTTGAAATTAAAAATAGAAGACGCAGTCAATGCCACAAAGGCGGCTATTGATGAAGGCATTGTGGCGGGAGGAGGAGTGGCATTTATAAAGGTGGCTCAAAAAGTGCGAGAAAGTATGGAAAAAAATATGCAAAAGGATTCAGCGAATATCAATAATGCAAAGGAGTTCGCTCTAGGTTATGAGATTGTGCTCAAGGCGTTGGAAGCGCCATTGAGACAGATTGCCATAAATGCCGGAAAGGATGACGGGTCTGTGATTATTGAAAAAGTAAAAAATGGAAAAGGAAATATGGGTTACGACGCTTTGAAAGATGAAATGATTCCTGATATGTTTCTAGCCGGCATTGTGGACCCGGTAAAAGTGGCTCGTCTGGGAATTCAAAATGCATGCTCTGCGGCGGCGATACTTCTTACTACCGAAGCGGCAATAGCCGAAGAACCAAAAGAGGATACAGTGCCAATTGGAGGACAAGGAGGTGCTGGAATGGGAGGAATGGATTACTAGTGAGATAATACAGTAGTAATAAAGTCCATGATGTGGTATAGTGTTTTGTATTAGAGATAGATATTAAGTAAGTTAAAATAAGATGAAATTATAAAATATGAAAAAATCAATAACAATTATAGTGATTTTGGTTATTATCGGGCTTGTGGTTTGGGCTTTTGGTGGAAATAAGACGCCAAAAACACCAGAAGATAATACTCCTCCCACCACATCTTCAGCTCCAGTGAGTGAAACTACAAAGGTTTCCGATAAACTTTCTGAATATAAAAATGAAGAGCTGGGTTTTTCCGTAAAGTATCCTTCAACATGGGAAGCTGGTGTCTCTGATACAGTAATATCATTTGTTGTTCCCACAGGAAAGCCAGATACCAATACCATAAGAAAACTTGAATCCAAGATTGCAGTTACATCTGGGAAATGTTCGTTTCCTCCTGTCACTACCGTAAAAGAGAGAAGTACCTTGAAGAGTGGCGCTCTTTCATTCAATATGATACTCATATCAAATTCCGTTCAAGGCAACAACTATCTTGACCGCATGTATTCATTGCAAAAAGAGAATATCTGTTATAACCTCACGCTTTCTTCAATCACAACCAATCCATCAAATAAAGGCATAAAAGGTTCAGAGGCAACTCAGTTGACGAACAACAACAAAGCAATCATAGAAGCTACAGACCAAGCATTTATCAATATGGTTAAGTCATTCGCTTATGTTGTAGGAGCACAAGGACAGGACGAGACACAGGTGGTGCCTACAAAGAAATAGTTGCGAGACTAAGTTGAAAATAGATAAAGTATAAAAAACACATTACAATATGAAAAAAATCTTAATAGGAATTGTTGTAGTCATTACGCTAGCTGTGCTTTATGGATTTGTCACATATAATAG
>DATDZD010000026.1:0-41116 GCA_036516895.1 Minisyncoccota bacterium | reverse complement strand
CGAACCGTACTTTTTGAGCCACGCGGAGCGTGGAAAACCCTTTTGGATTCTGGATTCGGCGGGGGGAATGCATTAGTGTCGCGCCTTCGGCGCGACCCCGCTTTGTCCGTTTCTTCTGATTCCGAATTTTGGCGGAGGCGGGAGGATTTGAACCTCCGATACAGTTTCCCGTATGCCGCTTTTCGAAAGCGGTGATTTAAACCACTCACCCACGCCTCCATATTATACATTGTAGTATCTATAAAATCATAGCATTTTTTGCCATTTCTTCAAAAAATGCTATATTATATTTGTATTGCTTTTGTAAATGGCTCTATCGTCTAGCGGTTAGGACGAGTGCTTTTCAAGCACTAAATCAGGGTTCGACTCCCTGTAGAGTCACAAATGATACAATTACATCACCAATGATATCATTTGCTCGAATTTTTTCTAGAGCAAAATTGAAGGATGCCACCAGTATTTTTGACTTAGGGTATGTGAAAGTGGCTTGGCTCTCTTCATTTTTTCTTTACTTTATTCTATTTTTGAAGTAGTGTGTTGTCAGTAAACGAACATTGAAATTAACCAGCAGGAGAAAGAATTTTTCTATGATTACTTTAGCAAACGGTCATAAATTTAAGTATATGGTCGCAAGCGGAGCCCTTGCTTTTGATGGCAAGGGCTGGCCATGGGAACGACCACTCGTGTGGCTCGGTCTCATCAAGCCAGAACTCTTCACTGTCGTCATCAAGTCTTTGACTCGCACCTCGCGTGTCGGAAATCTGCGATGGTGGAAACCTTGGACATGTGTTCGCCTTATTCCAGGCGGCTCGGTCAACAAGGTGGGACTTACAAATCCTGGCATTGAATGATGGTGCAGAGAAGTTGGCCCCAATCTTGATTTCCAGAAGTTTCCCACAACCGGATCAATATTCGGTGATGAAAAGGAATTAGTGGAAATGGCGGAGATGCTCAATCGCTTCAATCTCGTCGCGCTTGAAGTCAATGTCTCGTGCCCCAATACCGGTCATGCAATCAAGCAGGCGGAGATAGTGGTGAACAGCGTGAAGGCGGTCAAACGCTCTTCGCGTCACCCCACCATCGTCAAGGTCTCGGCTGATCAGGACTATCTCGTCATTGCACGCGGACTTGTCGGAATCGCGGAAGCGATTTCTCTCAACAGCGTGCCATGGAAGACAGTTTTCATCAACGGCGAGCAAACCCCTTTGGTGAAGCTTGAGAGGCAAGTCGGCGGAGGAGGCGGAGGCGTCTCCGGCAAGCCGGCACAGAAACATAACTGGGCAGCAGTCGAAGCTCTAGCTAAACAAGGATTGCTCCCCGTGATAGGTCCAAGCGTTATGGAATTTGAAGACATGGAAAAGCTCAGGAGCTTTGGCGCGAAAGCGATTAGCTTCGGAGCAATTCATCTGCGGACTCCGTGGAAACCAACAACAATCGTGCAAAAAGAAATGAAAGGAAGATTATGATGTCTTATGCTGAAGTAATGGAATCAGTTACCGGAGAAAAACAATCAGTCACAATACCTCGATGGTTTGACCGCCACCTCCACATCCGCGATGGCGAGATGATGAAAACAGTTCTTCCGTGTACGCTAAATCAGCGTGCGACAGGGGCGATCATTATGCCGAATCTGGCAGACCCGATTTCCACTATCGAAAAGGCAAGGGCATATCATGAAAGAATCCAGCAGTTGCTTGACTCTCCCATTTATTCCGAAGGGAAATGGTGGGGAGCCAATGGTCATCCTGACTTCGTGCCGTGTATGACGCTGTATCTGACGGACACTATCACTCCTGAAGAAGTTGTGCGCGGATTTGAAGAAAGCATCTGGCGCGCGGTGAAGCTCTACATGGCAAATCAAAAAGGCCAGGGCGGAACTACCGGCTCGGCGCACGGCGTGAAGAATCTTCTCGGCCGTTATCCAGTGTTTGAAGCGATGGAGGCACACAATATCCCTCTACTTGGACACTTTGAAGCTGTTGAAGAAGATGTTGATGAATTCGATCGTGAGATCGTTTCCGTTGACCGTGACCTCAAGCCGATACTCAAGGCATTCCCAGGACTTCAGGTGGTATTTGAACATATTACAGATGGACGCGCGGCTGACTTTGTCGCAGGAACAGATCGCAATATATACGCAACTGTGACGGCTCATCATCTGATGATTAATCGCAACGCCATGTTCTGGGGCGGGATGAACCCCGGTCACTACTGCAAGCCGGTGCCGAAGCGCGAAACGCATCGTGCAAAAGTTCGGCAGTATGTGACTTCCGGCAATCGTCTCTTCGGAGCGGGAACGGATTCTGCTCCTCACGATGAAAGTGCAAAGTCGCGTTGTTATGGTTGTGCGGCTGGTATTTTCACCGCGCCAATGGCTGTTGAGTTGTATACGACAGTTTTTGATGAAGACAATGCACTTGAACATCTCGGTGCGTTTCTTTCCGAAAACCTCCTCGGCATTTACGGCATGGAAGTCAGCTCGGAAACGATGACAATCGAACGGATTGTTTCGGATGTCCCAGAAACTATCTGTGGAGCAGTCGTCGGCACTCCTTCAGTCAAAGTTTTCAGAGGAGGCACTAAGCTCCAATGGAAACTTGTTGGTTGAATTAGACTAATACCACTCAGCTCTGGCACTTTATGTTGCCGGAGTTGATTTTTATTAACTCCTGCTCGAAAAAAGTTTCTGAAAAGGATACAACTAGATCATTAATCAAAACATTTCATTGTTGAACTCGGTAAAAAAATTTTGCGTATTATTCGCATTTATGGTATGATGTCATTCATATAATTAATTAAAAATTAAATGTCTACTATCGTCATGACTGAAACGCAACAATATCTTACAAAAGAAAAATTGCAAGAATTTAAAAAAGAGTTGGATTTTTTACGGACAGACAAAAGAAAAGCGGTGGCTGAAAACCTTGAATACGCAAAAAAGCTCGGTGACTTGTCCGAAAATGCCGAATATCACGAGGCGCGCCAAGAACAAGCGGAAGTGGAAGACCGCATCAATCATCTTGAGAATCTTTTGAAAACAGCTGTTATTGTAGATGACCAGCATGGAGATATGGCCACTGTCGGTTCCACAGTCAAAGTCCAAAAACAGGGTGAAGACAATATTAGAATTTACAAAGTCGTCGGGTCGGAAGAAGCTGATATGACAAATGGCAAAGTTTCCAATCTTTCTCCTTTCGGTTCCTCTCTTCTCGGAAAGAAGAAGGGAGAAACATTTGATTTTCAGACCCCGAAAGGAAAAGTCGTTTACACCTTGATTGATATAGAATAAAAATATGGCTTCATTAGAAGAGATTCGAGCAACGCGTTTAGACAAACTTGAGATATTAAAAAAGGCGGGTATGGACCCTTATCCAAACAAAGTCCCGCGCACTTTTTGTCTTGAAGACGCCAAGATTAATTTTTCTGATTATGAAAAAAATAAGAAAAAGGTAAGTCTGGCGGGGAGAATCATGGCTATACGAGGGCAGGGAGC
This sequence comes from Minisyncoccota bacterium, assembly GCA_036516895.1. Classification (GTDB taxonomy): domain Bacteria; phylum Patescibacteriota; class Minisyncoccia; order Phycocordibacterales; family PALSA-1337; genus CAIOGI01. The sequence goes on along the minus strand of DATDZD010000026.1, from coordinate 37,623 downwards.
CATTCTTTTTGTGGTGCTCTTTGACGGCAAGGATAATGGCAAAGCAAAATTTCAAGCGGTTTTCAAAAAAGATGTTATTGATGAAAAATTATTCAGACTTTTTACCTCCGCAGTAGATATAGGCGACTTTATTTCGGTCACTGGCACTTTTTTTACAACAGAAAGGGGCGAGCAAAGCATTTTGGTAAAAGAATGGACTATTGCCGCCAAATCTCTCCTGCCTCTTCCGGAAAAATGGCATGGCATACAAGACACCGACGAACGCTATCGCAAACGCTATCTTGATATTTTAATGAATCAAGAACTTCGTGAACTTTTTATAAAAAAAGCTAAATTTTGGGATGTTACAAGAGAGTTTCTTAAATCAAACGGCTTTCTTGAAGTGGAAACTCCGACTCTGGAAATCACCACAGGCGGAGCCGAAGCCACTCCTTTCAAAACTCACCACAATGACTATGATTTGGATGTCTATCTTCGCATTTCGGTTGGAGAATTATGGCAAAAAAGATTGATGTCTGCAGGATTTCCAAAGACTTTTGAAATTGGCAGAGTCTATAGAAATGAAGGTTCAAGTCCCGACCATACTCAAGAATTTACAAATATGGAATTTTATTGGTCTTTTGCCAATTTTGAAGATGGAATGGAATTGGTGAGAGAAATGTATATAAAAATTGCAAAAGAAGTCTTTGGCGCCACCAAATTCACTACCCGCGGACACACCTTTGATTTGGCAAATGAATGGAATAACATAGATTATGTTCAAGAAATAAAGAGACAGGTGAAAATAGACATTTTGACAGCTTCTAATAAAGAGATAGCGGATAAACTCAAGTCGTTAAAAGTGGCGTATGAAGGCACATCCAAAGAAAGACTCGTAGACACTCTTTGGAAATATTGCAGAAAGAATATTTCTGGTCCAGCATTCCTCATAAACCATCCTGTCCTTGTCGCGCCTCTTTCAAAAAAAATATTTGGAACAGAAACCACTCAAATGTTTCAACCAATCATCGCTGGAAGCGAAATAGGACGAGGATATTCTGAACTCAATGACCCAATTGACCAGAGAAAACGCTTTGATGAACAGAAGAAATTAATTGACGCGGGAGATACTGAAGCCATGATGTTGGATGACGAATTTGTAGAAATGCTTGAATATGGCATGCCACCGACATGCGGTTTTGGATTTGGAGAACGCTTCTTTGCTTTTCTTGCCGACAAATCACTTCGCGAATTGCAAATGTTTCCACTGATGAGACCAAAGGGAAAGTAATCATTTAACTGTTTCCACACTATCCACAAGTTATCCACTGTTTATCCACAGTCTTTCTTTTACTTAAAATATAGAAGTGGTATACAATATCCATTAAGTGGGAAGAAGTGGAAAATAATGTTCGTACCAAATTAATTTAGATAAAACCTAAATGAATTGAACAAAATTTCTCTCTGCCCATCAGCATATGCTTATTGGGGAATACAGACATGTAATCGATGACAAGAATCGTTTGTCTCTTCCGGCAAAATTTCGTCGCGAAACAGGCAAGCGAGTAGTCATAACTTCTGGATTAGATTCCTGTTTATTCGTCTTTACAACGAAATCTTGGGAATCCATCACAGAACGATTATCATCTGCCGATTCTTCAATGTTGCAAGCGGACAACAGAGGTTTCAATCGTTATCTTCTCGGAGGCGCGGTTGAAATAGAAGTTGATGCTCTTGGTCGCATGCTTATTCCAGATTATCTCATCTCTCGCGCCAAACTGGGACGCAATGTTGTCATAGTTGGTGTCAGAGAAAGAGCGGAAATTTGGGATGAGGAGCGTTGGAATGCGTACAGGGCTGACATTGAAGGAAAAGCCAATACTCTAGCCGAAAAGATGGGAGAAAAAATAGGGGAAGTTGGACTTATATAAAAAGTGGACAACATTCACAAATCTGTTCTTTTAAAAGAATCAATAGATGGTCTAGATATACATGAGGGCGATATTTATCTTGATGGCACTTTGGGAAGCGGTGGTCATGCGATATACGCTTTAGAAAAAGCCCATGGAAATATCATTATCATAGGACTCGATAAGGATAAAGAAGCGCTTGCCAGGTCAAGGAATAATTTTGCTAAAAATAATTTGGAAGACAGTAATTCCAGAGAATGGCTTGAAAAGAAAGAGCGGGAGAATAATAGTAAAAACAAAATTTTTCTCAAACAAGCAAGTTATGCCGATTTGGATAAAGTTCTTGATGAATTAAGTATAAAGAAAGTCAATAAAATAATGCTTGACCTCGGCATCTCTTCAGACCAATTTGAAACATCCGGAAGGGGATTCACTTTTAAGAAAGACGAGCCACTCTTGATGACATTTGAAAGAGATGTCAAACCAGATGACCTGACGGCTCAATATATTGTCAACAAATGGCAAGAATCAAGCATCGCAGACATTATATACGGATACGGTGAAGAAAAATACGCAAGGAGAATCGCAAAAGCGATTGTCAGTTATAGGAAGAAGAAAACTATAGAGACGACAAATGAGCTTGTTGAAATAATAAATCAAGCTGTTCCAGCTTTCTACAAAATCGGCCGAATCCATCCTGCTACTAGAACATTTCAAGCGTTGCGCATTGCCGTAAATGATGAGCTTAACACTTTGAAAGAAGGTCTTAAGAAAGGATATGACCGTTTGGAAAAAGGAGGAAGAATGGCAGTCATTTCATTTCACAGTTTGGAAGACCGCATTGTCAAGAATTTTTATAAGGAAAAAGCAGAGCATAAAGATTTAGATAAAGAAAGCACAATATCAAAAGGAGAAACTTCGCCCGCCAAAATTTTAACAAAAAAACCAATCACAGCCAGCGAAGAAGAAGAGAGAAACAATCCTCGTTCAAGAAGCGCCAAATTGAGGATTTTGGAAAAGACGGAGTGAGAAGATAAAAAAATCAAGAAGAATAATATTATGAATAAAAAATAAGGAAGAATAATAGAAAAATGAGCAAAACAATCACAATTTTATACAAAATATCACATGTTTATTGCCAAAGAATTTTTGCCATTCTTATAGTCAGCATAGTTATTGCCATGTTTGGTTATGTTTTTCTTTTGCAAAAAGCCATAATTAATGTGGTTGACAGGGAACAGGTATCAAAGCAAGTCAGTTCTATTTCTATGAAAATAGGTGCGCTTGAGGAAAAATATTTATCTCTAAAAAATACTGTGACTTTAGAATTGGCGCGGGAAAAAGGACTTACGGACGCTAAAAATATTTCATACATTTCATCAAAGAAATCTCTGACAGCTGTGGCTATTCGCAATGAACTCTAATGTCTCACGAGTCCGCATACTCTTGGCGTTCTTATTCCTTTGGGCTTTTATTCTGTCGCTCAAGCTTTATTCGGTGCAAATCGTTAATGGAGAGAACTATGCAAAACAAGCTGATAAACAATATGTAAAACCAATTTCCTCTGTTTTTGAAAGGGGCTCTATATTTTTTGAGACTAAAAATGGAACAAGAATAAGCGCCGCTCTTATAAGAGAAGGGTACTCTTTGATTATGAATCCTAAGCTTATAAAGAACCCTGATTTCGCTTATGAAGCGTTGTCACAGTATGTCAAAATTGATAGAGATATTTTCATGCAGAAAGCGTTAAAATTGAATGACCAATATGAAGAATTGAAAAAACATCTTGACGAGAAAACTGGAATTTCTATAGGCGAGCTTGATATTCCGGGCATAAATGTAATAAAGGAAAATTGGAGAGTGTATCCCGGCGGTTCTCTCGCTTCTCATACTATTGGTTTGGTTGGCTATGACAAGACAGACAAAATTGCCGGCAGATATGGATTAGAAAGGTATTATGAAAATATTTTAGGACGAACGGAAAAATCAGCAAATATCAATTTTTTCGCTGAACTTTTTGCCAATATAAGCGGAGATATCTTCAAAGGACCAAGAAAAGAAGGGAATATCGTAGCCACGATAGAACCAGTCGTTCAAGATGAACTGGAAAAAACTTTGAAGAAAACTCAAGATATGTGGAATTCAGATTCCATAGGCGGTATTATCATGAATCCCAAGACTGGAGAGATATACGCTATGGCCAATCGTCCGACATTTGATATCAATAATTTGAACGATGAGAAAGACCCGCATGTTTTTTCCAATCAATTGGTTGAAGGTGTTCATGAAATGGGCTCAATCATAAAACCTCTAACTATGGCGGTTGGCATTGATTCTAAAGTCATTACCCCAGAATCTACATACGACGACACTGGATTTCTTCTTTTGAACGGCAAACGCATCGCCAACTGGGATGGAAAGGATAGAGGAATAATACCAATGCAAGAGATATTAAATCAATCTCTCAATATCGGAGCGGCCAATATAGCTTTGAAAGTCGGCAGTGATGATTTTACCAGATATTTTCTTAGTTTTGGATTGGGTGAGCTTACCGGCATTGACCAACCAAATGAAGTCAGAGGCAAAGTTAATAATCTTAAAACTGGCAGAGAGATAGAACAAGCCACTGCTTCGTATGGACAAGGGATAGCTCTTTCTCCTATAGCCACAGCACGCGCACTATCTATTGTGGCAAATGGCGGGCTTCTTATACAACCACATATAGTCAAAAGAATTGAATATGCGGATGATGTTATTGAAGATATAAATATTGATTCTGGTATAAGAGTCATACAAAAAGAAACTTCAGAAGAAGTGACAAAAATGCTTGTGGAGGTGGTGGACAAGGCCTTACGCAAGGGCGCTGTCAAAATGACTCATTACAGTATTGCCGCCAAGACTGGAACAGCCCAGATTGCAGACCCTGTAAATGGCGGGTATTATGGTGATAGGTATCTGCATTCCTTTTTCGGCTATTTTCCAGCCTATAGCCCAAAATATATCATCTTTCTTTATCATGTTTATCCCAAGGGAGCAGGATACGCTTCAGAAACTCTTACCGACCCATTTATGGAATTGACCAAGTTTCTGATTAATTATTATGAAGTTCCGCCAGATAGATAACTATTGAGACATGCAGTAAAAATGGCAGACAAATTAGATAGATAAAATATGAAATCTTTTTTTAAAAAAATCATAAGTTTAATCCTTGAGATTGAAGCCCGAGTAATTTTGAGGAAATATCGTCCTTTTATTATTGGCATTACTGGCAGTGTTGGCAAGACTTCCACCAAAGATGCTATTTATACTGTACTTTCCAACACTTCTTGGCATGTTCGCAAAAGTCAGAAGAGTTTCAATAGCGAAATCGGCGTTCCTTTGACAATTTTAGGATGCGAAAACGGTTGGAGTAATCCTTTTCTGTGGATTAAAAATATCCTGCAAGGACTTGAATTGATTTTTCTAAAATCCAAATATCCCGATTGTCTTGTTCTTGAAATAGGGGCCGACCGCCCCGGAGATATAAGAAATATCGCCAAATGGCTCAAACTTGATATAGCTGTAATGACAAAGATAAGCGCTGTGCCAGTACATGTGGAATTCTTTCCTTCAAGCGCTCATATTCTTGAAGAAAAAAGTCATCTTATAAGAGCTTTGAAAAAAGATGGAATTTTAATCCTTTATTATGATGACCAAACCGTTCTTTCTCTATCAAAAGGAATAAATCAAAAAATATTGACCTATGGAATCAATCCTTCTGCTGTAGTCAACGCTTCAAATCACTCTATTATTTATGAAGAAAGAAACGGTTTAAAGATTCCTTTAGGAATGACTTTCAAACTCAATTATGAAGGCAATAGCGTTCCTATAACCATATACGGAGGTCTTGGAATTCAACAAATATATCCTCTCCTCGCAGGAGCGTCTGTAGGCATTTCCCGTCAAATCATTTTGACTAATATCATAAATTCTTTTGCTAAACATATTTTTCCGCCCGGCAGGATGAATATTATAAAAGGAATAAATGACAGCACTATCATAGATGACACTTATAATTCTTCTCCTGACGCTCTGCGTCAGGCTTTGGTCGTTCTTGGCGAAATAAAAACAATTGGCAGAAAAATTGCTATTCTTGGAGACATGTTGGAGCTTGGCAAATTCTCTGTTGTAGAACATATAAAAGCGGGCGATATGGCCAGACAAACATGCTCTATTATTATCACAGTTGGACAGAGAATGAAGAAAATGGGAGAAAATATTATATCCTTCAATACTGCCTATGAAGCGAGTGAATATGCTAGGGGAGTGGTCGGTAAAGGAGATGTCGTTCTCATAAAAGGGTCTCAATCCATTCGCATGGAGAGAGTGGTCAAGGATTTGATGGCAGAGCCAGAAAAAGCAAAAGAACTTCTCACGCGCCAAGAGCCGGAATGGCTTGCCAAGAAGTGATTTTGAGGGTATTGTAAGTAAAATCGTGGCTAGGTAAAATGCGGCTCGCATCCTTGCTCCCGCACAAGCTCTTTTTTTCTTCCGGCAAGCGTCAGAAAAAAAGACTTCTGTGTGACGGATGCTCGCACGATTTTACTAATTCATCTAGTTATTATTTTATAAAATCGGCCCTATCGTCTATCGGCTAGGACATATCCTTCTCAAGGATAGAAGCGCGGTTCGATTCCGCGTAGGGTCACAATAGATAATACACTTTCTTTCCAAGGGAAGTATAACACTCATAATATCTTTACATAAACCCATAAATATGATAAATTGATTTCTAGATTTTGATAAAAAATTCTTGAGAATAAATGTAAAAACATCAATAGGAAAATGGAAAGGATATGAAATGAAAACAAAGAAGATTGATTTTGGTTCTACGGTTGACGCTGATGGTAGCCGAACACTTTCCGAATACCGAAAAATTATGACAGAATACCCGATTATCTCTAAATGCGAGATAAGTCATCTGTCATATATTTATCATCGTCATAAAAATGCAAAAAATGAGAGTGGAAAAGAGCGCTCTCGCATGGCGCATCAGAAAATCGTATTCCATAACATAAGGATTGCGTTTCACTACGCTTCAATATATGTCAATTTCGGGATAGATTTCACGGACCTTGTACAGTGGGGAATGATAGGATTGGACATAGCGGCAAAGAGATACTATCCTCAAAAAAAAGCATCTTTTTACACATACGCTCATTGGTGGGTTTGGCAACGAATCTTGCGTGCAATTGAAAATTCAAGTCAAACTATACGTATTCCAACCAGCAGAAGGAGAGAAATACGCAAAATAATAATCATAACAGGAAAACTTGAAGGAAAATTGGGAAGAATTCCCACCACGATAGAGATTGCCAAATTCCTGAAAAAATCTCCCGAAGATGTGGAAAAATTGCTCAATATTCAAAAGCTGTCAAATTCCATATCTCTAGATACGCCACTCAATGATGAGCTTGATGGTTCAGTGTTGTCAGATGTTCTCGTTGACGAGAAGGCGGAAAACCCCACTGAGGTCATTGACAAAAACTTTGACACAAGTACAGTGAGAAAACTTTTGGAGAAATTGAAACCGCGAGAACGAAAAGTCATTGAATTGAGGTTTGGTCTCCACGATGGAGGGAAAGGAATGACGCTTGATGATATTGGGTATAAATTTAAGGTTACTCGCGAGATGATCAGACAAATTGAAGCAAAAGCATTAAGAAAATTGAGAAAACCATCTTGTATGATTTTCTTTAAGCCAAAAGAAGAGCAATTTCGAGATTGGAAAGAAGTTCAAAAGACAAGAGACAAAAAGCTTAAAAACTCTTTCCATGAATAAATAAGATTCGTTAAGACTAAACATAATCGCGCCGAAAGACGCGATTTTTTTGATATACCTCTCATTCATATTGTCATACTATCTCTTTAGTGATATATTTTATTCGTAAATAAACCGCTGAAGCAGTTTTGTAAAGACACTGCTTCATGATAAGCAGCTCTTTTCAATACACTCAGCCCAACAAAGATCTTTTATGTTTTTAGTAGCAATAGCCATAATATGGTTCTTCTATCGTCTCTACAAGCGTTTCGGAAGAAAATGCAAATGTGGAGAGATGTTTGAAAATAAGCATGTGAGCAAAATCCGTCTTATTCCAGGAGAATTCAAAGCTCCTGATATCTTTAACCCTCAATCAATACTGGACATACTCAAGAACCGTCGTTGGTGGGTAACTGATGCTCAAACTTTGACATTTACAACTTGCCCATGTCGTAGATTTAAACTGGTAACAATCAGTTATCGCCCTATCTCTATTTGGCATCTAGTCTGGATATGGTACACAGACAGAACGCAGTTCTATTTTACAGAGAGAGAACTTCTTTTTGTGTATCACGCTAGTACACGAGAAATATTTTCAGACAAAAATCCAGGAGATGGGTATCACGAAATAAGTGAACATCAATTAAAATAATCTCTTAATCCAATCATTCTTTATACATAATATTGGTATCACACTCTTTTGCTTCAAGCATTAGAGTTTTTTTATAACCATACAACAAAGAACACATCAGATTGCGCCATTCCATTTACCCTAAAAAATGCTAGAATTGGCTTGTTACAGTAGTGACAATACTATTATGTATGATGCTTATTCAACCAAATCTGAATAAATCAAGAATATGAATGAAAAATTTTTAAAACCGTATAATCCAAAAGAAACCGAAGACCGTATTTGCAAGATTTGGCAAGAAAGCGGTTATTTTAATCCTGACAATTTGCCAAAGAAACAGAAGGGACATGATGGAAAAACTCGTTTTGAAAAACCGTTTTCCATTGTCTTGCCTCCTCCAAATGTAACAGGAGTTCTCCATATGGGAAGCGCTCTGATGCTTGCTATTGAAGATATTATGGTCAGATATGCCAGAATGAAAGGAAAAAAAACTCTTTGGATTCCTGGAACAGACCATGCCGCCATAGCAACTCAAGCCAAAGTTGAAAAAGAAATTCAAAAAAAAGAAGGGAAATCCAGGTACGATATTGGTCGTGAAGAACTTGTGAGACGCATAGAAATATATGCTCAAGAAAGTCATGATGTTATTGTGACTCAAATAGAAAAAATGGGTTGTTCTATAGATTGGTCTAGAGAAGCATTTACTCTTGATGAAAAGAGAAATCTAGGAATTCGCACCGCCTTCAAGAGAATGTACGATGATGGTCTCATATATCGCGGATACAGAGTGGTTAATTGGGACCCAAAAGGTCAAACCACTATTTCAGACGATGAAATAGTTTATGAAACCAGAAAAGCCAAACTCTATACTTTCAAATATTCAAAAGACATTCCTATCTCCATCTCCACCACTCGCCCAGAGACGAAACTTGGTGATACCGCTATCGCTGTCCATCCCGATGATATTCGTTACAAAGAATATATTGGAAAAGAATATGACGCCATTTTTGCTGGTGAGAGCATCCATTTAAAAGTTGTAGCGGACAATACGGTAGAAAAGGACTTCGGAACAGGGGCTCTCGGTGTTACTCCCGCTCATAGCACCATAGACTGGGAAATAGCGCAAAAACACGGTCTGCCATTAAAACAAGTTATAGATGAACATGCTAGGATGATGGTTGGAATGGACACGGTTAAGGGAAAAAAGACGGTTGAAGCTCGTGAAGCGATTGTTGCACAGCTCAAATCCGAAGGACTTCTTCTGAAAGAAGAGGATGTTGAGCAAAATATAAGCACAGCGGAACGCACAGGGGGCATTGTTGAACCGTTGCCAAAACTCCAGTGGTTTGTGGCGGTAAATAAAGAATTCAAGAGAGGAAATATTGAGAGAGAGAATCAAAAAGATAATAAGACAAAAAATAAAACTCAAGAAAAAGGACGAAAAAAAGAGGATGAAGAAATCACAACTCTCAAAAAACTAATGATAGAAGCCGTCTCTAGCGGCGATATAGACATTATTCCTGACCGTTTTGAAAAAGTATATTTCAATTGGATAGACAATCTAAAAGATTGGTGCATTTCAAGACAAGTGTGGTACGGACATAAAATTCCTGTGTGGTATAAAAATAATAAGAAAATGGAAGGGAAAGAAAAAATCAGTGATGAAGAAATTTACTGCGATATCAATCCACCCGAAGGAGATGGCTGGATTCAAGATGAAGACACTTTGGATACATGGTTTTCATCGGGACTTTGGACATTTTCCACCCTTGGTTGGCCTATATATACAGAAACTGCCACAACAGGCAAATCAGGACCAGAAAATGATTTGGCAAATTATCATCCGACGACTATTCTTGAAACTGGCTCCGATATTCTTTTCTTCTGGATTGCGCGCATGATTCTCATGAGCACATATCTTCTAGGCGAAGCGCCTTTCAAGACTGTTTATCTTCATGGTCTTGTAAGAGACGGGCAGGGAAGGAAAATAAGCAAGTCGCTTGGAAACAATCTTGACCCTCTTGACCTTATTTCAAAATACGGCGCAGACGCTGTGCGCATGTCTCTTATTGTCGGAGTAGGTCCAGGAAATGATAGTAAGGTTGGAGAAGATAAAGTGAAAGCATATAAGAACTTCGCAAATAAACTTTGGAACATCACTCGTTTTATACTGACTTCAGCAGATGTTTATCAGAAGACATCTCAAAAACTTACTAAAAAAGAAAATGCGCATGATCCTTCATTCAAGAGATGGACAGAAACCGACAAAGAGCATATCAAGAACTTGCAAACCCTCGTCATAGAAATCACAAAAGAAATGGACGAGTACAAATTCTATATAGTAGCAGAGAAACTCTATCAATATATTTGGCACGAACTTGCAGACAAGATAATTGAGGAAAGCAAAGCAATCTTTGCCGATCATATTGAGATTATCTCTGACGAAGAGAAAACTTCTCGTATGCAATTCCTGCTTTATGCGCTTCACATTATCTTGAAAGTTCTTCATCCATTTATGCCTTTTGTGACAGAAGAAATATGGTTAGAACTATCTGCAAATTCTACAGAGAATGAGAAAGACGATAAAAAATCAAAAAAAGGGAGGCAAGAGAAAAATGAAGAACCCAAAGGCAAAAATCTGTTGATGATAGAAGAATGGCCTGTTTGATTTAGTAACATTTCCGTTTTAATTTTTCTTTGTCTCCAATTCAACTTTATGAATTTCTTTTACATGACTCCTCTTATACTTCAGAAAATCATCTGGGTGCAAACGCGGGTCATTCTTTCATTTTTCGGTCATTTCAAGGTTTACGGATTGGAAAATCTAAAAGATATAAAAAGCAACGCTATTTTTGCCTCCAACCATTCAAGCGAACTTGACCCAATACTTCTTCCCGCTTCTCTGCCTTTTTGGTCGCCTTTTTCTCCCATCTTTTACGCTTCGCTATCTAAAAGCAAATATGTAAATAGCGGTTGGAGACAACATTTTTATGGCGGAACATTTTTCAAGCTTTGGGGAGCTCATCCTGTCTATACTGGTTTTAAAGATTATGGAATGTCATTGGTAAACCAAATGAAACTACTAAATGATAATAAAAATCTTTTTGTCTTCCCTGAAGGAAGAATCACTCTTGACGGCAATATTCAACCCGCCAGAGGCGGGGTGGCGTATCTCGCAGAATATAGCAGTCGTCCAATAGTTCCCGTCGCCATATTTGGAGTATATGGTATGAGAAATAAAGATTTTTTCTTAAGAAAAAGGCATATTAAAGTATGTTTTGGAAAACCAATATATAAAAAAGAATTTCAGGAAAATGTAACTCGCAATATTGAAATAGGAGGAAATGTCTACAGAGAAGAAGCCAATTATATTATGGATAAAATAAGAGAAATACTGCAAGAAAAAGCCAGTTGAAATATGTCTAAAATAAATCTTATTTAAATTCTTTTGAAATCCTTGACATCATTGAGTATTTTATATTCTTTTTCTTATTCTATTTTCAACATCTTCCATAACCTCTTTCTCCATAATTTCCTCGCTAAGTTCTTTTATCTGTCCATAAGCCCTTTCCAGATTATTTGTCAATTCACTCATTTTTCTCCTTTGTTTTATTTCATGAAGCGTCCCGCGAATAAGCAAGACTCCAAAGATGACAGTAATGGAAAGCAGACTGCTTTCAATCAATAAATCGTGAGAATTTTCCGCTAGAAACACTCTAATCAATAAAAATATCCATAGTCCAAATGTCACTATCTGAATAGCGATGATTTTAACATTGAAGAGATGGTGCTTGGCTATGGAATAAGCGATGATTGCAACCCAGACGAGACCGGAGGCGGGTCCAAGCCAGTCATAGTCATACATGCCAAGACGGGGAAGAAGTATGCTTAAGATAGTTGGCGGAGCTACGCCGATAATCAAAGCGATATATAGAAACTTCAAATGTCGTCGCAGTATGACATCTTTTTCCCTCAAAAATTTTCTAAAAATAATCGTTATTCCAAGAACCCAACAAAAGATAAAATAAAAATCAAATAGGAACCAAAGTGAGCCGTAGGACCAGACAAAATGTTGTACTTCTGAAATTATTTTCAATTTAAAGATAATTAAATCAGTAAAAAAAAGTAGATATGATAAAATAGCTGTTATTGATACTAATATAATGATGACGGGATTTTCAATTTTTTTATTGTGTGGATATAGAAATGAAAAGAAAAGAAGGACGGTAGCTATCATTATCCCTAGGAAATAACTGGACCTTATTACAATCGATGCAATATTTACCATAAGAAGAGATGAATTATTTGTGAGTATATTAATTGATACTGAAAAACTCCAAATCGATGTTAATAATAGAAGAACAGAAAAAGATCTAGTGGAATTATTCTTGTCACCTAAATAAAAAATAATCATAGAAAAACTGCCTACTATTATACTTATAAACCAATTTAATATTGTATAGATAGTTATCTCCATTGTTAATATGGATAAATCAATAACCAAAGATTATGGTAAACTTATGGTAATAGTTATATTATGAAACAATACTCTATATTAAGATCTAAAGTCGAACTAGAAAATCATAACATCTTAATAAGAATGATAAGAACAATATCAGTACTAATCTTAAATATCTTACCACACAAAATTATCAAATCCTTTATGATAAAATCGAGTCAAGATGCTTCGACTGTAGTCAAAAAGGGTGGTACTACTCATGCTTTAGAGGTCATGTATACACGCTATGATCGTAAAATCTTCTCACGAGGATATATTAAAGGTATCGCTGATATGTTTTGGCACCATATAGTATCACAACCAAAAGCTCTTCGTAATAGATTAAAAATAGTGAGAACTGTATTAAGAGAAAAAATAATTGATCTTATTAACAATCATAAAGGATCTAACCATAGAGTTATATTTGTATTAAGTATTGCTGGTGGGTCATCAAGATCAATTATATATGCAATAAATGATCTGAAGAATTGTGGTGTGAATCACCAAATTAATATAGTAACAATAGACAAAGATAAATCTGCATTAGAGGTAGGGATGGGAGTAGCAAAAGAATATGGTCTACAAAATAATTTCGAATGGATTAATGGAAATGCTAGAGACATCGAACAATTATTACCACAGAAAAAATTCGATATCATAGAGATCGTAGGTCTATTAGATTATTTTGAATCCGATCGATTAATAAGATTACTTAATCTAAGTTACAGAATAATGAACGAGAAAGGATTCTTAATCATTGCGAATGTAATACCTAATAATGAATATAAATTTGTACAAAAAACAGGATGGCCAAAAATGTATTACAGAAAACCAGAAGAATTATTAGAACTTTTAAGAGTCTCTGGTTTTAAATACAAAAATGATATAATAATTGAACCACTGAATGTTCACTGTATTGCTATAGCACAAAAACAATGATGGAAATATTCGCTACCTCTGGTCTTATAAATGGAATTGTCTCGAGTGCTTTTGGAATTCTCATTATAGGAAAAAATTGGAGAGAAAGGGCTAATCAAATCTATTTTCTCATGACAATATCTTTAGCTGTGTGGTCTTTCAGCTATTGGCAATGGCTTCTTTCTTCAGAGTATGATATGGCATTTTTTTGGATTAGATTACTTTCTTTTGGTTCTTTATTTATTCCTGTATTATTTTTTCATTGGGTAACCCTCCTTTTAGATAAGAGATCTATAAACTCAATAATTCTATATATATCTTATATATCAATAATAATTGTTTCCTTTTTTATCAATACAGAATTCTTTATTGAAAGTGTAAGACAGATATCTTTCTTCACTTTTTGGCCAATTGCTGGATTTGCATATGATTTCTATTTTTCTTTCATCTATTTAGGTCTTATATCATATACAATATACATCTTAATTAGATCATATAATAGTGAAAAAATTTCGGATAAAAAGGGGCAGATCTTATACATACTTATCGGTTCATTACTTGGATTTGGTGGTGGTTTAACTAATTTTCCTCTCTGGTTTGGTATACCTTTTCCACCATACGGTAATTTTTTAGTGACCGCTTTTCCTTTTTTTCTTGGATATTCGACTTTTAAATATAAACTTTTCAATGCCAAGACAATAGCTACAGAGATACTGGTGTTCTTTATATCAATAATTTTGTTAGTAGAAGTAGTACTTTCTAAATCAATATTAGAGACTATCTTGAGAGGTGGATTATTTATTGTAATTAGTATCTTCGGCTACCTCCTAATCAAAAGTGTAATTAAAGAAATTTCCCAACGCGAACACATTCAAGAGCTTGCTACAGATTTGCAAAAGGCCAATGACCGTCTCATGGAACTTGATAAACAAAAATCAGAATTTGTCTCTTTTGCCACGCACCAACTTCGCTCGCCTTTGACTGCCATGAAAGGATACGCTTCGCTTATTTTGGATGGCGACCTTGGTAAACTTTCTCATGAAATACGCAACGCCATCATGCGTATCTATGATTCTTCAAACACTCTGACGAACATAGTTGATGATTATCTAAATATTTCGCAGATTGAACTTGGCACTATGAAATATTATTTTGAAAATGTGGATTTGAAAGAACTTGTAGCAGATGTGATAAACGAATTGAAGCCAAATATTGAAAAAAGCAAGATTAAGTTTTCCTTTGAAGTTGATATTGATAAAAAATATATGGTCAATGCGGATAAAGATAAATTTAAGCAAATTATCGCCAATCTTGTAGATAATTCTATAAAATACACGCCTTTTGGTTCTACCATGGTATCTCTTTATAAGAAAGATGGAAAAATAATATTCTCCGCAAAAGACACAGGAATAGGCATAGCAGAAGAAGTCATGCCAAGACTTTTCTCTAAATTCTCTAGAGCAAACAATGCTGATAAGCAAGACATTCATGGTACAGGATTAGGTCTCTTTGTGGCAAAAGAAATTGTTTTGGCGCATAAAGGACGCATTTGGGCAGAATCGGCAGGAGAGGGCAAGGGTTCAACATTCTTCGTGGAATTGGAGGAGGTAATCTAGTCTGATTACTATAATACTTTTTGTATCTGTTCTAAGTATATTTTACTCAATTCATGACCACAATTTTTTATTTCAATAGTCTTGTATCCTTTCCTTTTTCCTAATATAATACTCCTTTTTTTTAATATATCTGACTCTTTTTCTCCATAAAATAGAGTAGCTTTCTTACTAGTAAGAGGAGGGTAGTTTATCTTAGACATCTCTGCATATTGGATTTTAGAAAGATCCGCTACTTCTCTTTTTGAATAGAATGAAAGATCATCACCTAATATTGGACTCATAGAACATAAGATGACATGGTGCATTTTAAGATATATAGCTATCCCATATGCTTGTATAGCACCAACAGAAAAACCTAAAATAGTATCATTGGAGCATGGTCGAATAATTTGATTTTTTATTTTCTCAATAATCTCTAGAAAACCCTTCTCACTACCTAAAGAATATTTCCTATTTCTAGTAGATACCTTCAGAGAGACGATTTGATATTGTTTAGCTACGGCAATAGAAATAAGTTCCTGATAATTCTTGTCAGATAGTCTATGACCCCAACCGGGAAGTATGTATAATTTTCGTTTTGCCTTAATCATATTTAAGATGATAATTTAAGGGCAACCCGTGGGATGCCCTTTTGTTGACCACCATTGGCAATCATGCCATATCGAACTCTTTGTTCTTTACTCCATTTATGAACGCTTTCCATTCATCGTGGTTAAAAAATAAAGTTGTTTTTGATGAATCCTTGGTGTCACGAACTGCTACACCTTCTTCCTTCATAGCAACCAGCACACACCTGTTGATAATGCCACCAGGATGTGTGAACGATGATGTCCTGAAATCATTATCCTCAACGGAAAATGATTTATCTTCACATCTCACTTTAGTCTTCATATCTTAAACTTACTTTTCTACTATCATTTATTGATACTCAATTCAAACACTACACAGAGTGCAGGTGAACATACCCTATAGTAATATTTAACTTTACGATTGTCAAAATTAGTTTTTCACTGTTATATTCCTTTAGATTAAGATTCAAGTAGACATACATAAATGAGTAGATATTTTCTGTTTCTTCCAGACAAAAAATGGTAAACTTATTGCATGCCACTAGTCACTATTCCAGAAGCATCAAAATGGGCGTCAAGATACCTTGAGAAAGAGGTGACGCCAGCAAATATTTCATACCTAATACAGTATGGAAAGGTTAAGAAACATGGTGAAAATGGGTCTACCATGATTGATTCACATGATCTAAAAAATTATTACGAATCATCGCAAGGAAGACGCGAGGTAAGTTGGAAAAAACACTTAGGCGATGATTTAAATTGGACACTTTCTTTTGATAATCTAAAAGAAACAGATACTACTAAACATGTACATCGACTCCATCCTTATAAAGGCAAATATATACCTCAACTTGTAGAATACTTTATAGATACACATATTGACGAATTTAAAAAACAATCATATTTTAAGCCCAATGATATTATCCTTGATCCATTTCTCGGATCTGGTACAACATTAATTCAGTCTCTTGAAATTGGTATTCATTCCATAGGTATAGATATCTCAGAATTCAATTGTATGATTGCTAGCTGTAAAGCGACACACTATGACCATGATTATTTACAAAAAGCTATCGGAAAGATGCTTACAACATTTGATTCTCTTGAACACGATAATAACATTCGAGAATTCGAGATTGAACTTTTAGCTGAGCTTGCCAGATTTAATAATAAATATTTTCCAGGACATGAATTCAAGTATCAAATAAATCAGAGAAAAATTAAAGAGGATATTTTTGCATTAGAAAAGCAAAAAGAATTTTTACCTATTTATCAAGAACTGCTCAAAAAATACTCAATCAAGTCTAGACAAGACGCATCCAAGTCTTTCCTTGATATATGGTTTATGGATAATGTCCGTCGAGAAATTGATCATGTATTTAAAGCTGTAAAAGATGAGAGAGATACTAAAACAAAAAAGATTCTAGCTTTAATCTTAAGTAGAACAATTAGATCGTGTCGAGCCACCACACATAGCGATCTTGCTACTTTGAAAGAACCGCAAATTGATACTTATTATTGCTACAAACATAAGAAAATCTGCAAACCTTTATTTTCAATCAAAACCATGCTCAATCGTTACGCTTCTGATACTCTAAGTCGGATAAAAAAGTTTGACGAATTACGTAAACCAGTACACTATTCAGTTATAGCTGGAGATTCCAGAACTGTTGATATTTTTAAGAAGGTAGAAAGACAGAATCCTGAATTTTCAAAGATACTTAAGAGAGAGAAAATTTCTGGTATATTTTGTTCACCACCATATGTCGGTCAGATTGATTATCACGAACAACATGCATACGCCTACGACCTGCTTGGCTTCAAGCGTAAAGACGACTTTGAAATAGGACCACTTTATAAAGGTCAAGGATTAGAGGCGAAACAATCTTACATTCAAGGTATCGCTGATGTCTTAAATAATTGCAAAAAGTATCTTATTGATGACCCTAATATATTCTTGGTGGCAAATGATAAATACAACCTCTATCCAGAAATTGCTGAAAAATCAGGCATGAAAATAATCGATAAATTCAAACGACCAGTTTTGAATCGAACCGAACGCGATCGTGCCCCCTATTCAGAAATAATTTTTCACTTCAAAATTAAATAGCCATGGCTTTATCAAAAAAACAAATCAAAGCAGTTGAAGAAACACTTAAAACGAGTCTACGCAATAAGTTTCAAAATTATAATCCAGAACCTGCAAAAATGCCTTTCCATACCCGACTTCTCGGTAAAGATAGACTCGCTCTTTATTCTTTCATGCATTCATTAAATACTAATTTTGGTAGTAGTATTTTTGAACCAGTTGGTCTTGCTTTGGCTCAAGAAAATTTTAAGATGGCTACTGCACAAGCTACTGCTGGTAAGCAGATTAGTGTTGTGGCACAAGCAGAAATTCAAAAAATAATGGATGGTTTAACTACTGCAATTACTACTCCTAATAAAAAAGAGGAGACTGAACGAATAAGAAAAACTTGTCAGACAGGGAAAATGATTACCGTTAGACCCACAAAGATTGATTTAATGTTTGAATCAAAAGATGGCTCTTATTATCTTTTTGATATTAAGACAGCAAAGCCAAATGCTGGCGGTTTTAAGGAATTCAAACGCACTCTACTTGAATGGATTGCTGTAATTTTGGCAAACAAACCCAATGCTAAAGTGTATACTTTCATCGCTATTCCCTATAATCCTTATGATCCTAAGCCATATACTCGTTGGACAATGCGTGGCATGCTTGACCTTGAAAATGAACTCAAAGTCGCGGATGAATTTTGGGATTTTCTTGGCGGTAAAAATACCTATAAAGATTTACTAGACTGTTTTGAACGAGTTGGTATTGAATTACGAGATGAGATTAATACATATTTCAAACGCTTTAATAAAAAATAGCAATCTAAAACCCCCAAGCGTCGCTAGCGCATGGGGGATTTTGACTGGCGCAGGAGGGGGGATATGCCAATCATGTGGTCTGTATGGTCAAGTGTCTTTAATCATTCGGACAGCCCCTCCATACATGAGCTCGCCGAATAGATCGTGGGTGACTGTTGGGGTAAGTCACCTTTATATTTTCCGGGGGAACTCCCATGGAAACCGCTTCTTCCAAGAGGTTCCTCTGCTCACTGTTTCCTTCTTTATCTCCCCCATGGACATTTCTCATCCGTCTCATTTCATTAAAGAGACGATGAGCTTTTTCTGCATCCATACATTCCTTTCTCCATAAGTCTGTATCAATCGTCTACAACATACTCTGTCATAGACTCTTCAAATAGATTTTATGGCACTAGTTTACCGTAATATATCACCCTTTAATCATTTCGTCAACTACAGCTTTTACTAGAGCTCCATCAGCTTTATCTTTTAGTTCTTTCATTAGAGTTCCGATAAATTGACCTGCTTTTTTGGGGTCTATTGTTTTCCTTTGACCATCACCATCTTTACCAACTTTTTTGCCTCCAATCACTTCTTTTCCCAACTCCTTCTCTATTTTCTTTTCAACTATTTTCTTTATTTCTTCTTTTGACATCATTTCCGGCATAAATTCTTCTAGAATTTTCAATTCAGCTTTTTCTTTTTTTACTAAATCTTTTCTATCGCCTTTTTCAAATTGTTCTATAGAATCCTTCCTCTGTTTAACACTCTTCTTTATAATCATCAGAGCATCAGAATCTTTTACAAGAGAATTGAGACTTTTCTTGGCTATGAGTTCATTCAAAAATAACGCTTGAAGTCCGCGGAGAACTTCAAGACGAATAGTATCGTGCGCCCGCATGGCTGTTTTTATTTGGTCTTTTATTGTTTGGTGAATATTTGAAAGCATATTTATTTCATATTTATTCAATTACATTATTCAAAACTACTTTTACAATCATTATTGAACATAATCATATTCATAATTGCATATATTTATCAATATTTAATTATTATATAAATTCTTTTATAAAAAGATAGTATAATGATATAGTATCATATATGACTACTCTTTCCACTATTCTCATTGTTGTTTTGGTAATCTTTACAGCTATAGTTATTATACTTATGGTCATTAATTTGACGCGCCGCCCGTCTATCCCAGAAAAAGACGACACTGGATTTAAGCTCATTTTAGAGCAAATAAATGAACTCAATCGTGTTGTGGACAAAAAGATAGGGGAAAGCGCAAAAGATGTTCGCGAATCCATGCATGCTCAATTTTCTAAGTCACATGAGCAATTTTCTGAATCTGCAAAACTTATCCGAGAAGTAACGGCTGGTCTCACCAAGCTTGACGAGACAAATAAGCAAGTTGTTTCTTTTGCCGACCAGCTCCAAAATCTGCAGGATATTCTGAAGAATCCAAAACAGAGAGGCATACTTGGCGAATATTATCTTGAAACACTCCTGAAAAATGTACTGGCTCCCGGACAATATCAAATGCAATATGCATTTAAGAACGGTGAGATTGTTGATGCCGTCGTTTTCGTTAAAGATAAAGTAATACCCATTGACTCAAAATTTTCTCTTGAAAATTACAACAAGATGGCTGAGGAAAAGAATCCTGTTGAGAGAGATAAATTGGAAAAGACATTTGTAGGAGACCTCAAAATGCGTATACAAGAGACTGCAAAATATGTCAGACCTTCGGAAGGCACTCTTGATTTCGCTTTTATGTTCATACCTCATGAAGCCATTTATTATGACCTTTTGGTAAATAAAATAGGGGCTCAAATAGCTACAACCGAAGAAGAAACAGACAATCTCATTCAGCGAGCGGCAAGCAAATACAAAGTCATAATCGTCTCCCCGACTTCATTTTTGGCTTATCTTCAGACTGTCTTGCAAGGACTAAAAGCTCTGCAAATAGAAGAAACCGCAAAGGATATTATAAAAAGAGTAGGGGAGCTTGGCACACATCTCAAGAAATATGAAGACTACCATGTCAAGCTCGGCACTTCGCTTGGCACAGTAGTAAATCATTACAATAACTCCGGAAAAGAGCTGAAAAAAGTGGATAAAGATGTTTTGAGGATTACTGGAGAGACGCCAGGGATAGAGGTGATTAGTATAGACAAACCGGAAGAAGCGGAGGGATGAATGGTTAAAAACAATATCAGAAAAAGTGGCTGGAAGTATGTATTCCGAGAAAGCGGAAATTTTCTGCTGAAAATTTCCTAATCCTCGGCCTCTTCGGCCTGCGGACATTCTCTCCATACATACTTCCAGTCCCTTTCTTGCATTTCCATTGATTTCATGTAGTATAATAACCACTATGGAATTCGCAGTCATACAAACAGGAGGCAAGCAATATAAAGTCTCTGCGGGCAATGAGATAAAAATAGAGAAACTGCCCGGAGATCATAAAGAAGGCGACAAAGTCGTCTTTGACAAGGTCCTTCTCGTTGATAATGGCTCCGATACCACTATTGGCACTCCCTTTATAGACAAAGCAAAAGTCACAGGAACTATCACAAAAATTGGCACTCTACCAAAAGTCACAGTCATAAAATACAAACAAAAGAGTCGCTATTTCAAAAAAAATGGTCATAAACAGCCATATTTTAAGATAAAGATTGAGGGGGTGAAGTAATGTAATAATATAAAAGAAAATAACTCACTCTTGATAGAATAATAATGATTACAACACTTCAGAGACTCAGAAAACAGTTGGAAGAAATAAAAGAAAAGGGATTCATTAAAACACATCGTTTTCATGATAACGGAGTAGGAAAAACACTCGAGGATCTTCTGGATATTAAGGAAAATAATTTCCATCTGCCAGATGTTGGCAATGTAGAATTAAAAGCAAAAAGGATTGATTCTGATAGCATGCTTACTATTGCAACAAAATCTCCTGAACCACGAGGAATTAATAGAATTCTATTTGATAAATATAAATATCGTAATAAAGAAGGTTACTTTAATCTTCATTCTACGATCTATGGTTCTAGGAAAAATCCTCAATCGTTTCAAGTCACCTTTGAAGGTAGAAAACTTGTTCTGAAGAATAAATATAAGGTAGGAGCATATTGGCCTGTATCAGTATTTGATGATGTCTTAAAAATAAAATCTGACAAGATACTTCTTGTCCTTGCTGAAACGAAAGGTGAAAAGAAATCTCCTCGTGAAAAATTTCACTACATAGAAGCTTATTTATTATCTAGTTTAAATATTAAAAAATTTAGATCTGCTATTGAAAAAGATAAACTAAAAATAGATATAAGGATTGGTATGTTTAAGAGTGGAAGAAATAAAGGTAAATATCACGATCATGGAACTGGTTTTAGAATAAACAAACGAGATTTCTTACATCTTTTTGATTCTTTTGAAAAGCTAATCTAGTTTTTCCTCAAGACGACAATACTCTCTTTATTCATTGTTTCTTCTAAGGCACCTACGATGTTTGTCGGAGAATTTTTGATTGGCATTCGCTTACCAGGAATGTTTCGGACAATTATATTTTCACAAGTAAAACCAATTTTTTCTGCCAATTCGGCGATAATAAAATCTGTAGGGATTCTAACTTGCTTTACCAATCTATTACCAACTACAAGACAGAAATATTTTTTAGGTTTAAGTATCCTATATGCCTGTTTCAAACATTCATTTAATCCAATATTAAAACTTAGAACATCTCTTGCTCTAGTTTCATTTTGTTTTGAAATTTTATCCAGTGATTCTTTAAGATAGTTTGACGGAAGTATGTGAGTTAAACTTTTTGTAGCTCTACCCCCAAGAAGGTTGTTATCTACTCCAGAAGCATCATTTGGATCATCAAATACATCGATCCATTGTGCAGAGAGCCTTGAAAACTGTCCGTAAGCCACTGTGGTACGACTATCGCCATACGGAGGTGAGGTAATAATACAATCAATAGAATTTTCTTTAATCCCACAATCTTTTGATGAATCCCCATAAATTATTTTTGTCCACAAATCTTTTTTTGCGTCTTTGTAAAAGTCCGTCATTCCTGCAATATTTTTTTCTGCATGTTTACGAAATATATTGATAACATCTGGATCATGCTTTTCAAGTTTTTCTCCTTTAGTACGCACCAACTTAAACTCTCCAGTCTTTGTATTTGAGGAATAGCGGACTGTCTCACTAAACGCAACCAGTAAAAAATTCTGAATCTCCTTGTCTTTTATCTCTCGTATAGCTTTCTTTAATTTTGCAAGTTTGACTATTACATTATCCTTGAACCAGAAATCAATATTTTTAAAATTAGGTCTCTGTATTTCACTATCCTTTATTCTCCCTACTCTATCAAGTAAAGCAATGTATTCTTTAGTCACTTTTTGAGGATTGAGTGGTGTTGTTTTTGCTTTTGCAAGAAAAATAGCTAAAGGATTAAGATCAATACCATAGGCGTTTCTTCCTATCAATCTACTTTCAACTAAAGCTGAACCAGAGCCACAGAAAATATCACAAATAGTATCACCCTCTTTGCTATAGGTTTCTAATAATCTTCGTCCAACTTGTGGAATAAACATTGCTGGATAGGTATGTATTCCATGCGTGTGTGATTTTGTTTTTTCTCCTCTGTAATCCCACGAATAATCTATTTTGCGCACATACTTTTCATCTCTCGACTGCCCCTGATCTAATTGTGATTCAAGATTGCGGATAATTTTAACAACAACACCTCTTACCTCTACTTCATTACGAAAAATAGGGAATAATGTCGGGTTTGCTGGTTGTAGTCTGAATCCTCCATTCTCACGATATAATTTTTTGAGTGTTGCTTCATTATCATCTATTACTGCCACAACGGTCTGACCATTCTCTGCCACCTCTTGTTTGCGTATAACTACAATATCGCCATCAAAAATACCTTCATCAATCATACTGCTACCTTGAACACGCAAGGCATAATGCTTGCCTTGTTTTCCAATCTCATCTTTTGCAATTGTGATGGTATCATTCGATACTTCCATTGCTTCAATTGGCTGTCCAGCAGCGATAGCTCCAAGAATAGGAATTTCTATCATCTGCTTTGCTTCAACCGTTGAAACAGCACGAGGCTGATTGTGTTCTTTATTTAAAAAACCAGCATCTTGTAATTTACTTATATAGTAATGAGAGGTTGAAACAGAAGCAAGCTTAAATTTTTTCTTTATTTCTTCAAGAGAAGGAGCATAGTCATTTTTTGACCTGTAACTTTTTATGAAATCAAGAACATGTGCTTGTTTTTTTGTAATCATAATAATATTATAGAAAGTAATTAGAAAATAAACAATAGACAGTTATCCACAAAAATTGTGAAAGTACACAAAATTATTAATACCTCAACTTTGACAAAATTACCTCCTATTCTCCAACGCGCTTTTTATCGTCTCACTATCTGTATACTCCAACTCGCTTCCCGTAGAAAGACCTCTACCTAGTATAGAAATTTTCAGTCCTGAATCTGTAGATGAGCTTTGGAAATTTGCTGGAAAATTTGTCTGAATAAATTGCTTGACATAATCTGCGGTATTTTCTCCATCAGCTGTGATATTTAATGATAAAATAATCTCTTTCGAAAATTCGCCAGTTTTATCACCATCATCATCTTTCTTATCACTATTTTTGCTGTTATCATCTTCTTTTGACTCACTTGACTTATCCTCTAAAAACCTAGTTATTCTATTTTTTAATTCTTTCAATCTGACTCTTTTTTCTGGTTCTTTTTCTAAAATAGGAATTGTGCCACCGAGGATAAAATACAAACCATGGTAAACATGACTTTTTTCTATTGACTCAAAATCAACATCGCGAGAAATTATCATAAGTTGACCATTATCACGATTCTTATCTGAACAAATAGAACACAAAGTCGTCTTACCATCGGGATAAAAACGGAAACATGAAGAACAGATGCGAATATTTTTCTTAATATCCAAAATCAATTTTGCCATCTCCGCAAGTTCTGCGGATTTGCGAGTAAGTAAAAAATAGACAAATCTTTGTGCTTGTCGCGGACCAATGCCGGGAAATTCTCTGAAGTATTCTGTTAATCTGTGAAGAGAATCCATTGTGGTTTATCTATTTATATGAGGATTTATTTAGAAATGATTTTTGCATATTCTATTATAGTTCCATCTGACAAAAATCTTTATAGAGTAGAATTATTATCCGCGCTTTGGTCAAAATCCCCAAAATCGCTTTTTTCCACACTTATAAATGTCGTTTTCTTTTCATCAAAATAAAGTTCTACCATGCCTGTTGGACCATTTCTGTGTTTCTCTATGAGAATCTTTGCTATGTTTGGTTTGGCGGAATCTTTGTCATATTTGTCTTCGCGATGAATAAACATAACAACATCGGCATCTTGTTCAATCGATCCAGAATCTCGAAGGTCTGAAAGCCGTGGTGTTCCACCACGCGACTCCACCGCTCGCGAAAGCTGGGAGATGGCAATGACGGGAACTTCAAGCTCTCGAGCAAGCTGTTTCAAAGACCTTGATATTTCGGTTACTTGCTGAACCATATTGTCGGCGTGTCTTGCTTGTGTCGGTACCATGAGCTGGAGATAATCCACAACGATAAGTCCCAGACCTTTTTCACTCTTCAGTCTTCGAGCCACCGCGCGCATCTTGAGAATATTATTTGCCGGCTGGTCGTCTATATAAATAGGAGCGTTGGAAAGACGGTCCATAGCGTCGCGAATTGCCTTGAAATCATGCTCTATGGAGAGATTGTGTCCTGTGCGAAGCTTCCAAGCGTCCACTTGGGATTCTGCCGAAAGCATGCGGTCTACGAGCTGTTGAGAACTCATTTCAAGAGAAAAAATGCCAACAGGAACATTGTGGTCAATAGCGGCTTTGCGAGCAATGTCAAGAGCCAGAGCGGTCTTACCCATAGAAGGACGAGCGGCGAGAATAATAAGGTCTGACTTTTGAAATCCAGCCAGTTTATTGTCAAGATTGGTAAAGCCGGTAGGAACACCGCGAAGTTCGCCCTTTGTATTGTGAAGACGGTCAATCCTTTCCCAAGCTTCGGTCAAAGTATCTTTTAAAGCCACAAACTTATATCCACCTGTGAAATTTGTAACTTCAAATATTTTTTTCTCCGCTCTGTCCAAAAGGTCGTCCAATTCTCCCGCTTCATCAAAACCAAGTTCACCAATATATTCCGAGGCAGTGATAAGGTCTCGCATAATATGCTTTTTGTGAACTATTTCAGCATAATATTTGGCATTTGTGGAAGAAGGAACACCATTTACAATCTCGGTAAGATAGCTCATGCCTCCACACTGCTCTAACATTTCTCTTTCTTTTAGACGAGACGACATGGAAAGAAGGTCAATGGGAGTGCCTTTGCTATGAAGCTCAAGAATCACCGACCAAATAAGACGATGTCTATCAGAATAAAAACATCTTTCGTTTATAATATCTATGATTTCATGCATCACTTCAGGACGAATCATAATAGAACCCAGAATAGCTTTCTCCGCTTCCAAACTTTGAGGAGGAATGCGAAGGTCTTTTGTCTTGAAATATGGGGAAGTGGAATTCATTTTAGATATTGTAGTATTTTTCTATATTTATTTTTATATTTCTTAATCAAAATAATTATGGAACTATTGTAGCATTTCTGAAATATAAAAAATGTGTGCTTTTTATAGAAAGTTAATAAGAAGTGGAAAAGGTGTGGATACGCATTTTTATGAGAGCCAATCATTTGAATAAAACAGAACTACACCTTTGAGAAAATCAATTCTCATAGGCGTAGTAATAGAGAGCCCTAGTTTTCATTGATTTCTTGGATTTTAATGTTGAGATTTGTTTGCGCAAGCGCACTGACCACAAGAGCGCGTTTCCTTTCTTCCACTTGAGGTATGTCAATATCAGCTCTGCAACCTTCTATTATTGAAAAATAGAGATTGTGGTTAACTTCTCTGGCAATCACCCTCAATGCCGAAACAAGTCTTTCTATCTCTTTTTCATTTTTATCTTCAGTCATCAATAATACTTCTTGACCCCCTATGATTTTTTCTACTATTTTAGTATCTATCATAGAGTCCTTTCTATCTGTATGTAACTACAGAATAGAGTAATTTGCAATAGTGCGATAAAGAGTAAATGAATACATAAAAGTATTCATAATATATACTTTATCCAAAAAATCTTGTATACTTTTATTATTATGGAAAGGACATATATAAAGGATTTGGCGTTAAAAATAGGGGAAGAGGTTAGTATTTCTGGTTGGGTTGATATTCGCCGTGACCAAGGGAAAATGATTTTCTTTGATTTTCGCGATGTGTCTGGAAAAGTGCAAGGTGTGGTATTGTCAAATAATGAAGAGACATTGGAGACAGCAAAAGAAATTCGTTCAGAATGGGTAGTAGAAGTAAGGGGCAAAGTAAATAAAAGACCAGATAAAAATATTCAGAAGGACAAGCAAAATGGGGATATAGAGCTTGAAATACTTTCTATAAAAATACTAAACAAATCAGACACTCCGCCTTTTGATGTTCAGAGCGATGGAAGAGAAATAAATGAAGAAGTCAGACTCAAATACCGCTATCTTGATCTTCGCAGACCAAGATTGCAGAAAAATATAAAGATTCGGTCAAAATTCGTAGATAGGGTAAGACAATTTTTATTCAGTAAAGGTTTTATAGAAATTGAGACACCATACTTCACTAGTACGACACCAGAAGGGTCCAGAGATTTTGTCGTTCCGAGCCGTATGTATGCAGGGAAATTCTTTGCTTTGCCACAAAGTCCACAGCAATACAAACAACTTTTAATGGTTGCTGGTTTTGAACGCTATTTTCAGATTGCTCGATGTTTTAGAGATGAAGATTTGCGTGCTGATAGAGGTTTTGAACACACACAGATAGATATGGAAATAAGTTTTACGAACCGAGAAGAAGTAATGCAAATTGATGAAGAGATGATAACACTTACTGCCGAATCTATGGGATACAAGATTAAAGAGAAGCCCTTTCCTAGATTTACTTACAAAGATGCAATGGAAAAGTTTGGGGCTGATAAATTTGACTTACGAACAGAAGAAGACAAAAAAACTGGTATCTTGGCATTTGCATGGGTCATTGATTTTCCTTTTTTTGAAAAAGATAAAGAAGGAAAATGGACTTTCACGCATAACCCATTTTCAATGCCAGCTGTTGAACATTTAGATTGGCATTTAAAGGGCGAACATGTAGAGAGAATTATGACTCAACAATATGACCTAGTATGTAATGGTTTTGAAACTGGAGGCGGTAGCATTCGTGCCCACAAACCCGAAATTTTGAAAGCCACTTTTAGGACAATGGGTTACAATGATGAACAAATTGAAAAAGATTTCAGTCATATGTTGCAAGCATTCAGTCATGGAGCTCCACCTCATGGCGGTATAGCACATGGCATTGAACGACTGATTATGATTCTCACAGGTGAACGAGAACTCCGAGAAGTCCAATCATTCCCTCAGACTTCTTCGGGTCGTACAGCAGTCATGGATGCGCCAAGTGAACTCTCAGACAAACAACTGAAAGAACTTGGTATCAAATTAGACAAAAAATAGAACATTTAATACTTACACACTAGAATAGTCTTTTTATGATTTCTGTTTTTTTGTTACAATATACCCATGTCCAAAACCACCGAGGAGGAAGGAAGACAAATTGCTTTCAATAAACATTTCAAAATAAAGACGGATGTTTTTGAAGGTCCTCTTGACCTTCTTTTGACTCTTATTGAAAAAAGAAAACTTTTTGTAAATGATATAGCCCTTTCAAAAGTCACTGATGACTATATAAGACATATAGAGCAATTTGACAAACTTCCCATAGGTGAATCCGCTCAATTTATCCTTGTCGCTTCCACTTTACTTCTCATAAAATCCAGGTCTCTCTTGCCAGCTCTTTCTTTGACCGAAGAAGAGGAGGAGGGGATACAAGATTTGGAAATTCGCTTGAAGATATATAAGAGAATAAAAGAAGCTGGCAATAATGTCAGAAACCTCTTTGGACGCCAGATTATATTTTCTCAATCTCAATCAAAGCCCATAGAGCCGATTTTCTCACCGCACAAATCCATGAATCTTCTATCGCTTACAGAAGTAATAAAAGATATTATCCACAGTCTGCCTAAAAAAGAGAGTATTTCTAAAGCTATAATAAAGAAAGTGGTCAGCTTGGAAGATATGGTTGATAATCTCACAAAACGCATTACAGCCGGCTTGAAAATGAGTTTCAAAGACTTTGCCGGAGCGCATAAAGAAAAAGTAAATATAATTGTCGGTTTCCTGGCAATGCTTGAACTCGTCAAACAGGGAGTGATATATGTTTCTCAACAAGAAATGTTTGGAGATATCAACATGGAAACAAAGAATGTCGGCGTTCCGAGGTATAATTAAAAACCTGTGCAATGAAGAAAGATGTTAATAAAGAAATACAAACTTATACAAGAAAAGCAGAGAAAATACAAAAATAAATCAAAATGGCACTCTTATTATCAGCTCAAATAGAAGCGATACTTTTTTATAAGGCAGAACCACTGTCGGTCAAGCGTCTTGCTCAAATTTTCAACAAAGACGAGACAGAAATAAAAAACGCTATAAGAGAATTGAAGGAAGAATTGAAAGGAAGGGGACTCGCTTTGGTAGAATGGGAAGATGAGATAACTTTGGGCACATCAAAAGAGATGTCTACGCTTATTAAAAACTTGATGAAAGAAGAATTGGTTAAAGATTTGGGAAAAGCCAGCATGGAAACTTTATCAATCATTCTTTATCAAGGACCTATATCCCGAGCCGAGATTGACTATATTCGCGGAGTCAATTCAAGTTTCATCTTGCGAAATCTTCTTATTCGCGGGCTCATTGATAGAATTGAAAATCCAAAAGACCAAAGAAGTTTTCTATATAAACCGACTTTAGACCTTCTCTCTCATCTTGGTTTATCAAAAATCACCGACCTTCCGGATTATGAAATAGTCAGAAAAGACATAGAATCTTTCAAAGGGGAAAATCAAGAGGAAAAACAAAGAGAATAGCATGAAAAAGAGCGTAAAAATTGACAGACCATTTCTAATTTCAGTTATTTTGCTCACTGTTTTCGGTTTTTTTATCTTTAGTTCCGCCTCGCTTGGGCTTTTGGCGAGAGATGGAGCTTCTTTTCAATCAGTGGCGATAAAGCAATCATTAAGTCTTCTCATAGGCGTTGTCGCTTTTTTTGTGATGTCTAAAGTCAATTACAAATATATTCGCAAATACGCTTTTTATATTTTCCTGTTTGCTATCATTTTAAATCTCTTGCTTTTTATTCCATCAATCACTTTTATCCACGGCGGAGCGGGAAGATGGATAAATATCGGTTTTATCAATTTTCAACCGTCAGAATTTTTGAAAATCGCTTTTATAATATATCTGGCGACTTGGCTTTCTGAAATCAAAGAGAAAGTCTCAAGTTTTTCTTTTGGCATCTTGCCTTATATGGTGATAGTGGGAATCTTGGGCGTTTTGCTCAAATATCAATCTGACATAGACACGCTGGTGGTTATCGCTTTTACCGGCATTATTATGCTTTTTTGGGCGGGAGCTAAAATCAGATATTTGGCTTTGCTTGGCATTTTATTTGTCTTCGCTATAGGAATATACACATATATGAATCCCTACGCTTGGCAGAGAATCGTCACTTTTTACAATCCGACGGACGCTCCGCAGGGAGCGGGATATCAAATAAGACAATCGCTTATCGCCATTGGTTCCGGCCAAGCGTCCGGCAGGGGCTTTGGTCAGAGTGTTCAGAAATTCAAATATCTTCCAGAGCCGATAGGAGATTCCATTTTTGCTGTCGCGTCCGAAGAATTCGGTTTTATAGGCAGCGTTTCTCTTATTTTTCTTTTTCTTTTTTTCCTATTCAGGTCGTTCAAAATAGCCGTCAGAGCCCCTGATACATTTGGCATGCTGATGGCTGGGGGCATAGCCATCTTTATCATCGTGGAATCATTTATGAATATTTCTTCAATGCTTGGTCTTACTCCTCTTTCCGGCATACCTTTGCTTTTTATAAGCAATGGCGGAACAGCTTTGGTTATTACTCTTTTCGCTACTGGCATTATTGCCAATATTTCCAAGTATGGTAAGGGGTAGGGTTAGGGGTAGGGGTAGGGGTAGGGGTAGGAAAAAATAATATAAAATATAACTCGTATTTAAAAATCTATAAGTTGTCTCAATTCCAAATTCAAAGCTGATGCAAATTTCTCCATATTGAGAAGTGTGATATTTTTTTCTCCTCTTTCAATCATGCCGATATATGTTCTATGAACTCCAGCCAACTCACCTAGTCTTTCTTGTGAGATATTTAGCTTCAATCGTTCAGTCCGAATCCTTCTGCCAAATTTTAACAGAGTGTAATATTTGTCTTTCACACATAAATTGTAGAGTTTAGTCACCCTCAGTTCTACATACTATAGTTAGCACCCTCTTTACACTTATACACAGGTTGACTTGACAATATTAGTATTGGGTGATAGGTTAAAGCATAATCAGTGCTAATTATAGTTAGCACATCATTAATTGATGGCTTCACTGCCACTTTAATTTAATAATTAATAAGTCAATAAATATATGAAAAACATTTTATCGTTTCAGAAGATTATCTTATTCGCTGTCGTTTTCATAGCAAGTAATTTTTTTACTTCTAATGCTCAAGCTATGGGTCCTTTAGGCGTAACTCAAACAAGTGCGGTGCAAACCTTTGCAACTGCAGATAATACTTTTGATAATGGATGGAAATGGGTTTTTGATGTCACAGTCCCAGAAGATGAGGTAATTTTGAAAATGAAATTTGCCGATTGGGTAAAAGGTACAGATATCATTTCTGCTGGAAGTAATATCCGTTTTTATTCAGAACAATCTTCAAATGCTACCTCATCTTCTTCTATAATTATTTCTTCCAAAAATACATATAGCTCTGATATGTATATCAATAGAGGTGTTGATTTAGATGAAGTAAAAAATGGTAGACAAATTCAAATAACAGTAGAAGCAAGAATTCCAGAGGGTTCAGCTGGTGGTTCATATTCTACAAGTTATGGGATAAGTTCAGTCCTTGATACAACAAAGCCAGTTATTACGCTTATAGGTGATGATTCCAAAACTATAGAGGTTGGCTCTCCTGCTTATATAGATGAAGGTGCTACAGCTCTAGACAATACTGATGGAGTTCTTATTCCTATATTAAGTGGTACTGTAAATACTTCAGTAGTAGGCGACTATACTATCACTTACAATATTTCAGATATAGCAGAAAACATAGCGGACGCAATAATAAGAACAATCCACATTACCGATACAACGGCTCCTACTATCACAGCCCCAGCAGATGTTTCTGCAGAAGCTACAGGTCAAACTACTGCTGTAGTTCTAGGAAATCCGATAACTTTTGATGTTGGTGATTCTTCTCCATTAGTTACAAATAATGCAGATACTACTTTCCCAATTGGAGAAACTACAGTTATATGGACCGTAACTGATGTTTCAGGAAATTCTGCAAGTACAACTCAAAAAGTAACAATTGTTGACACGACAAAACCAATAATCACACTCACAGGAGAAAGTTCTGTAAATGTCCCAGTATATAGTGAATATATAGAAGCAGGTGCCGAAGCAACAGATTATTATGATAATGAACTTACTGTAGATGTTACTGGAGATGTAAATGCA
The DNA here is from genome assembly GCA_036516895.1 of Minisyncoccota bacterium. Classification (GTDB taxonomy): domain Bacteria; phylum Patescibacteriota; class Minisyncoccia; order Phycocordibacterales; family PALSA-1337; genus CAIOGI01. The sequence continues at coordinate 5,055 of DATDZD010000026.1, read as the reverse complement.
GATATTGTTGGTACTTACACAGTTCACTACAATACTACTGATTCAAATGGGAATATAGCAAGTGAGGTTACTCGTACTGTAAATGTAACAGCAAGACCAATAACAATTACAGCTGATTCACAAACAAAAGTATTTGGTACGGAAGATTCAGAATTAAGTTATGAAATTACAGACGGTGAATTAAGTGATGGTGATATTTTGAGTGGAACTCTTGAGAGAGTTGCTGGAGAAAATGTTGGAAATAGTTATACTATAAACATAGGGACACTTTCAGCTGGTAATAATTATACAATCAATTTTGTCACATCAACACTTGAAATCACCAAAGCTCCTGTAGAAATCACTTTGAGTAATTTGACTGAAGTCTATGATGGAAATCCTCATCCAGTGACTGTAGTTACAAATCCAGCAGATATTTCTACAAGCGTGACATATAATGGTTCAGAAACAGCACCAACATCTGCAGGGATTTATGATGTGATAGCAACGATAACTAATCCAAATTATAGTGGTAGCAAGACTGGAAGTCTGGTCATAAGTAAAGCCATAGTTGAAATTACAGCTAGTGCAGAGGATAAAGTCTATGATGGTACGAAATCAGCAGATGTAACTTTTGAAATAAGTGGGGCAGTTTCTGGTGACACACTCACAGCAAATGGTATTGCTTTATTCAATAATAAGAATGTAGGTGATGATAAAGATGTAAATATCACTGGTATTACTCTTGAAGGAGCAAATCATGAAAATTACACATATAACAATACGACTACAGCACAAGCGGATATAACAGCTAGGAATCTGATAGTTACAGCTACGGGAGTGAATAAGGTTTATGATAGGACAACAGATGCTCAAGTGACCTTCTCTACGAACAAGTTTGATGATGATATAGTTACAGTAACTGGTTCAGCTCATTACAGTCACAATAGCGATGTTGAAAATAGTAAAAATATCAGTGTAAATACCATTTCTCTTGGAGGAGCAGACGCAACCAATTATTCTCTAGTCAATACCACAGCCACTGCTAGCGCAAATATAACGGCAAAAGTGCTTACTATCACCGGACTCACTGAACACAATAAACCTTATGATGGAAATCCTGACTCATCATTGACTGGCGATGCAACTCTACTAGGAGTTATAAATGATGACATAGTGACCTTAGAAGGAACTCGTATATCAACATTTGCAGATAAAAATGTAGGTACAAATAAAGCAATTACAATCACCGGATACGAACTTGGAGGGATAAATAAAGTAAATTACACATTAACCCAACCTGCGGGATTTACTGCTGACATCACAGCAAAAGTTCTCACTGGAACAATAACTGTCAATGATAGAACTTATGATGGAACTCCTTCTGCTACGATTGCAACTCGTGAGTTAAGTGGCAAAGTTCCCGGGGATGATGTGAGCTATGACGACGGAACAGCTACATTCTCTGATAAAAATGTCGGGATAGAGAAGATTGTGACTGCTATAGGATTAAGTCTGGGTGGTGTTGATGCTGAAAATTATACAGTAAATGATACAGCTACAACTAACGCGAATATTACTGAAAGAGACCTGACCGTTACAGCTACAGGTCATGATAAAGTTTATGATGGAAACAATTCTATTTCTGCCGATGGAACTGTGACTTTGAGTACTGATGCTCTTGATGGAGATGATATAACTCCTCACGGAGTTTCGTATCTCTTTAATGATAATACTGCAGGTCCTTCAAGATCAGTGATAGTTGAAGGAATAACAGTGGATGGAGTAGATAAAAATAATTACAAGAATCCAAATTCAACAGCGAATGCTACGGTTAATATAAACAAAGCAACACCAGTCATTACTTGGAATACACCAACGGATGTGACAGAGGGAACTGTTCTCGATGAAACACAATTGAATGCTACAGCATCTGTAGACGGTGTCTTTATTTATACTCCAGCTTCTGGGACACCCTTACCGGTTGGGTCACATGAGATTTCAGTTGAGTTCACTCCAACAGATATTAATAATTATAATACTGCTTCTAAAAATGTAACTATTAATATAAATGCTGTACCACCTGCTCCAGTGACTCTAACTAGTATTTTAATTACCCATCCTGCGTCAAAATTATCTTATTCAGTAGATGAAGAATTAGATACAACAGGTCTGGAAGTCACAGGAACATATAGCGATGATTCTACCATGATTGTGACACCAGTTGAGGTGACAGGATTTAACAGTTCAATACCTGTAATTGGTCAGGTTCTAACTGTTGAATTTGGAAGTCAGATAACATCCTATACAGTTGATATTAACTAATAAGATATATGAAAAATAATTTATTAAAACTCACCATCTTTCCTGTACTTCTATTGTCCTCATTTCTCGTCTATGGAAATACCGCTCTCGCCTCCGAAATAACTGGCAATCTTACCACAGGCATCAGTGGAAATAACGGAACTGAAATGAATGGCGTAGTAATAAGTCCGCCTATTGCAAGCCCTACGGCTGGAATATATACATCTGCTCAAAGTATCTCTTTGACCGCTTCTGGAGCATCAAGCATTCGTTATACTACAAATGGCACAGCACCTACATGCACCACAGGAACAGTATATTCAGGAGCTATTTCTGTTGGTTCAAGTATGGTCATAGAAGCGATATCTTGTTATCCAGAAAATAAAAAGTCTACAGTTGCGTCATATCTATATGCAATAAACATACCGACAGTATCTCCAGTAGTAAATCCACCTGCTACTGGTGGAGGAGGTGGCGGGGGAGGAGGAAATACACCATCAACACCTAATATCTCTACATTGAGTCCAGCAGCTCAAAAAGTTGACGCCAATAAAGACAATAAAGTTGATGTCCTTGATTTCGTTACATTGATGGCAAATTGGGGGAAAACTGGCTCAAATAATACTGCCGACTTCAATAGCGATGGCAAAGTAGACATTTTGGACTTTGTCTCACTTATGGCAAATTGGACAAAATAAAAGTCAAATATAGACTAAAACATAAATATAGCAAAAAATACAAACATGAAAAAAATTACCTTAACAACAATAACAGCAATCCTGGGAATATTACTTTTTTCTTCATCAGCTCTAGCCGCTACGACAGCATCACTTGCACCTAATAGTGTAAAAGTAATTCCTGGACAAAAGTTCAGTATTGCAATTTCTGTTAATCCGCAGGGTACTGCAAATTATGCGGAAAAATTAGAAATAACTTATCCAGCAGATACACTTGAGGTGAGTTCGTTTACACTTGGGAGTAACTGGATGGCAATGACACAGCCAGGATATGATTCTACAGATAATGCAAATGGAATATTGATAAAAACCGCAGGATACCCGGGAGGAATTTCCACTCTTACTCCGTTTGGGACAGTCACATTTTCTGCAAAAAAAGCAGGAAATGGAATCATAAAAATAGGAGGTAATTCAGTAGCATTTCAAGCTAGTAGTCAAAGCACCATAAGTGGAAACAGTGCATCATTTGCTATTACTGCACCTGTCGTAATTCCAAAAATCACTCCAAAAGCAATCGTGCCGTCTATTCCAACAGTGACAGAACAAGAAATTGAAACTGCTACTACCTCATCCGAACAAGAAGTGGAATCATCTCAAGTCGCAGCAGTTACAAGTGCTGTCCCTGAGACTACAGGAAGTGCATGGACATGGATTCTTTCTATCGTAGTAATACTATTGATTATATACGGGATATATACAGTAATAAAGAGACAGAATAAGTAAAATCGTGCGAGCTTGCGGTGAGGAAGTCTTTTATTTTTATCCGCCAGCAGGCGGAGAACAAATAAAAGAGCTTCCGAGCGCAAGTAAGCGAGCCGATTTTACTTAGACACAATTTTATTGATATTATATCTCCCATGCTATAATCTCTCCATGAAAATACTTTTTGCTGGAGGGGGAACAGGCGGGCATTTCTATCCTATTATTGCGGTGGCGGAAGCCATTTATGATAGGACAAAAGAAAAGAAGATTATCACTCCAAAACTCTTCTTCATGTCTCCTTCAAGATATAACCCCCGAGCTCTTTTTGATAATGATATAGAGTTTGTTCCCGTGCCCGCCGGAAAAATCCGTCGTTATCTCTCTATTCTAAACATTACAGATTTATTCAAAACTGGCTATGGAGTCATAAGCGCAATAATAAAGATGTACAAAATATATCCTGATGTCGTCTTTGGAAAAGGCGGTTACGCCAGTTTTCCGGCTCTTTTTGCCGCTAGAATTCTTGGCATACCTGTGGTAATTCACGAATCTGACAGCAGTCCAGGAAAAGTAAACGCTTGGGCGGGCAAGTTTGCCAAACGCATCGCTCTTTCTTATCCAGAAACCGCCAAATATTTTGAAAAGAATTACAATAATAATTCGCAAGATAATTCAAATAATAATCAGCAAAATAAGATTGCTTTCACCGGTCTTCCGATAAGGAAAGAGATTATTGAACCGCTTTCAAATGGCGCCCGCGAATATCTTCACATGGAAGAAGAGACCCCTGTTATTGTCATTCTTGGCGGTTCTCAAGGAGCGGAGAAAATAAACGACATAGTTATAGACGCTCTTCCCGACCTAGTAAAAAAATACCAAATAATCCATCAAACAGGAAGAAACAATTTTAATTCGGTAAAAGAAACTGTAAGTGTAGTCCTCAAAGATAATAAAGATTCGTATCATTATCATCCTTTTGATTATTTGAACGATTTGGCTTTGAGAATGTCGGCGGGAATAGCGGAAGTGGTTATTTCCAGAGCCGGTTCCACTATATTTGAAATTGCTTCTTGGGGTCTGGCTTCTATCATCATTCCACTGCCGTTAGAAGTCAGCCATGACCAAACTGAAAACGCTTTTTCATACGCCAGAGCTGGAGCATGCACGGTTATTGAAGAGCACAATCTAAGTTCTCATATCTTAACCTCTGAAATTGACAATATTGTCAACAATAGGTCTTTGAGAGAAAGAATGTGCTCTTCCGCCAAGCAATTTAGCCATTCTGACTCCGCTACGAAGATTGCAGATGTTCTTCTTGAGATAGCACTGGAAC
>DATDZD010000025.1:0-38336 GCA_036516895.1 Minisyncoccota bacterium | reverse complement strand
ATTAAGGATTTCTTAATAGTTGGAATCTTCTCGAGAAATACCGCCCTTCACCCTCACTAAATATATGACCACCCCCGTCCACACCACCCCAAAGATCATCCCCGCCACCACATCCGTCACCCAATGCACTCCCAGATATACCCTGCTAAATGAAATAAGAATGGCTAGCAAAACACAAATAGTTACGAAAATGTTACGCCAAACTCCCGCTTTTATTTTATTTGCAAAAAAGTAAATAAGCAAGGTAAGGAATATTGTAGCGGCCACTGCATGATTGCTAGGAAAACTGTTGCCTGTTTCGGCAAGTAGAATACTTTCCGGACGAGCTCTGGAAAATACTTCTTTCATAAACATGGAGAACCCTATACCTCCTCCCAGAGCAAAAATAGTTATGAGAGCGTTATTCCATAACTTTTTATATAAAAAATAAAGGATGCCCACTAGACTAATAAGAAGAATAGTTTCTGGGCAAAGAGCGCTCGTTGCTATTTTCATAAAAAATGTGCCTTGATCACTCGTAGTAGCGCTCACGAGACTATTTACCCATATATCTATGCCATACATGAAAATATTATACCACAAACCCGATTAAAAAGTTATTAAATTTTTATGCTCTCTATCCACATATTTTCCTAGCTTTTTATAAAAGCTGGCATATAATCCTAATCATGAAGATATTGCTTATCGAGGACGATGGCGAAATAAGAGACTTTATAAAAAATAATCTGACAGAAGATACATTCACAGTGGATATTGCAACCGACGGACAAGATGGATCTTTCCTGGCGAGAACAAATCATTATGACGCCATTATTCTGGACTATTCCCTTCCTATAAAAAATGGAGTGGATGTTTGTGAGGAAATCAGGGCTTCGGGAGTGGAGACGCCTATCATTTTCCTGACTATTTATGGAGATATAAAAAGAAAAGTGCAAGCTTTGGAAGCTGGAGCCGATGATTATATGATCAAGCCTTTTTCTCTGGAGGAACTGCGCGCTCGCATAAACGCTATGTGTCGCAGACCGCGCAAGATAGAAAGTCCGCTTCTCATGATAGATGATCTGGTTTTGGACACTCAAAAAAGAACCGTGGCTAGAGGAGAGACCAATATTTATCTCACTCGCAAGACTTATGATCTTCTGGAATATCTTATGAAAAACAAGAACACTGTTCTCTCGCGTGGAGCTATTATGGAATATGTTTGGAATTCGGAAAGTGATCCATTTTCCAATACTGTAGAGGCTCATATTTCCAATCTCCGCAAGAAAATAAATATAGCTGGTAAAAAGGATATTTTGAAAAATATCGCGGGGAGAGGATATATAGTGGAGGGTTAGAGAGGAGATGAAATGTCCTCTTTCCCTATAATTTTACTGTTCCTTCTTGTATCTGCTTTATGAAGGTGTCAGCTTGCGCTTTCAGGTCAGGAAATTTTTCTCCCACAGTTTTTAGAATTGTTATAGCCTTGGCATATTGTTTCTGGCTTATATAAAATTCTATATACGCGTTTATTACTCTGATATCTTCAAATAATTCTGGTTGATTGCCAAACAATTCCTTTGCCCTCTTCTCTTCCCCTGCAGAAATAAGAGCTACTATATAGCCAATTTTTGCAGTTTCATTATCGGTAGATGAAAAATAGGCTTTCTCCATAAGATCTAGGGCTTCTTCTTTTCTTTCGGAATTTAGATAATTGGAAGCTAGCTCAAATATAATACTTTGCTTTGCTGGAGAAAATTCCACCGCTTTTTGTAAAAACGGAAGAGCCGTCGCATGATCGCCGATGGAGCTAAAGAAAGTTCCAGATATTATATATACCCTAGAATCATTTGGTGAGCTAGCTATCTGCTTTTCTGTTTCGGCCTTTGCTAAATTATAAAAATCCACCTTTGTCCGTTCTGGCGCGTTTCCTCTTATGACATTCCCAGCACAATTATACATATGCTCCCTAATTTCCTGATTTGCCACTGTCTGATTCAATTTTAAGGCTTTTACAAAAGACTCAATAGAAATTTTTGTATTGTCTTCTGAACACAGACGCAACGCGCCCATAAATCTTGTATTGGCTTGTATAGGACGAATATTTATAAAATATAAACTGGCTATAAAAGCTATAACAATGATAGGAATAAAAATATAATCTCTGACTGTTATAGAATCCTCTGAAGGAGTTTCCGCAGAAGCCCCCAACCATGAATAGGTCTTTCCAGGACGCAGAGAATGAGCAAAAGCCAAGAAAGTAAAGAACATAATATAACTGGTCTGATTATCAAAAACAAAGATATTGTGTATTGCATAGCCTACCAGCAAACCAACCATTATAGATTTTTGTCCTATTGTCAAATCGCTTTTTATAATATAAATCAAAGAAACGATATAGAGCACAAGATACAATCCCAATCCCAGAACTCCTCCAGCCACAAGCCAATCAAGATAAACACTATGAGCTCTGTCGAACCACTGCTCATGCGCCCACATGCGGGGATCATAATTTTTATTGAAAATATAATTAAAGTTTTCCTGACCAACTCCTATAATAGCTGTTTTTACACTTTCAAAAACGCCATTTACAGCCATAGGCCAGACAAAACCTCTGGCTTGGGTTTTTGTATCACTTATAGATATGCTCGCTATACGTCCCAGTACCTCATTTTTCTGTATCCATTGCGCGTCTCTATTGAAATAAAATAAAATTCCGATCAAAATAACCAATACCAGAAAACCTCCCGCTATAGCGCGACTTTTACCACTTTGACCTCTCGCAGAACGACCAAAGATAGCATAGATAGCGCAAGCAATAATGATCGCCACAAGCCAGCCTAGAATAGTTCCTCTGGTCGCTGTCTGAAACATTATAAATGAAAAGAAAATGGTGGCTATGGAATATATCCATATGAGGGGTTTATGTGAACGCATATAGACATCTACAGCCATATATCCTGCTATAAAGGCGTTTATGAGCATATATACAGCCATATAAGCAGAGTTACCGAGAGATGCGTCTACACGTGTAGAACCCTGATGTATATCCGCCCAGCCGAAAAACTGAAAAAGTCCATAGAGAGCGGTGATAGCTCCTGCTGTTAGAACCACATTGAAAAACTTACTCCAATTCTCACCAGTCTTCAAGACTGAAGATAAAACAATAAAATACGCCCAGAGATGTATGATAGTCATCCAACCTTCCATTCTTTCAAAATTTGACCAGATGCTTCGCAGAGGATTGAGGCCGACAAGATCGGCCACTAGAACAATAAGCGCAAAAATTGTAACAAAAATAGTCATGAGATTTATACGAGGCACGACACTTTTATCTGTACCTATAACAGTAGTGCCCTTTTGACGCAGTAGGAGCACAAGCCAAAGAGCAAACGCTATTTCTACAAGTATTCTAAAAGCAAAGGCTTTGCCGGTGATAAAGGGAAAGAAGAGGGGATTGGCGATGTAGAGGGGGGTGAAGGGGATGAGGGCTAGAGAGATAATAGTAGTATATTTTATAATATTCGTTATGGTTATATTTGTCATATTAAGAATAATATATCATCTTTTGACACTTTAGCAAAAAATGATAGTGTTATGCGTATGAATCGTCTCGCAGAAAACCGCATTATATCGACGCTAAAAATATTTTGGAAAGCCTTTGAATCATACAGGTACAAGATTTTTACCTTGATCGGCATTAGTATTTTAGGAGGATTGTTTGAGGGTATTGGTATTAATAGCATCATACCTCTATTCTCTTTTGTGGTAAAAGAGCAAGGCAAACCAACAGACTCCATTTCAAGATTTACTGAAAATATATTCAACTATTTGCATATACCATATGAGCTAAAATATTTACTAATTATTATTGCTCTCTTGTTTATTGGAAAATCTCTTATGATTTTCCTGACAAATTACATAACTGACAAGATAAAAACCGACTATATAAAAAGGACTCGTGATAGACTTTTCAAACTAACCTTGCAAAGCAGTTGGTCTCACTTGTCTAAACAAAAAATAGGTTATCTGGAAAAAGTACTAATGACTGATATCAATACCTATAGCGCTCTACTTTCTTATGTAAGCAGTACGGTGATCCTTATTATAAATGCCATAATTTACGCAATAATTGCTTTCAATATTTCTCCTCAAGTCACAGCCATAACAATAGCTATAGGGGGAATATTCTTCCTGACTTTCAAGCCTTTGGTCTATCAAGTAAGAATAGTATCGCATAGAAGCGCGGATATATTAAAAAGAATTGCCAATCATATAAATGAAAGCATGATAGGAATAAAAACGATAAAAGCCATGAATCTGGAAAAAGCTATAGTAGACCGAGTACAATCATATTTTGAAGATTTAAGGAAAATAGACATGAAACTTTCAGTATTATCCAGTCTTACATATGTGGTCACTCAACCTTTAAGCATATTGGTAATCATAGGACTCTTCATCTTCTCCTATAAACTCACCGCTTTCAACTTTGCTTCATTTGCGGTGATTGTCTATGCAATCAACAAAATATTCATATATATTCAGGACGGTCAGGCGAGATTTCAGAATATAAGCGCCTTATACCCTTTCTTGAAAACAGCTTTTGAATATGAAGACGCTGCAATAGAAAACCAGGAGATGCAAGGAAAATTAGATAGGATAGATATTACAAAAACTATCTCTTTTAGAAATGTGTCTTTCAAGTATACAGGTGGAGATCATCATACTCTTTCAGGAATAAGTTTTGACCTTTTGCATGGCAGTATTACAGGCATAATAGGTCCATCGGGAGCAGGAAAAACCACATTGGTTGATCTGCTTTTAGGACTTATAAATCCAACAAGTGGACAAATTATGATAGGAGAAAATGACATACGAAACATAGATAAAAGCGTATGGAGAAGATACATAGGATATGTATCGCAGGATGTATTTCTAATAAATGACAGTATTGAAAATAATATAAAACTTCATAATCCAGATATATCAGAAGACGATATGATAAAAGCGGCAAAAATGGCAAATATTTATGACTTTATATCCCATCAACCGAATAGATTTCAAACACAAGTTGGTGAAAGAGGAATGGAAATATCCGGAGGACAGAGACAACGCATAGCTCTTGCTAGAGTTCTAGCGCGCAATCCTAGGATAATTATTCTTGATGAAGCGACTAGCGCTCTTGACAGTGAATCAGAAACCCTTATACAAAAAGCCATTGAAGAACTTAGAGGAAAAGTTACTGTCATTATCATAGCTCATAGACCTAGCACAGTAAAAAATGTGGATTTATTGCTGGTGTTGAAGGATGGTCATCTCATAGAAGTCGGATCTCCAGAGGCACTTGCTAATTCTATTGATTCCTACTATCATCAAATTTTGACGGTAAAGCATTAATATGTCTATTTCAAAAAAATATCAGAAAATATTCATAACCGGTGGAGCTGGATTTATCGGGAGTCATTTTGCCGACGCCTTGGTAGCAGAAAAAAGGCAGGTGATCGTATTTGATAATCTGTCATCTGGAAAAATGAAATTTCTGGAAAAATCACTGACACATAAAAACTTCAAGTTCATAAAAGGAGATCTGCTCAATCAGGGGCAAATATCGAGAGCAATACCGAAAGACACCGATCTTGTCATCCACCTCGCCGCCAATCCCGATATTTCAAAAGGGATCAAGGACCCGAGTCTGGATTTCAATCAAACAATTATGGCGACATTCAATCTTCTTCAGGAAATAAAAATAAAAGGTATTAAGAATATTGTTTATTTTTCAGGCAGTGGAGTATATGGAGACGCGGGAGACACATTTACAAGCGAAAGTTATGGTCCGCTTTTGCCAGTCTCAATGTATGGCGCTTCAAAGCTGGGAGCGGAAGGTCTGATCTCCGCCTTTTCCAATCTTTTTGATATTCGAGCGTGGATCTTTCGTCCAGCAAATATCATAGGTGATAGAGCAACTCATGGAGTTATTTTTGACTTTATAAATAAACTCAAAAAGAATCCCTCTGAGTTAGTGATTTTGGGAGACGGCAAACAAAGCAAGTCTTATATTTACATTTCAGATGTTCTAAACGCAGTTTTTCTCGCATTAAAAAACACAAATAAAAATAGAATCAATATATACAACATAGCTTCGAAAAGCTTTATAAATGTCAATGAAATTGCAGAATGCGTGATAGAAGCGATGAGGCTCAAAAAAGTAAATATTGTCCACACAAAAGGAAAGATCGGATGGGTTGGCGATGTGGCGATAGTCAGAATAGATAGCAAAAAGATTCGTGATATTGGTTGGAATGAAAAGTTTACTTCTGAAATGGCGGTAGAAAAAACTTCGCAGGATTTATTGATGGAAAAATAATCTTTTTACATAATAATTCTCTTAAAGTTTTCTTCAAAACTTTTCCATGTATGATATTTCAATATATGTGTAATAGTCGCCAATGACATTTCCTTTCTTACAAATTCGTCTTCAATAATCCTTCTCATATATTCCGCAATCTCACTAGCATCTCCATAATCCTTTATCATGAAACCTTCAATCCCATGCTTGAGATCAATACCACATTGTTCTGTGATGATAGGAATCGCTCCACAAGCCATAGCTTCAAGAACAGCGCTAACTTGTCCTTCTTCTATGGCTGGTGCCACTACTGCGTGGCTAGATTTGAAATAAGAAACTTGGTCAGCATCAGAAACCCAGCCAAGATTATATACATTTGGATGTTCTTTAATAAAAAAAGTTAGTTCTCTAACAAACGAAATCTCATTCCCACCGACTAAATATAATTCTATTTTTTCTGAAGAAATAATAGAATTGAGTTTTCTCCACGCTTCCAACATTCTAAAAAATCCCTTGCGAAGACCCATATGACTTGCTGGATATATAAACCTTACCTTATCTTTTGGACGAGTCTCTGGGGCAGAAAAAAGCACATCAGTATTAATACCGGCATCAAAAAGTTTTATGGGGATTTCTTTAACACCATAGTCAAGAAAAGTATTTTTTGTGAATTGACTTCCAGGCAAGACAATAAAATCAGCATACTTCCGTACTCTAAAAAACAAATTTGGCCGTAACCATTCAGATGGTGGAATATGTTTACTAAGTTTTCTTGATTCACTAAGGAGAACCTTGGCTCTATATAGTGGATGACAATTTACAAGTAATAATATCTTTTTTGCTCTAGGATTTGCTTTGGCGCAAAGTCTAAAATTTTCAGACATAAGACCAATAATCATATCAACTTTGGGAATCGGACCTAGTTCTCTAGCCTTGACATCCATATAGAAGCACTCCTTCCCCTCGCATATTTTCCAAATATGACGCGCGACATTGGTTATGCCACTATAGTAATATAATCTTCCAGGATTATCTTCTGGAGGGTAGAAATGCATTTTGGAGTGCAGAAAAAGCACACTATTAATATTTTTCCAATCAATGTTTGTGGAGATTTTCTTTTGATGTCTATAGAAAACAATATTCTCTATTGAGTTCCTAAGACAAGCCATATGATAAGAAGCGGATAAAATAAATCTTGTGCTAAACATAAAAGATACATATTTATCATATAAAAATCTATACTTTTTATAAATAGAGAAAAATATTGTTTTTTTTATATAATCTTTCATTATTTCTTCGTAGCTACTATATGCAAACCGAAGCATAGGAGTTCTGAAGATCCGGTGTCTTTTTTAGATAATTTGGAAAGCGCTTGAAGCATAATTATTTCAGACAATCTGAATAAAATCCACCATTTGGTGCTAACTTTAGAATATCTGGAGGCCATTATTTTTATATTTTTTATTTCTTGCGCCAGATATTTGAAGAAATTTCCATTAAAAAATATTTCTTCTATAACAAAACCATTTTCTGTCAGGACTTTTTCATACCAATATTTGCTATATCCATTTGCAAAATAGAAGGGAGCAAAATGTGTCAAAGAGCAAAAGGGAGTGGTTATAATCACTTTTCCTCCCGGTTTTACAATCCTTGCAAATTCTCTGACAGCCAGAGCAGGTTCAGAAATATGCTCAAAAACTTCGACACATAGAATAGCATCAAAAGATTTGTCTGGAACAGGAATTTTTATAATGTCCGAGATAATATCCAGTCTAGAGTTATCCCAATTGCCCATTTGTATTCCCTCTCCAGTACCCCGCCCATCATATCCGCCAAAGTCCTGGCTTGTATAATCTAGATGATTGCAAAAGGTCTTGTACTTTAATTCCCCCGCGCCGGCATCCAATACTTTCTTGCCCGCGGGTATTTTTTTTAATGTGTTCTCAATCCAGAGTTCCCTCACAGGACCATTTTCCCTTCCAGCTTTGGTTAAAAAAGTATCGCGAATAGTAGTTATGATGCCATCTTTTTCTATATCTTTGAAACCAAGTTTTTTGAAGATGAAAATAATAAGTTTTTTCATAATATTATTTCTCTACTTCATTCTTAATTTTATTTATCATTTTTGTAGTAGAAATCCCGTCAAATTCTTTGGGTGCCACTCTGTCAATGATAACCATTTTTACTGGGTAATCTCTCACTATATTCTCTCTTAGCACAATATCAGAAGCATCCTTGTTTATAATATAATAATCAGGCTTCAGCTTTTCAAAAAAAACTTTGAGTAGAGGGAACCAGTTGTTATTTTCTGCATTGGGGTCTATAAAAGCATAATCTACTGGTTTTAACGAAGAAACCATTTTTAGTCTCACATGCTCATTTTGAACTGGTCGACCTTTTCCTTTTGAAAAAAGTTTTGCATTAAAATCACTTCCTACCGCCACAACTATAATATCACCATATTCCCTACAATCCTCAAAAAACAATACGTGCCCGGCATGGGTAAGATCAAATGTCCCTGAACAGAATACTATCTTTTTATCCTTATGTTTTGATCTGATACCTGCCAAATCAGCAAAATTTATTATACTCATGAAGCATATTATACATATCTAGCGTACACTTGACAAATGCATCGTTTTTTGATTGGATTACATGTGGCGTAAAGACAAAACATGTTCATCACAGTTTATGAAAAAACAAATGAAATTGCCCAAGTTGGTCAGCGGCCCCAAGGAACTTATACCTATGTCATGGCAAAAAACCATGCTTGGCGCGAAGTTCAAAAACTCTCCTAAAGGGAAACCATATGACTACAGCGTCTTCCATTCACCGAGCATTTGCCAGGTGGTATTACCTCTAACAACTAAGGGTGAAGTTGTAGTTTGCAGACAGTTCAGGTATGGAATTGCCATTAATAATAGTATTGGACCAGTTTATGACCCATCTGTGCTAGAACTGCCTGCTGGTGGACCAGAAAAAAGTGAGTCATACGAGACTGCCGCCCAAAAAGAACTTCTTGAAGAAACAGGTTGGAAACCAAGACAAATGATCCGACTTGCCACCATCATCTGGTTTGATCCAGCCTCAACAACATTAAGGTTTGTCCCTTGGCTTGCTATTGGCTGTCAGAAGATAGCAAAACATCATCATGACAGCACAGAGTCTATCCAAGTACAAACTATAAGCTGGAAAAAGTGGTTGAAACTCATAGAAGATGGTGATGTTACCACTAGCCATTCCATAGTGACTACCATGCTCGCAAGTATCATGATTGAAAGTGGCAAATTGGACCGCCTAAAATTCACCAGATAGATTGGCAAATTTTCACGCTCCGCGGTTCGTCGCGGGGCTTTTTTGTAAGAAATAAAATATCATGATAGATTTAAGGCAAACTTAACATGATCACGCCACTTACAAAAATAGACATAGTTCTCTCTGTTTTCAATCAAGAAAAACTCATAAGAAAAGTATTGGGTGGAATTTTTAAGAATACTACTACACCTTTTAACCTTATTCTGATTTTTGATGGCTGTACAGACAAAACTGAAAAAAAAGTTTTTGAATACCTGAAAAAGCATACACCGAAACTTCTGAATACCATTATCATTGATCATGCATCAAATGTTTATGAAACAAAAGCCAACAATATAGGATTCAAGAAAGCCAAAGAAGAATATATGTTGACATTACAAGATGACATGGTCATAAATGAGCTCGGCTGGGAAAGGCGCCTAACTTATCCCCTGCGAAAATTTGATAATGTCATTGCTGTAACATCCAGAGTTGCGCAGGATGTAGGGCTTATGGAGAATCTGGAAGGTCATGAATATTTTACAAATAAGACTGGGAGAGAGTCCAATAATCTGCCTAGAAATATATTTGCAATTAGAGATACTATAAACAGAGGACCTGTAGCCTTTAATATGAAGCATCTTAAATCCATGAATTATTTAGATGAATCCTACGCCCCATCCGACCTTGATGATGCTGATTTATGTCTACGCGCATGGCGAGAAAAAAAACTTATATGCGGAGTCTTTTGGATAGACTATATTTCCAAACCTAAATGGGGTAAAGCCCGAGCAAAAGATTCTAATATGTATGCTGATAATCATATTCCTAAAAATGCGACAAGACTAAAAGACACTCACCAGGACTATATAAAATCACAGATCAAGCATAGTGAGGATATTATCATTCCAGAATCAGAAATAGACTATTGTTGACGACTTGGCGTAAAAATGATTAACTTATCCGCAGACAGAAAAACAACCCCATTAAGGGAAAGGAAAATAGATGAACATTGTAATCGTAGGATGCAGTCGCGGAATCGGCAAGTTTCTGGCAGATAATCTGAAAGAACATAATTTGTTGCGCCTATCAAGAACTATTGAAGAAGGTCTGTATTCCCGCAGGGTAGATGTTACAGACTTAAGACAAATTGGCTACTGTAGCTTCTACACAAAAGCTATTGATTGGAAAAAAGTTGACGCCCTTATCTACTGCGCTGGAGTACAGGGCAGGATTGGGAAAGCAATGGATATGAGTCCAGAGGAATGGGTAAATGTCATGAACACAAACCTCAACGGATTCTGGAATACCCTTTGGGCATTCAAAGACCTGCTTGGAAAAGCTGAAACACCGAGAATAATGGCCATCGCCGGAGGCGGAGCTACCAAGGCCAGACCTAACTTCTCTGCCTACGCGGCATCAAAAACAGCTTTGGTGAGACTCATAGAGACTCTTGCGGAAGAAAACCCAACATGGAGAATCAACGCTATTTCTCCGGGAGCTATACGCACCAAGATGACTGAGGAGATACTACAAGCAGGACCTCACATTGCAGGTCTTAAAGAATGCGAGGACGCGCATAAGGCCCAAGCAGAACCTACAGAGGCTTTGGAACTCGTGAAGTTTCTTCTCTCCTCGTCTGGCGATCACATCACCGGTAGACTTATTGCTGCCAAATGGGATGACTGGAGAAATCCAAAGTGTTATACTGGAAGTGCCGGTTGTCTGCGACGAGTGGAACCTGAACCAGTTTCAAAGTGGAAATCTTGATCCACACAGAGTTCCGGGGAGGCAGTCCTCCCATTTTTTATACAAAAAACATTTTTAATATGAGAAAAATATATATAACATTTGGAGGATCAATATATGATGAAATGACAGCTATCATAGTTCGTGACGGACCAAAGTTCGGAGCGGATGAAGTGTGGGTTTATGATGACTTTTGGATCACACAACAACCTTTTTATAAACAAAACAAGTGGCTCTGGGAACATCCTCATAAAAGGGGTTTCGGATGGTATGCATGGAAACCATTTATTATCTATGATGCTCTTTCACGACTTCAAGATGGGGATATAATACTCTTTACTGATGCTGATTGCGTACCTATAACCGATTTTAGCGTCTTATATGATATTTGTGTTAAAGATGGCGGTACTATGCTCTTTGCTTCACAAGGAAATAGGCATTATAAATGGTGCAAGAGAGACTGCTATATAGTCATGGGACAAGATAATGAAAAGTATAGAGATGTACAAGCGGGGGTGGCAAGATTTATGCTTTTCCAAAAAGGACATTGGAGAAATACTCAATTTCTTATGGAATGGATAACTTATTGTGTGAACCCTCTGGCCACGACATTTGATCCGAGTATTCTTGGTGAAGAACTGCCTGGATTTATAGAACATCGCACAGAACAAGCAATCATGACCAATCTAGCTCATAAATATGGTTTGAAACTTTATAGAGAAGCTGATGACGCTGGAGTGCAGTATTCAGAAGATAAAGACCTCTATCCTCAGCTTTTCCAACAAATAAATCCATATCAAGAGAAAATAACTTCGGATGTAAATAAGGGTAGTAGATATAGAAATGTTTAATATGGTAAAACCGCTTTTAAAACTGGATATAGTAATTACTATTTTCAATCAAGAAGAAATAGTAGAAAAAGTGCTTTACGGCATATTCAGAAATACAACCACTCCCTTTAATTTGATTTTGGTTTTTGACGGATGCACAGACAGAACAAAACTAAGAGCATTAAAATATCTGAGAAAAGCCAAACCTTCTTTGTTGCAAGAATTGATAGTAAGAGACACCCCAAATCTATTCGAACTGCGAGCTAACAATTTTGGATTTAAGCTGGCTAGAACCGACTATTTGATCACCGTGCAAGACGATATGATCATAAGAGAATATGGCTGGGAAAGACGACTCACTTATCCGCTACGGAAGTTTGATGATGTGCTCGCCGTAACAGCCCGTGTCGCAGAGGATATTGATAAAATAGGATTTGATATGCAAAAACAAATTAATCAGATGGGTCGAGAACTCAATACTCTGCCTCGCAATATATTTGCCGTAAGAGATGTTATAAACAGAGGACCCATTGCCTTTAGAACAGATTATCTAAGGGAAATTGGATATCTAAATGACAAATACGCCCCCGGAGCTCTAGATGACGCGGAGATCTCCCTGCGGGCATGGCTGCAGAAAAAATGGAAAGTTGGAGCATATTGGATAGATTATTATTCAAACCAGGCATGGAGCAAGGTCAACGCCAAGGACTCTACAATGAACGCTTGGGAATTCCATAAAAAAAATAAAGCAAGGATATATGAAGATTTTAGAGAATATCTTGATTCGCGTATAAAACATGATGAAAACATAAAAATAGAAGAAAAAGAAGTGGATTATATTGATAATAAAACCATAGGAATATGGAAATATCCATTGAGACTGGATAAAAGGGCGTGGGGATATTGGTGGAGGACAAAAAAGGATCGCATCAGAAAAAAGTTAAAAAAGTTATGAAAATGTTGAGTATTATAGTCATTGGCAACAATAGTGAGCTTCTAAAAATAAGCTTGGATTCTATTAAAAATCAGACATTCAAAGATTATGAAATAATTATTTCTGATCAATCTTCTAAAGATATAAACAGAGCCATAAAAAAATCTAGGGGAAAATTAATCAAATTTCTTCTTCAGGGAGATTATTTCTATAGACCAGATTCACTAGAAGAGATAATCAATAATTTTGATCTAAATAAAGATCATTGGCTTGTCACAGCTTGCGAACACACCAAAAATGGAATAAATCTTTTCTGGCCACAATACCCCAGATATAACGATGAGATACATATAACACAAAATACTATCGGTACTTTATCGTCACTTACAATAAAAAATGAAAATCCCCTTTTTCTTGATAAAAAACTCACATCGCTTGCAGATGGTGATTATTATAAAAGATATTTTAAAAGATTCGGCAATCCAAAGATAATGAATAAGATAAATGTGGTAAATAGAACTGGAAATGGTCAAATCTCAAAGGAAGCCGCTGGAAAAGAATACAGGCATATATTAAAGAAATATAATAAAAGAGAATTGTTAAAAAAATATGATAATAGAGTAATAGAGAAACTTGAACTTAAAAATGTCACTTTAGTCTCTATATCTTCTATAGAAGCCATGGAAATAACTGCAGAAAATATCAATTTTCGTGAGATTATATTGACCAAACAAGATGATTTTGCTAAATATTTGAATACTGATTTTGCCTTGATCATACATCATGACGGTTATGTACTACGGCCTTATAAATGGGACAATGCTTTTCTTGAATACGATTTCATCGGTAATGATACATTTTCTCTTAGAAGCAAGAAGTTTATTAAAAAAGACAAAAATATAAAAGTTGCCACAGATAATATTCAAAAAAAATTCAGTGGAGAAAAAGACTCATTTGGATTCTCTAAAAATAAAAATCTTATCCCCAGATTTTTTGTTATCAAAAAAAGATTAAAAAGATTTCTTGGAAAATAAAAAACAGCCAGAGCAGGACGAACCTTTCTACTGGCTGATATTGCGCGACTGAACGCGCTTAACTTGAGACACCTGAAACGGGAGTCATAGATTTGATCCTCTCAACTCTTTCGGGTTTATTGACCTTTCTCCAACCGTAAGTAATCATGGAGACGAGTTCTTCTGGGGGAATCAAGGTTTTCAATGATGGTCTAGTCCAATCCAGATCTTCTGGTTTCGTACCAGGAAGAAATAGATCATCCTGTAGCGCCATCTCATACAGATCTGTCCCAGGGAAAGGAGTCATAATCATGAAGTTGGCATAATCCAGACCACAGAGCATATGCTCCTCGGCACAAGCGTATGTCATCATCATCTCTTCCCGAGTTTCATCGGGAAAACCGAACATGTAATTGCCACCAATCTCTATACCTAGATCCTTCGCCTTGCGGATAAGTCCTGACACATTGTGCTTTTTCAGATTCAGCTTACCAGTGGCATACTTGTTCAATACCCTTTGAGATCCGGATTCTACTGGATAGATAAGCTTTTTGAAACCAGCTTCTGCCATAAGTTCCAGAAGCTCATCATCAACAGCATAAGCTCCGGATGCGTTGGTTGTAAGATGGGCGAGATTGATACCGTTCACATCACTCAGTATCAAACCACGCTTGATGAGTTCTCTGAATATCTCTTTCACTCTCTCCTTATCACCCAAAAGAGAATCATCCTCAAGATAAATATGGCGCACTCCTAAAGCCTGAAGAATTCCCACTTCATCCAATACTCTGGAGAAAGATTTCAGACGGAGTTGTCGGAGATTTCCAGATACTGACCCATTGATTTCTCTGGAAATGTGACAATACCTGCACTTGAATGGACAACCTCGAGAGGTCATGACTGGAGCATATGGCACTGGACCACTCTTTAGACCACCACCGTGAGGTCTATTTATTTCCCAATATCTTTCGAGCGGAAGCATAGCCCATCTAGGAAAAGGCAGTTTGTCCAAATCAAGCTCTACATTTGTTGTAGGGTTTGTTCTGATCTCGCCATTATGTTTCCAAGCTATCCCTCCGATATTGGAAAAATCACAGCTTCCCTTGCGTAAGACCTGCCCTATTTCCACGATAGTTTTCTCCGCTTCTGAAAGACAGATGATGTTCGCGCCAACCTGAAAGAATCTTTCCTTCAGAGACCTCGCATTCACACCGCCAAGAATGATCAACTTGTGAGGATAGGCTTGTCTGATGGCTTCTACCACTTCTTCAACCATGGTGGTTTGAGCAGTGAAGATTGAGGTGATACCGATCACATCATAATCTTTGGCGATATGCACTATCTCATGAGCTGTCAGACCAACACGAACCATCCCATTTGGAAGTTCCGTCTGTCTGTAGAATGTGTCCTTGAGAGCATGCCTCTCATCTCCGACAGAGCAATCCAAGACTTTGACATGAAAATTATTGTCCTGTAGCGCTCCTGCGAGATAAAGAAGACCGAGTGAACCTTCTGGCTTTGAAGTGCCAAATTTTATATTCTGTCTTTGTGGTGCGTATATAAGCAAAAAGCTCGGCTCCCGCGAGTTTTCAATGTGCGTCATAGTTTTTCCTTTTTGTAAATTGGTTTAACTGTGAATCTGTGTAGAACTATTACATATAGTAGTTATTTTTGCAAAAGCAATAAACTGATAGGCAAATTATCCATTTTTTATTTAAATATTCCCTTCTGCCTAAGAAATTCTCCATGCACCGCCTGCATGTTTTCTGGTATTTTAGTAAAAACTTTAAATTTTGAAGCTTGAGCATCAAGCTTAATATCCAACATGTCTGGCTCTATCTCAAATACAATACTTACACTATGCCTGTCATTTCCATTCTGGATCTCATGTAAAAACTCCATATAACCGAGCATTCTTATCTCTCTTGATTTCAAACCTGTTTCTTTTTTCAAGATTCTATGTAATGCATCTTCTATTGTTTCATCCTTATAAACCATTCCTCCTGGCAGACACCACTGACCTTTGCATGGTTCGATATCACGAAGAAATAGTAAAATGCCATTTTCTGTTTTTATAACTAGATCTACGCAAAGCCGTGGAACTCTGTCAAAAATAAAGTCATAATCTTCATTACTAAGCCATTTTTTATCATTCATACAGCACATAATACATAAAGATAGTAAAGTTGTACAGAAATAATAAAAGGGATATAATCTCTAATACTATATATTTTTATGAAAAAAGCACTTGTATGCGGAGCTGGGGGGTTTATAGGTAATCATCTGGTAACTAGGTTGAAAAAAGAGGGGTGTTGGGTGCGAGGAGTGGATATTAAGCGTCCAGAGTTTAGCAAAACTAAAGCTGATGAATTTGTAGTGGGAGATTTACGCAATGTTAAAGTGTGTGAAAAAATCTTAAATCAAGCCTTTGACAGAGTGTATCAGCTTGCGGCCGATATGGGAGGAGCAGGATATTTATTCACTGGCGAGAACGACGCCTCTGTAATGCATAATTCGGCAATGATAAATCTCAACATCGCGGAACAAGCAAAAAAAATGAATGTTAAAAAATTGTTCTATTCATCTTCTGCTTGCATATATCCAAAAAGAAACCAGCTTGATTCAAAAAATCCTAACTGTAGTGAAGATTCTGCCTATCCGGCTGATCCAGATAGTGAATATGGCTGGGAAAAACTATTTAGTGAACGCATGTACCTAGCTTATGCCAAGAATCATGGACTCAATGTAAGAATTGCTCGCTTCCATAACATCTTTGGTCCGCAAGGCGCATGGCGTGGAGGAAAAGACAAAGCTCCAGCCGCAACTTGTAGGAAAATCGCAGAAACGAAGAACGGAGGCACAATAGAAATGTGGGGAGATGGAAAACAAACTAGATCTTTTCTGTATGTTGACGAATGCCTAGAGGGTATAGAGAGACTAATGGAATCGGACTTTATAGGTCCGGTCAATATCGGTTCAGAGGAAATGGTATCGTTAAATGATCTTGCAAAAATGGTTATGAAAATCAGCGGCAAAAAAGTAAAAATAAAACATATTCCTGGGCCTTTGGGCGTTCGCGGGAGAAACTCCGACAATAGACTCATAATGTCCAAACTTGGCTGGGCTCCCAGCGCCCCACTCCGCGACGGCATGGAAAAGACATATCACTGGGTTGCTAAACAGGTCAAAAAACATTCAAAAAAGAAAAATGTTAAGAAAAAATATTAAAAAGATATGAAAGGAGTAATTCTCGCCGGTGGCAATGGCACTCGCCTCCATCCTCTGACCG
The DNA here is from genome assembly GCA_036516895.1 of Minisyncoccota bacterium. Lineage (GTDB taxonomy): Bacteria > Patescibacteriota > Minisyncoccia > Phycocordibacterales > PALSA-1337 > CAIOGI01. The sequence continues at coordinate 20,902 of DATDZD010000025.1, read as the reverse complement.
CGGTTACAAACAAACACCTTCTTCCTGTTTATAACAAGCCTATTATATATTACTCCATAGAAACACTAGTAAAATGTGGCATTGATAAAATAATGATAGTTACCTCCCCTCACCACATTGATGATTTTGTGCGTCTTCTCGGTTCAGGAGAACATTTTATCTCCCCTAAAACAAAAAAGCAGATACAGATCGTCTACGGCATTCAAAACAGTCCATCAGGTATCGCTTATGGACTGTATATTGCCAAAGATTATGTGGGAAATGATAATTGTATTTTACTTTTGGGAGACAATATTTTTGAAGATGATTTTACAAACGATATCAAAGATTTTAAGAGTGGAGCAAAAATATTTCTAAAAAGGGTCAAAAACCCTAGCCAGTTTGGTATCGCTTCCATAAATAAGAAAGGGAAAATAGTAGAAATGGTAGAAAAACCAAAAAAGCCTAAAAGTGATATAGCAGTAGTCGGCGCCTATATATATGACAATACCGTATTTGACAAAATGATCAATCAACCAATATCAGAGAGAGGTGAAAAAGAGATTACCTATATAAATAACCTATACTTGAAAGAGGATGGTCTTGACTATTCAGTGCTTAAAAAAGAATGGTATGATATCGGAACAATTGATAGTTTGCTAGAGGCGTCAATTCATATAAAAAGCAATCATGCCATTAAAAATAAAAAAAGATAAGATTATATTGGTCACTGGCGGAGCTGGGTTTATCGGCAGCAATTATGTAAATATAATTTCAAAAAAATACTTAGATTATTTATTTATAATAGTAGATTGTCTCACCAAAGCGGGTTCAAAAGATAATATACTTGTCCCAGATCAGAAGAATATAATATTTGAGAAAACTAATATAAAAAACATAATAAGGCTCGAAAAGATATTTAAAAAACACAGCCCTACCCATATTATACATTTCGCCGCGGAGAGTCATGTGGATGCAAGTATAAAAAATCCAACACTATTCATCGAAACAAATATCCTAGGAACTAATAATCTTTTAGTACTGGCACAAAAATATAAAATTAGGCGTTTCCACCATATTTCCACCGATGAAGTGTACGGCAGTTTGTCAAAAAATGACAAACCTTTTACGGAAAATTCGCCAATACTGCCAAACAATCCGTACAGCGCGTCAAAAGCGGCAGCAGACATGCTTGTGAGAGCCCATAATAAAACATTTGAACTAAACACTGTTATCACTCGTTCTTCAAATAACTACGGACCACATCAGGATATAACAAAGCTTATTCCGCGTTTTATTACACTATTGCTTGAAAATAAAAAAGTTCCATTATATTCCAGAGGTGAGCATATTCGCGAATGGCTTTTCGTGGAAGATCACATAGATGCCATAGATCTCGTTTTTCATAATGGAAAAAATGGAGAAATATATAATATTCCAGGCCTTTCTGAACATACTAATAAAGAAATAGCTGATTTATTATTAAAATGCGCAAAGAAAGACGATAAGCACATCTCATATGTTTCCGATAGGCCGGGGCATGATTTTCGCTATGCTCTCAATGGAACCAAGATTCAAAATGAACTCGGATGGAAACCAAAAATAAACCTGGAAAGCGGAATGAAAAGAACATTTGAATATTACAAGAAAAAACATGAGAAGAAATAGCGTTCTAGGAAAAAAGGTGCTAATACTAGGCGGGTCTGGATTTATTGGCAGTAGAACATCTATGGCTTTTTCCGATGCCGGAGCGATTGTAAAAATAAATACTCGAGAAGATCTCAATAATATGGATAGGTTGGTATCAGAACATAACATTATCATAAATCTCATAGCCAAAATCAATGCGCATGATCTGGAATATAGTCGCGAGAGTCAAGAGATAAATATTGAATTATCAAAAAACCTGCTTAAATCTGTCGTAAAAAATAATCCTGAATGTAAAATTATTTTTGCTAGTTCACAGACAGTGTATGGAATAGCTAACCCGCTTCTAATAGACGAGAGTTTCCAGACAAATCCAGAAACTATATATGCGAGACAAAAAAAGCAAGCAGAGTCTATATATGAGGAATACGCTCACAAATATAATATTTCAGTAGCAATCCTACGACTCACAAATGTATATGGCTATGAATCAAAAAACAGTCGATCGGTAATTTCCCTATTTATGAAAAATGCTTTAAATGATAAAAATATTGAAATATTCGGCGATGGTCTAGAGCTAAGAGATTATATATATGTGGATGATGTGGCAAACGCGTTTGTCACTACAGCAGATATGTCACTAAAAAATCTCATATATAACTGTGGTTCTGGCTATGCATATTCGGTAAAAGATATAGCGGAGAAAATAATAAAATGCGTCGGAAAAGGAAATATAGTACATGTCCCTTTCCCCAATAATTATGCCAGATATCCTGGTGATATTATCATAGATAGCGGACGGTTTAATAGCGAAACTGGTTGGGAAGCTAGGGTAAATCTGGAGGAAGGTATCAAAAGAATCTATAATCATTATACAATCTATTGAAATCTTTGTACTGGTGAGATACAATCAAAACTATATGATAATCATGAAACTGACTGGCGGACTGGGCAATCAACTTTTCCAATATGTCAAAGGAAGGGCTTTGTCTGTGGAGAAAAACACTGATTTACTTCTTGACACATCATGGTATAGAGGACGAATTAATAGAAAATATATGCTTGATAACTTCAATATCCAAGCCGGAATAGCTAATAGATTTGATACTCTCGTAACACGGATTTTTAATAAAAAAGATTATATTGAAACTGATCGCGTATATGATTGGCAAAGCGAGGAGTACCTAAATCAGGTAAAATATATAATTTTGAAAGAATTTACTTTAAAAAACAAACTTTCAGATACAAGTGAAGCAGTCATGCAAAAAATAAAATCAGTAAACTCCGTAAGTATTCATCTTAGAGGAACAGACTATGTGCAAGGAAAAAAAAGTTCATTTCATGGAGCATGTTCTAAAGAATATTACGAAAAAGCCGTTCAATACATGAAAAACAAAGTTATTTCTCCTCATTTTTTTATTTTTACCGATGATATACAATGGGCAAAAGATTATATAAAATTACCTGAAATGTACACACTTATAAGCAATACTGATTATCCCCAGGAGGACTTGATATTAATGTCCGGGTGTAGGCATAACATAATAGCCAATAGCACATTCAGCTGGTGGGGCGCCTGGCTTAATAAAAATCATCAAAAGATAGTCATATCGCCCCAAAAATGGTTCAATGATAGCTCAATAAACATAGATAATCTAATACCCAAATCATGGATGAAAATGTAAAAATTTCAGTTTTAATGACGGTTTATAACGGCGAAAAATATTTAAGAGAAGCTATAAACAGCGTGCTTTCTCAAACATTCACCGATTTTGAGTTTATTATTGTCAATGATGGTTCAAAAGACAACAGTCTAGAAATCATAAAATCATATAAAGATCCTCGTATTGTTTTCATAGATAATCAAGTCAACAGCGGTCTTATAAAAAGTTTGAATATAGGTATAAGCAATGCAAAAGGCAAATACATAGCGCGTATGGACCAGGACGATATCTCCTTGCCGAATCGCTTCGCTACCCAATACGACTTTATGGAAAAAAATCCTAACATAGATGTAGTAGGTGGCTGGACTGAATGCGTAAACCCTAGTGGCAATAGTATAAAAATAAGTAGAAATGTTATAGATCCGTGGGTAATTAGATATGAATTTCTATTTAACAATGTAATGTTCCATAGTTCTATTTTTTTCAAGACAGAAGTTATAAAGAAAAATGGAGGATATAGCGAACAATTTGTCCATTCTGAAGATTATGAGATGTATTCGCGACCGGGAAAAGAACTGCTCTGCGCCAATATACCTCAAGTGCTTTTCAAACTAAGACTTCATAATGAATCCATAACTGGTAGTGATACCACACAACCAACAGTGCATAAGAACGCCTTAAATGTGGCATTCAGAAATATCTCGCAATATATTATAATTTCAAGACCAGATTTTGATCTGATTAAGGACATAATGATTATAAAAAAACCTAGTCAAAACACTTCACTTGCAACCCTATGGAAAGCTGGGAAAATTTTGAAAAAAGCGACAGAGTCATTTATTAAAAAAAATAAACTTGATAAAACAAATGCCGACCTCGTCATGAAAAGCTATCGAGGTCGCAGAAAAATGATGTGGCAACATTATATAATCGGCAAATATCATAAATATTTTAAAATAAATGACTGAACAATTTGACACACCTATTGCTTTTTTCATATTTAGACGACCAAAAGAGACTCGACTTGTATTTGAGATTATCAGAAATATGAGACCCAAAATACTACTTATTGTAGCTGATGGTCCTAGAAATAAAGATGAGGACATTTTGTGCACAGAATCTCGCAAAATCGTGGAGAAGGTGGACTGGCCATGCAAAGTGATGAAAAACTATTCAGACATAAATCTAGGATGTAAAAAAAGAGTGTCTAGCGGGCTTGATTGGGTTTTTGAAAATGTTGGAAAAGCTATAGTATTGGAGGATGACTGTCTTCCAAATCAATCCTTTTTCCTATTCTGTCAAGAATTACTCACGCGATATGAAAATAACCCCAATATCATGCATATAGGAGGTATAAATATACAAGATACAAATAGCATGGATGGAAGTTATTATTTTTCACGCATAGCGCAAATCTGGGGATGGGCAACATGGAGAAGGGCGTGGAAAAAATACGATGTCAGTATGAATGATTGGCCACATATAAGAAAAGAAAGAAAGCTTTATAATATTCTAGAAAATCCTGGAGTGGCAGACTATTTTGAATACCTTTTTCAAAGAATGCGCAATGGCGAGCTAGACACATGGGATGTGGCATGGACATACGCGTGCATGAAGGAGCAAGGATTGGCAATAGTTCCCCACAAAAATCTTGTAAAAAATATCGGTTTTGGAGAAGGAGCTACTCACACAAAAACAGCTAAGGGATATTTGGGAGAAATGGTTACAAAGGAGATCGAGTTTCCACTTAAACATCCAGAAAAAATAGAAGTCAATAAAAAGGCGGATATGTTTACATACCGCAAGGTTTTTGGAATTCAATCTCGCGTTGGCCAAAAAATATTATGGTTTATAAAGAGCCATCTGCCGAAAGTGTATCAAGCGTCAAGATTTTCTTTTCAGAAGATAAAGCTTTTCATGAAAAAGTCCTGAAAGAAAAAAACTTCCTATTAACTCCACAGCTGGTTGAATAACTCTAGCTATTGTAGGAAATGCCCATAGTTTGGGAATAAACAATCCATAAGGCTTAGAATCAATGATCTGAAAATCTTTTTCAAGGAAATCCCTATATTGGGAATGACTCCAATAGTCTTTTATATAGTCCTTATATTGAAGCTTGATACGAGTATATGCAGACTTTCGCGAAGCTAGAGAAACGATAACTACTCCATCCGATTTCAAATGACTTTTAATATAGGCAAACTCTTCATCAAATATGCCTGGGCTCAAAAATCCTACCGCTAGAACAATATCATATAATCCAGATTCTCCTGTGTTTTTTAAAAAATATAAAGCGTTTTTATGTTCATTTCTTTTTTGTGCTGTTTCTATCATATTTGGAGATATATCAGTTCCGACACATCTTGAGAATGCATGTGGAAAAGTGTTTATTATTGAATTAATTACAATGCCATCAGCGCAACCGATTTCCAGAAGTTTCAAATCATTTTTATTTTTCACTAATTTATTTATATATTTGAGAAGTATATACAGTCGGTTTTTGAAAAAAAACTGAACATAGCTCTGCGGCCTGTCTTGATACCGCTTTGACGAATAATCGGCGCTAGCCTTATCATAAAATGAAGTGTTATAGAAATCCATAATTTATAAAAATTCATTATACCAAAAAATAGTGCTTTCTATATATTTATCTAAATTGAATTCTTTTTGCAATATTTCAAAACCATTTCCTCCAAATTTTTTAGATTCATCATTATTTTCCAATAAATCCACAATCCTATCAATCACTTCTGCCTTATGATATGGATTTACTATATAACCATTTATTCTATCTCTCACGGCTTCAGAACTTCCGCCGAAACATGTAGCCACTATAGGCAGTTTCATAGCCATACCCTCTAGATTTACCGTAGGAAACCAGTCAAAACAAAAAGATGGAGCAACAAGCGCGTCAGATGCTCCATAAGCCTGTATAAGGCTATTTCCTGATAGTTTGCCTGTAAAAACAAGCTTTGTATCAATATTGAGTTCTTTTGCCTTTTTGAGCATATTTGAAGCTTCTATATCCTTTTCTCCAACTACGAGAAGTATGGCATTTGGAATTTCTTTTATTATATTTGGCATACATTCTATGAGCACAGCTCCTCCCTTGGCCCTGCTCAATCTTCCACAAAACATAATGACTTTTTTATTGAAAAGATCGTGTGTTTTCTTAAATTCATTCATAGATTCATTATCTATGCTCCACTTATTTACATCGATAGCATTGTGTATCACCTCAACATTATTTATTTTGTTATCTAATAGAGCCTGCTTTAAAGCATAGCTAACCGCGAAAATTTTATTTGGCAATGATAAATAATGTCTTACGATGATATTTTTCAACGGATTGAATCTGAAACGAAAATCCTTTAGTTGGCGCAGTAAAGAAACTTTGTAGGTTTTGATGGGAATCTGATAGGGATACTTTGGAAAAAGTTTGCTGTAATGAAAGGGCATGGAGTCGTGAATAGTGATGAAAAGCGCTTTAGAATATTTTTTCGCTAATGACAGTGAGTGATACGATAAGTGATAATGTATATTGTGAGCATGGACAATGTCTGGCTTTTCTTTTTCTAAGATTTCTTTAATTTTAGATAATATGAACGGATTGTAGAGAGACAGATATGAACGAAAAAGAGGATTGTATTTTGAGTACAATCTTATAATCTTTATTCCATTTTCATTTGATTCCCCTGCTTGAGATTTATTTTCTACGGTAGTGATGACAATTATTTCATATCCTCTCTCCGTCAGAGCAGAGGCGTGTATAGAAGCTATTACTGCCGCCCCGCCTCCCGATTTTGGCGGAAAATCATCAGATAAAATAATTATTTTCATGTTTTTTCTAATGATTTTCTATAAATATCAAGAAATTTCGGTCCGAGTTTTTCCCATGTATGGTCTCTGGCATAAATAAATCCTTCATTTCCCAAATATTTCCTAAGCGCTTCGTCATCAAGAAGTCTTTTGATCGCAGAATAAGTGGCGTTTATATCCCCTTCAGCAACTACTAGTCCAGTTTTGTCAGGTATCACAGCATCTAGAGTGCCGCCAGAGTTGGAAGCTATTACTGGTTTTCTCGCAGAACCAGCCTCCAGATACACTATGCCAAAACCTTCAAAATTCCAATTATTCATAACAGGAGTATGAATATATATATCACATGCGTTGAAATAATACGGTATATCATGATCGCTTACTGAACCTAGAAAAACCACATTTTCCTTCAAATTTCCCAATTCAATAATTTTACTCAACTCTTCCATATATATACTTCTCTTTTCATCATTTCCGATAATTAAATAAATAAAATCATTTCTCTCTTTTTTAAGTATAGATAGAGCTCGCAGAACAATATCATGTCCTTTGCGAGGCTTCAGGGCTCCTACAGTCATAAGTATTTTTTTGTCATGATATCTTTGACGAACAATGTTTTCATCATACACCCTTGAAAATCTTTCGAAATTAACCGCAGGATGAATGATGTTTATAGGAGTTTTTGTTTCGGAATATTTCTTTACCATATCTCTAGTAAATTGGCTTATGGAAATCATGGATTTCGCCTGATTATAGGCTCGGCGCAAAAAAATACTGTCAGGAAACTGGAATAAAGGTTTTACAGCATATGTTCCCGCTAATCCGATAATGAGAGGCTTTTTATTTTTTTTTGCTATACGGGCTGCTATAAGAGCATAGGGAAATTCAAAAACAGAATGCACTATATCGGCGTCAGTTTTGTATTTAAATAATAAATATTGAAGAACTTTTGATGTACGTAAATTAAAGATATATGATGGCAAAATATATTCCACAGGATATGAAGTATAGGGGTATCTTTGTTCATCATGAGGGAGAAGAAGAGTAAAATCAACCTTTCCTTTCAGAAACATACATAGCTCATGAGTAAGATTTCCATAGCCACTTTGGATATTATTTGTTGAAGAAATTAGAATAATTTTCATTTGATTTATAGGGTCATTATTTCATAATATAAGTTTAGCACGGGAGTTCCATGTGTACATATTTACATCTTGCAAAGCTTTACGAGCTTTGTTTTGCGCTTCAAAATTATCATTAAAGACATTTTTTATGGCTTGGTAAAGGGCATTCGGATCATCGGGTGTTATCAAGGTGGAATTTGAATCATTTAATATTTCACAAATAGCCGGCACACGAGAAGCTACTACCGGCACACCGCTTGCCATGTATTCAAAAAGCTTGAGCGGTGAAGTATATAGACTACCTATGTCATTTCTAGCAGAATTTGGCAATACAAGCGCATCTGCCGACTTAAGATAAAAAGGAATATCAGAATAGGGTTTCTGGCCCAAGATTAAGCAATTTTTATTATTTCCGTAAATATTTATAAACTTTTTTAAATCATGAGATGTTCCACCCACAAAAACGGCCGACTCATCATCCTTAATTGCGCGAGAAGCCTCCGCAAGAATATGCGCCCCTTTCCACTCATAGAGATGCCCGGTGTACAGAGCAATTTTTTTATCCAATGGCAGAGAAAGTTTTCTTCGGCATTCGTCCTTTGAGAGATTAATGTTAAAGAAATTGAGATCCACCCCGTCTGGAGCAACAATTATTTTTGATTTTAATGCTGGCAATTTTGAAAGATAGAAATCCTGCAAACCCTTGCTTATAACTATTATTTTCTTACAGAAGTTAGCAACTATTCTGGAAGCTATGTTCCATGTCCCTCTGTGTGATTCCCAGAATATATTTTTAGCAATAAAGATAAAATTGATCAATATTCTTTCTTCTCTGGAATATAGAATATCCGGTTTGAATTTCCAAAAATACCAGGCGGACATTTCAGCAAAAAATAATGATTGTATCCAAAAACCCAGTGGACCTAAAAAAAGCACATTTGGCACCCATAGCCTCTTTATAATAAAATTCTTTTTGACCTTATAGAAATCAAACGGATCAGTGTTATAAATATTTTTTCTCTTGGGCACGAGAAGTGTAACATCATGACCGGCGGTCGAAAAAGCCTCGCACATTTTCATAATCTGTATTCCATGGGCCTTTTCTGTCGGTAGGCGTATATTTTCAATATATAAGATTTTCATTCTTAAAAAGATTACGGAAGAATACATCAATACGCAGGTATTGGTCAAATGCGTTTTTGGCGGCTTTTTGCATATTGATCCATTCTTCATTAGACAACTTTTTATAAAAATCAGCAACTATTTTATCCAATTTTCCTATATCCTTATATGAAATTTTCAAAATAAACTTTGAATAATCAATTTCCTTTGAAAGAGGCAGAGGACAATCAGTATCAATAAGTATTGGCACCCTGCCCAGGCTCAAAGCTTCATAAAATCGCGCAGAATAGTTGCCATCGCCTTTTGGAGCCAGAATGAAGTCGCTTTCAATCATATTATTTCTATATTCTTCGCGGGCTATTTTCGGATTCATTTCTGTTGTAGATTCGCTGGCTCCATACGCAGATCTTACGATCAGATTTGGTTTTATTATCAGTGATTTTTTTATATTATTTATTGTCTTTTTTCTAAAATACAATCCCTTGCGATGCGATCCGTTCAAAGATATAAAATTCTTTATTAGAAATGATAAATTTGGCAAAAATCCCTTGATATCAGCCCAGCCACAGAAACCAATAGAAGGCATAGATTGCTTGGTTCTATATAAAATTGGTTTTCCATATGACAAATCCGCGGCGTAGGCTGGGATAATTATTTCATTAATTTTCCTTCGAGATTCGTATTGGGACATTCTTAAGATAAGACTATTCGGAATATCTATATGTTCAGTTGAGTCTCCAATGGCAAATATAATAATCTTTTTTGAATATTTTTCTGAAAGCGAGATGAAATTACTTATGTATTGCTTGTCATTTTTTATCTGAAAATAATTATGCGGGATAAGCAAAAAATCGGAAATGGAAGGCTCGGAAACTATATTAAAAATGGGAGAAGTAAAATCATCAAAAATATCTTTGTCCCCAAAAATATTCTTGCGCTTCTTGAAACCAAAATTCGGGTTTAGTATTTCAAGATATGGCGCCTCAGATTTTAAAATGCCACAATAGATTTTTAAAAGATTATTATTCATTTTTTATAAATACTTAACATTCCGAAATCCTTTCTTCTGAAAGATCTGGTGCTGGCAACCGCGAAATAAGAAAGAGTATACAAAATAAAAGAAAAAATCATAAAAACCAAATTTTTTATATTTTTGTTGGCTTTATATTTTTTCAATAGATGCAATGAGCCCAGTTCATACATGAGACGAGGTTGTTTATAGAACCACTTGTTGGTATATATAAAACCTGTTTGCATCATGAGCATATCCAGATTTTTTCCTGAAAATTGAAATGTGTGATGCGGCGGAGTCACTGAAGAGCATGGGATTCCAAGTGTTTTATAAAAAAATATGGTGGTCTTTGCCCAAGCGCAATCCAGATTGGGGGTAGAAATGATTATTGTCCCGCTATTCTTTAGAATTCTTTTACATTCGTGCAAAAAATCTCTAGGAGAAAGAACATGCTCTATAATATCTCCAAGGAAAATAATATCAAAAAAATCATTCTCAAATCTGGCCTCATGCAGAAGTCCTTTAAAAACATTCAGGCCATTTTTCAAGGCTATAGACGCAGTCCTGCTATTTAGTTCCACGCCATAAGCCTCAAAGCCCCTTTTCTTGGCATGATATAGAAATTCGCCATTTGAACAGCCGACATCCAAAATTCGGCCTTTTATTTTATTTTTTCCTAAAAATTTTAAAATATCTTTTGTTTTTTTATTTGGAAAAGTTTTTGACAGATCGTTTTCCTTATTACCCTGATATCCGGATTCCAAAGAATACACTTCTTTATTCAAGAAAGTCTGCAGAGGCAGAGGGTTCATATAAACCAATTCGCAATTGGAACATTTATAAAGATCATAGCCATCCTTATTCATAAAAAAACTAGTCGCAGTATTGCAAATATGACAATTATTTTTCATTGAAATGTTCAATAATGTTTTTTACCCTATTTTTAGTGGAATGATTTTCTATGACTTTATCATACTCTTTATCAAGTTTGTCCTGATCATTGTCGTATACATCACGAATATAATTCCCAAGTTCTTTTATTTTTAACTTAAATTCATCCAAATTACTAAATTGCGCTATCCTTTTATAATCTAGTTTATCACTATTTTCTTCATAAATAGCTATATTTTCAGTCAAGAGCATAGCCCCACTTCCCAATATTTCCCAAAATCTGGCAGTATCAAATCCTCCACCGCCTATAGAAATACCCACCTTTGTTCTAGAAAGGATTTTATAAAAATCATCTCTTCCTGCCAGTTTTGTATTGTCATCAAAATTGAATCCCTTTGTCTTTTTTGTATGACATGAAAAATCGTTCTTACGACAAAACTTTTCCAGAAACTCTTTAGCTTGTTTGCGAAGTGGAGGATATTCATCCTGTCCAAAAATACATGAGAAATCAATATCTCTTTTTTCTCCTTTCTTAAAAAATTTCCTATACCTTCTTTCTATTCCAAATGGCAGTGGAATAATTCCCTTTATATATGGCTTTTCTCTACGGAAATAGAGTTTACACTTTGTAAGCATATTTGAATCTATGGCGCCAATACCATTATATCTTTCCTCAGAAACGGATTTTCTTATACTTTCATCAGACCTATTATTTTTGCCAAGCTCTGAACCATCCACAAAAGCGGTTTTCTGCCATGCGCTTATTTTTTCTGCCAAACTGAAATTGGTGCTATTTTTACCCCAAGCCAAAATAACAATATCAGCGGTCTTTGCATAATCAATAAAATCCTTCTCATCTCTTTCATATTTTAGAAGATTAAATGGATTTGGATATTTTTTTGTGACAATAAAAGACAATTTCTCGTCTTCACTCTGAAAATCTATGAGTCCATCTAGAACAGTATTGGCCAAATAGTCGCTTTTTCCTATAGGCAATATAACAGCTATATTCATAGGAAATCACTATATCATAAGCTCTTGCAAAGCTCTATATAGCGACCTATTGTATTTTTAAAACCAAATCTTCTTTCCAAAAAACTGTGAGTATTTTCTGCTAAACGATCTCTCATTTCTCTATCATCTATCATCATTCTCACAGCATTCTCCAGAGCTTTCACATCTTGTGGAAATACCAGAAGACCAGTTGTATTTTCTTCGAACGCCTCTGGAACTCCTCCGCTTCTGGTACCAATTACAGGAACTCCATACGACTGCGCTTCAAGTAAAACCAAACCAAGACCTTCAAAATCTCCGTCATCTACGAGATTATAAGAAACTAGTGTACTAACACTTCCTATACGATAAAATGGAATAATATCCTTTACCTTGCCTAAAATAAAAACTCTGTCTCTTATATCCAAAATATTTACAAGATTGATTAGATTATCTTTTTCGGGTCCATCTCCTATTATAAGAAGCCTTATATCTTTATCACGGATTTCGGCTACAGCCCGTATAAGATATTCCACACCTTTTCTTTTAACCAAACGACATACGGAAATAATCACAAATGTATTATCGGAAATATTGTAAGTTTTTTTTATTTTAAAAATCTCCCGGTCTTCCTCTGCGCTTTTTGTTCCAAAAAGAAGTGCTTGTGGCACTACAGGATAAATCACTTTTATTCTATCTGACCCAAGAGAATATCTCTTCTCGGTCGCTCGTTTTGTAAAATCACTAATAGTAATGGGCAGGGAAACATTTCGTAATGTCCATTTCTTGAGTAAAAAAGTTTTTACGCTTGCACTAGTATCACAAGCGTCTGTCCCATAGAAAGCCACGCAAGTTTTTTTCCTAAAAATCTTTCCCCAAAAAGTCACCCAGAAACCCACAGGAAAAAGATTAAAGGAGTGGAAGATATCATAATCACGATTTTTCCAAAAGCTAGAAAATACTTTATAACCAACATATAGAAAACCTATATTTCTCAATGTAATAACAGCTACTTTCTTTCCGAGAGATTCGCTTCTCGGATTTCTGTTTCCAAATATTAAAACCTCTATTACCTCCACTTCATCATGCATGGCTGTGGATTGTATCCACTCATATGAATATGTCGCTATCCCGCCACCAGTGGGTGGATAGTCTGCTCCAAAAAAATATATTTTCATATGTTTTTAATCCTAGCAATGATAAACATGTTATCTCTAAGATTAATGGGTAGAGAGATATGACCTAAAGCAGGATGTCTTTTTAGAAAAGAAGTAATCTTAAAAAACATTTTGACTTTTAGCCATTTACCCAATGTAAGAAAAATATATTCAACCGTAAAAGATTTTCCAATAGTCGTAGAAGTGATAATGTCAAAGCCTTCTTTGTCTAAAAGATTAGTGAGGACTTGACGATTAAAATAATATAAATGCTCCGGTGGGACAATAAGATGCCATCTTTTGCCAAGCAAACGCGCGTATAGACTTCTGGAGTCTGGAGTATTTATTACAATTAATCCATTCTTATCAAGCATTTTCCGGCATACAGAAATGAGGTGATATGGATTTTCCACATGCTCCAGCACATCAAGCAAGGTTATAACATTAAACTTTTTATCTTTTGAATCAAAACTTTCAATAGTGCCAGAGAAAACATTTAGGCCTTTTTCCTTCGCTTTGACTACGGCAGTCGGAGAAATTTCTATTCCTGTGACTTCATAGCCGGCACTACGAGCAATATTCATAAAATATCCGGTAGCCGCACCAATATCAAGAAGTCTCTTGGGAATCTTGTTATTTATATTATTTTTAATAATCTTATCTATGCGATCTATATAATCAATAAAAACTCCCTTCATCGCTTCTTTATCTATATCATAATCAACATATCCAAAACCATTTTTAGCGCCTGAAAAATAATCTTCAGTGTAAATATCTGTAAGACTTTTTGGCAAAGGATATACACTCAACATTTTGCATTGCGTGCATTTGTATATAGTATAACCATTTTTATATGCATATTTTATATGCTTCATATCACCACATGCAATACAGGAAATATGTCTTGACGATTTACGAAATACAAGTCTCCATGGAGCCTTTACACCTTCAGTAATAATATGGTTTGAAATTTTTGATTCTCCAACTATTCTATTTTTAAATATGATTGGTATCTCTGTCATTCTAGCGCCAGACTTATAAAGAATATATTTTAGTTCAATAAGAAAAGCGTAGCCAGAACTGCCTATTTCTTCTAATCCTATTTTTTTAAGAGCGTCGGCTGAAATGGCTATAAAACCTGCAGTAACATCATGTATTGGGATGCGGGTAATAAGCCGAGTATATGTATTCCCACCGAGACTTAGAAATCTCCTCCACAATTCCCAACCCACTATACCTCCACCTCGTGTATAGCGAGACCCGATCACAACATCGTAAGTTTTTCTTTTTTCAAGCATAAGCGGAATATGCTTCGGATCATGTGAAAAATCGGCATCCATGGTTATAATAGTATTGATTTCTGGATTTTTTATGAGTTCGATAAACGCCGAGATATAAGCTTTCCCAAGTCCTTCCTTGCCTTTTCGCCTCATTATAGAAAGTTGAGGAAATTCTTTTATAAGCCGGTCAACCACGGTTTGTGTGCCATCGGGAGAATTGTCATCAACAATCAATATATTTATATCTTGTTGCGCTTTAAAAACTGCTCGAATAGTATGTTCAATAGTCTCTCTTTCATTATATGTAGGTATAACAACGATATTTTTCATATGAATGAGAGTATACCTTAAAATAAAATAAAAATATATAAATGACTATTTTTTATGAAAAAACTGATATTTTCCAATAGATGAAAATAAAATATATTTATTTTGCCCAATATCTTTTATAATATCCGCATAATTGGAATTTGTTGCGATAATAGATGGCAAACCGCCGGCGATACGGTCTAGTGAACTCTTGCCTACTTGTATAGTGGGGGTAATCTCAATAAATTGAGAATAATTTTCATGAGGAATAAAAGTGACCAGTTCGGGAGCTTGATACACAAAGATCTCTTTATCAGCTGGAGACTCTTTTAGAAAGTTTTTCAGATCAAACGATTGTGTATTTCCTTTATACCTCGCTGTCCAACCAGTATATATAAGTCCATACGATTGTACTCCAATAAGCAATGAGCATATGGCTACAGCAATAAACTTCGTGTTACGACTACTGGCAAAATATAATATATTTGATGGAAACATTATCAGCGCGATAAACTCTGCCAGAAAAAAATAGCGATAATATCCAACAGTTCTAAGATAAGCGAGTAAAATAAGTATGGTAAAAGACCATAAAACTATTTCTGAAAGCTTTATTTTTTCTTTTCTTTTATGACGGACGACTAGGACTATGGTCCAGATCAAAATAAGTAAGGCGGTGTATATGGGTTGACGTTCTGTTATAAAACGACTTAGATTGGTAATTATTGATGTTCCAATAACAGCGCTATGAGGATTCGCGTATATTGACAACATTTCCCCTAGTGTTTCTCCATGAAATTGAAAAAATAGCCAAAAGATTATTGGAATTAAGAAAGCTAAAATACCAGTAAGAAATAAAATTATAGATTCTCTAGTGGCCACTATCATGCGAATTTGCTTTAAATTTATTATTAACGCAATAAAAAGAGTTGGCAAAAGTAAAATAAAAATAGGCTTTGTGACAACTGTAAGACCAATAAATATTAAACATAGAGAGGTATAAATGATCTTATGTTTAAATTTAGATAAAGAATCAAGATATGATCTGTACGCTAACTCCACAAAAATCATGGACATAAAAAGGAAAAATAGTCCCGAGATTTCTCCTAAAACATTTTTACCATGACCATATAAAGGAGGAAAAGTCACTATGAAAAATAGTGCGAGAATAATAACCAAAATATTATTTTGTATATTTTTCCTAAGCCAAAATAAGGCAACAAAAACAAGTAGAATAATATAAAAAACCATTACGATGCGAGCATTGAGCAAATCTACACCAAATATTCTAAAAATGCCTGATATAGGCAAAGTCACTGGATAGCTCGTGGTGACATATCCAGCTGAAACAATAGTCTGCGGATCTATACGGATGCCAGAAATTCCAGAAATTGAAAAATTCCTTGCGGTTTGAATAATAATACCTTCATCCATCCATGTGGGCGGAGTTTCGGTAAGATTTGATAAAGAAAACCAAAATAATACGGCAACGCCAAATATAAATAGAAAACCCGCGATATATTTTTTATATGATTTCATTTATATTTCTAACTATGGATGGAATGAGCTTATGAAGACTTGATCTTTCATTCACTTCTTTATAAAGCACTTCACTTATTTGTTTGCGATTTTTATTATAATATAAAGATATTAATTTATCAGCGCAATCATTTGCATCATTCTCTCTGCATAATAACTCGTTCACAAAACCATTCAGATGATCCTTAAAGGCGCGATTGGCAACCACTACTGGCATTTCTGATGCCATAGCTTCTAGAACAGTTTTATCCAACCCCCCAGTCGGCGCCAGATTTACACATACATCATGTTTCCAATAATATTCCGGCAAATCTTTATTCGGTATTGGACCCAAAAACAATACTTCATTTTCTAAATTTCTAGAAAGTTCTTTGAGTTTTTTTTCATACTCTAAATCATAAGTTTCGACTGTGGCTCCTATTATGCTCACTTTAATCGGAATATTTTTTGATTGTATTATCCTGACAGCTTCTATTAAAATTTCTAGTTTTTTTATTGGTGTTATTCTTCCTACAGTAATGACTTTTAAAATATTATCCGACAGCTTATTTTCTATTCTGGTAAATCGCTTAATATCCACCGCTTGACCCATATATTTGACCTTTTTATTTTTTATTCTAAAACTTTCCGGAGTAGCGGTAAAAATGATGTTAGACAATATAGTGGCAATTCTCAATTTTAAATCTACAGATCTATGTACATACCATAGGGCAATCTTTTTATTTAACGCCTTCCATATGAACCAACCGGATATTACATATAGAGGGCTCATATGACAAAAGACGGCATCATAATTTTTCCTATTTAAAAAACTGTATTTATATAATAGATATAGATATTTAATCTTAGAATTTTTTTTCTCTTTGCCTAAAGTGAAAACCTTTACATTGCTCGGTAAATCATACTTGTATGTTTCAAGAGAAATAACTATAACTTTCTCGCAAGCTGAAGAAAAAAGTGATATCCAGTCATGGAAAAAGCCAAAATAGCTATCATTCATATCAAGCTTTTGGGTTATTATAAGTATTTTTAACGATTTTTTATTTCCCCCGTCTGCCCTAATATTATTTTTCCTAAAAATAAAATAGCGGTAAATAATAAAAGATTCAAAAGCGATGAGGGCTCCGGAAATGATTTGAGCTATTATTACTGGCCTAATAAATGATATTTGAGTGACAATGCCATATGAAAGTAGAATATGGATAATGAGAGTATTTAAAAAAGCGTTAGAGACTGAAACCGCAAAATATATGATTAATTGATTGTGAGTCTTACTCTTGCCAGCATCGTTGAATGTCCAATATTTCTGTAAACAAAAACTAACAAAGAAGGCAATGATGAAAGCGATATTCACACTTAGAACATAATACATACCGAGACTATCGAGAAAATTTAAAACGGCAAGATCTACAACAGCCGCTGTTCCTCCAGAAATAATATACTTTATAATTATATTCATGGATTAAAAGAAAACTATTTTATGGCATGCATAGGATGTTTTTGTATAAGCAGATCATTTTCCACCATCATTCTAACCAGCTCTTCAAATGAAACCTTTGGCTTCCAACCCAACTCTCTTTTAGCTTTACCGCTATCTCCACAAAGATAATCAACTTCCGTGGGACGATAAAACTTTGGATTTATTTTCACAATTATATTGCCTTTCTCGTTTTTACCAACTTCCTTTACCCCTTTTCCAAACCATTTTATCTTTATTCCTAGAACCTTCGCTGTGGCATTCACAAAGTCCCTGACTGTTCTGGATTCTCCTGTAGCTATTACATAATCTTTTGGTTTTTTCTGTTGGAGCATCTTCCACATAACTTCCACATAGTCTCCAGCAAAACCCCAATCCCTTTTGGCATCCAGATTGCCCAACTCTATATAATCCTGCATCCCTAACTTTAGTTTAGCCATTGAAATAGTGATTTTCCTAGTTACAAACTGTGCTCCGCGTCTTGGAGATTCATGATTAAAAAGTATGCCAGAACAAATAAAATATCCTTTATTTCTAATATTAACTACAAAATCTTCATGCGCCCTTCTCTTGGCATCTGCGTATGGACTCACAGGATTGAAGGGAGTTTTTTCATTTTGAGGAGGCTTGCTAGACCCGAACATCTCACTAGTCGAAGCCTGGTAAATTTTTATCTTAGGATTTACTCTTATTGCTTCATTTATCACTCTCCCCGTTCCATAATAGTTTATATCTTCAGTTTCTTCCGCGCAGTTGAAAGAAACCCCTACATGACTTTGCGCAGCCAGATTGTATACCTCATCAGGCATTACTTCTTCCATAGCAGAGCGTATGGTATGTAGATCTCTAAGATTACCATCTATCTTATGTATCTTTATATTTGGGTAATCAAATCTGGCAAAAGGATCATTGCTGGTTCTTCTTACGAGTCCATATACTTCATAACCTTTTTTAAGCAAAAATTCCGATAAATACGAACCATCCTGGCCAGTAATGCCTGTAATTAGGGCTTTTTTCATATTTGACCATTATACAGAAAAGGGTGGTGAAATCAAATAAAAAGCTCCGCCACCAGACCTAGGTGACGAAGCGTAGAAACTAACTCAGAAGTTCAAGGGAAAATCAGATCGTAGATATCGATCACAGCCTGATCAACTTTTTCCTTGACGAGCTCTGCCCGATCGAATGCCTTCAGACCAACTTCCTCATACTCCTGCTTATCAAGATTGTTAGAAGCCTGATCTACCATCCGTGGTCCGAGCTCAAGAGCAAAGTTGTAGCAGAGACTGTCGCAACCTAGATTCTGTGGTTCCTGTTGGCGTGAATTGAAATGATGTCGAGTCATTGTCACAGGAATCAATTTCTCCTGATCGATGACTAGTCTTGTCTCACGAGCAATACAGCGATGAGCCGCCACACGCTCCGATTCACCAATCTTCATTCTGCCTCCGATAAACCACCAGTTCTGCATTGGCTTCGCCCGTCGCTTAGCCAGAATGATTAGCCTACGCTTCTTTGAAATGAAGGCCGTGTCAACACAGACGATGACCGTGTTCCTCACTACTTATGTATAGACTTCATCAGGCATGAATTCTGGCTTGAATATAGGGTTTGGTTGAGAGTATATGCGTGGATGTACTGAATGCTTTGTGAACATTCTTTTTCCTTTTGGTTGATTGTAAATAGCAGTTCGTCAACATACTATCACATCCTGCCAAATAAGTCAAGAAGTCTCCCTGCTATTTCCTCTCTATTCCACCCCACTATCTCGGCACCTACATCTCTAGCTATCCCCACATCCGTACTCACTACTCTACACCCTGCCGCTTGGGCTTCTACTAGGGTCATGCCGTATCCTTCATACCATGAGGTGTTTAGGAATAGATCACAACCCTTATAGTACGACACTAGGTCGCTCTGCCAGCCTTCAAATGCCACTTTTTGGCTCAAATCTAGCTTATGGGAGAGTTTTTTAAGCTTTCCTAGCTCTTTACCAGAACCCACTATTACTAGCCCTAGATCGGGTATTTTGGCAATCGCTATTTTTAGCGCTTCTATAGCCATCCCTATATTCTTCTCTGGTTCAAGGCGCGAAACCATAAGTATTATTTTCTTAAATTGCGGAGATTTTTTGCGCAGATCGAAACTAGGCACGGCATTTTTTATAGCTTCTGTATTGACTGCAATCGGTTTAAGTATTATCTCTTCCGGCTTGAATCCTCTTTCCACTAGAGAATCGGCAATTCTTCGAGACACTACACGCACCATGTCGGCCTGAGGCAAAGTAAATTTTGAAATATATCTGCGTATTTTATTTAAAAATGAATGCTTTGTGAAATATGGACTAAATAGATCGGTATGAATCTGTAAAAGTAATTCTGAATCTTTTCTCAAATGAGCCAGTTTTTTACCCACAAGTCCCGTTTCAAATGGATCTTGGCAAGTGATGAATATTGGGTCATTCATTTTTTTTAATATTCTTTTACCGATTTTGTAAGCATCTCCTATGTAATTCCATCTAGTCAGAGAATTGGTTGAATAAATTACGCAATTTTCTGATATTTTCGCAGTATTAAATCTTTTTGTAGAAAAAATTATTATATGAAGCTCTTTGCAAGCCTTGGCATAACCTATCATTCTCTGCCTGACGGGACTGCCGGGAACAAAAATAGCCCTATCAGTAGAAATCATGATAGATGAGTGTCCAGAATAATCCTTAAACTGTGTTCTATATTCGTTCATACAAAGCGATAATTTCTTTACCAATCTGATCCCATGTGTGCACCCAATTAAATCTTTTTATTTTTTCAGCTTGCGAAGAGCGATTTTGGGGATCAGCCATCCATACTATTTTTTCTACTATATCTTTTTCATTTGTTGGGTCTACGAATA
>DATDZD010000024.1:0-2590 GCA_036516895.1 Minisyncoccota bacterium | reverse complement strand
CATGATGGAAAATAGTAATGACGCTGTTGCAAAATCCCTAAATTATCCCTCTTTTCTTTCTTCTCTGAAGAATACACTTAGAATTTACTTCCGTTTTCCTGGAAGAGTGGTGCTATAAAGCATTTTTTGGCTCTTTTTCTCTTCACTTCCTCTTGGAAAAGTTATTTTCTTTCCTTTTTATGATGCTGTCGCCACCAATTTCTTACAATTGGTTACAATGGCAGATAAATAATTCTGGATTTTCAGTTTTTCAAGTCCACGAAACCGTGCCCTCTTCATTCCATGAAAATTTTTCATTTCTCCCTGCTTTGGTTCGATATGCGCTCTTATTCGCAGGTGTTCTTTATATTCCTCGGTGTGGTTATAACTCCATGCTTCAATCATAACATCTTCAGTACAACAAGAATTAATGACTTGATTTTTTCGATAGGGAGCAATCATCTGGGTATTTTCTATCATCATACTTTTTCTCAATTCTATGTCGCCAAAGTGCGTATCTCCAACGCACTGGGGAACAGTATATCCTCTACTTTTGAGATCGTGGATGAGAACTGGGGTATGATGTCCGTCATAGACCGTGGCGATAGCAACATCAGTAGCGGTAATAAATCCAACTTTATTCATAGACACAAAGGACTTATATCTTGGTACAATGTTTCGACTATCTTTTCCCATCATACGAGCATCAACGTCACTAATGTTTACGATTTTGTCTTTCTCTTCGGTGTTTTCTTTTCGTCGTACTTCCTGATCCTGTATTTCAGCCCGCTCTTTCACGATTCGTTGCAAGATTGAAATTGATTTTTCTGCTGGAGACAGATTAGTCTTTTTCTTTGCAGAAGAAAGAAGAGCTTGCGCTTTCTTCACTAAAAACACAAACCGCTGCTTCTGTTGTTCTTCACTCAATTCAAAATCTCGTTTCTTTAAATCCTCTTCCAATTCCATATCACTCATTTTTAAGTCAGTGAGAACCTGGCTGATGGATTTTGACAGTAAAGCATTGATAGAAATAACTTTTACGTCAGCAAGAAAAAGAAACGAATCCATATATTGGACATCATTTTTGCTGACCAGCCCGGCAGCATAAATCTTCTCGACAATTTTGGCGAATATTTCTTTAAATCTTTTTTCACCCAATTCTTTTCTGAATCGGCTGAGCTTACAGTCGTCAAAAACATCATCATCGATAGCCAAATCGCAAAAATAACGATATTCGAGGTTGGTTTTACACTGCCGAACAATTTCATTGTCGCTTATCCCTCCTTTCAAGTATTGGATGAAACTTACCCGAAAGACGAGTTCGGGAAGATAGGCATGCTGCCCTTCTTCAACATAAATATCATCGCAGATATCATTCACAAAAGAGAAGTCAATTTGATCATGGATTTTAACCAGGATACTGTTTTTATCGAGAAAGTGCTGATACAGGTCTTCGGAGTTAATGAATTTAGTATTTTTTATGGAAGAATGTTTGTATTTGGTTTGTTTTTTCATAGAGAACACCTCTTGGTAGCAGAAGGAAAGAGGTACTCCTATTTATATTTATCTATTTTTGTCGACGGTATTAAAGACGAGAAAAATGAGGCTTGTTCTGCAACGGCGTCGTAATATCTGGTCCAATCTCTTGCTATTATTTAATCCCTTTTTTAGGGGATAGTTTAGGATGTTTCCAGCAGCTATAGTCGCTTCGTTCGTTGGTTATGCCTAATGAAGAAACTATAGCAACTGACATTAATTCCCACAGAAATGACTATTATTTCTGGGGCACCGAAATTGTCCCGCAATTTCTCGTGTTTAGACATAATTGACAGTTGCTATACACAAAAGCAGTGCTTTTGGTACAAAAGGACTCGGTCCTTTTTGTATCTAAAAGACATAACTAATGGTATAAATATTTATGTCTTTTACTATAGAGGACTTTGAATAACCCCTCTTTTGCATCGAATTCAAAGTTCTTCTTAGAAGGGTTTGACAAATAAAGATAGATTATTCAAACCCTTCTATATCCACAAACAGAAGTATCGTCCCGATATCACTGAATATATGATTGAGTATGCAATCACCCATTCAGATGAGTTAAGAGATAAACATTGGGATGATGCCTCCAATGCCATCTGTAGAATTCCTCCTTCGGGAAGAATACTAAAAGTGGTATACAAAAAGATAGGAAAAAATAGATACAGGATAATTACAACTTATTGGCTGGATTAAGGTTTTCATAATGGAACAATGGTATGACCGAGAAGAGGACATTTTTAACATCCAACTAAAGCCAGGTACATACTGGAAAAGTATAGAATTGCCTAGTGGAGTAGTCATTGATGTGGCTAAGGATGGTTCTATCATCGCCATTGAGATTCAGCGGGCCAGCCAAGTGTTTTCTGGTGACGTCAGAAACGTGATTCAGGCAGTGCCAGAAGCAAGTGCTTAAGAGTATATGATTAGGCTGGTCTGGTGGAGGTAGTAAGAAGGATTTGGTAGTGTAGTCATTTGACTGATAACCTCGCTAAATTATATTCTTGTAAAAATAATCCTGTCACTTTAATATGATTCCCTATAGACTTGGAGAAAGAGCAGGTCTTTCTCACAT
>DATDZD010000023.1:0-43612 GCA_036516895.1 Minisyncoccota bacterium | reverse complement strand
ATAGTTGCCGACCGTGTGCAGTTTGGTCCTCGTTCGGGCGCTTCATCACAAGCATTAGGAAAAGATGTGACGGATTTATCAAAAGGTGATTCTCCAGCAAAAGATACTGCGCCTGCCGGAGTCATAGAATATCCAGAAGAGGAAATTAATCCCGATGATATTCCATTTTAGAAAATTAGAATATTATCTGATAAGTATTCAGTAAATTAAAAATAAAAGATAATTAAAATTAGAAATAGATTTGATTCATTAAAATAAAACCATGATAAAACAGTGCTATTTTTCCCAAAACAACATAAAATATATTGATTATAAAGATGTGGAAATCATGAAGAAATTTCTCAATCCGCACGGACGCATGATAAGTCGCAAAAAGTCGGGAGTTTCGGCGAGAAGCCAACGCCAGCTAGCTCTAGCTGTCAAACGCGCCAGATTTATGGGTTTGCTTCCGTATGTCGCAAGATAGTATATACAGAAAGAAGAAAATATAGCTGATATTTCGGAGACACGGAAATTTGGGGGCTCCAAATTTCCTAATCCTCGTGCCGTCGCACTGCGGAGTCTCCTCAATATCACTACATGCTCTCCTTCCTCATTTCCCAACTCTTTCGCGATATTCTCCAGTTTCTGTATTGATTCGTATTATATCTCCAACATTTACAAAAAGTGGAGCGTTAATAGTGGCGCCTGTTTCCAAGGTGATAACTTTTCCTCCGCTTGTGGCGCTGTCTCCTTTTACATTAGGAGGCGCTTCTGTCACTTTTAGCTCTGCTGTGATGGGGAATTTGAAGCCGATTGTCCTATCACCAAAGAGTAGTTCAGTGATAAGAGAATTTGGCTTAAGAAATCTGGATTGTGGTCCTACAATTTCCTCGTCAATACTAAAGCGTTTACTCTGGTCATCAGGGTGACAGAACCAGAATTCTTTTCGGCTATTATATAAGTATTTTATTTCTCTTTCTTCAATCTCCGCTTCTTCTACTTTTTCTGATTGATGAAAGGAATATTCTGTGACTTTGCCTGTGACCATATTCTTTAACTTGGTGGCATTTACCGGCTTTCTTTGTTGTTTGCGAAAGACATGAGAAGAAAGCACTTCATACGGTTCTCCGTTGAAGATAATGTACTTTCTTTCTACGACCTCATTATATTCAAGCATTGACATGGTATTCTTTTGGCAAGTTTTAGTCTAGATAAAATCGGCTCGCATCCTTGCTCCCGCACAAGCTCTTTTTTTCTTCCGGCAAGCGTCAGAAAAAAAGACTTCTGCGTGACGGATGCTCGCACGATTTTACACTATCACCTCATCTAACTTCTGTCTAATTTTTCCCAAAATCTCTTCTCTGATTGCAGGATTTTCTTTTAGAAATTGGCGAGTGGCGTCATATCCACGGCCGAGTTTTACCTCGCCAAAGGCGTATGAATTGCCGTTTTTCTGAATAAGTTCCATCTTTTCTCCAAGGGCGATAATTTCTCCTTCTTGAGATATTCCTTCATTGTACATAAGGTCAAATTCTGTTTGGCGAAAAGGAGCGGCTACCTTGTTTTTTACCACTTTGACACGCACTCGTCCACCCATTACTTCCTCACCTTTCTTTATTTGAGCGATGCGTCTTATATCAAGTCGCACAGATGTATAAAATTTGAGAGCTTTACCTCCGGGAGTTGTTTCTGGATTGCCGAACATCACTCCAATCTGCATGCGTATTTGATTTATAAATATTATGATAGTTTTTGATTTTGCCACGATGCTGGTCAATTTGCGCAGCGCTTGCGACATTAGGCGCGCCTGCTTTCCAACATGATACGCTCCCATGTCTCCCTCTATCTCATCCTTTGGAGTAAGAGCGGCCACAGAGTCTATGACAATGACATCCATTTTTCCAGAACGCACCAAGCTCTCCACAATTTCAAGAGCTTGTTCTCCATTGTCTGGTTGAGATATGAGTAACTCATCTGTCTTTACCCCAATGCGTTTGGCATATTCTGGGTCCATAGCGTGCTCTGCGTCAATGAAAGCGCAAATTCCATTTTTTTTCTGCGCTTCGGCCACTATATGCAATGAAAGAGTGGTTTTGCCAGATGATTCTGGACCAAATATTTCTATGATGCGACCTCTAGGCATGCCACCCACACCGAGAGCGGAATCAAGACCGATAGAACCGGTGGATATGGCGTTGACATTGACTCGCGGTTTATCACCAAGTTTCATGATTGCCTCATCTCCAAATTTAGTGCGGATTGCTTCCAATGTAGAACTGATGCTTGTGGTAGGGTCTATTTTTTTTATCTCTATTTTATTCTCTTGTTTTTTTTCTTCACCTCTTTTTATTTCTATTCTATATTCTTTGCCATCTTTTTTTCCACTCTCATTTTTTTCTATATTTTCAGCTCCATTTTTTGTAATATTTTCTTTTTCTTTTGTGCTGTCTTTCTTTATTTCTTTCTGTTTTTTTATCATTTGAATAATTGTTATGGAATAATGCAAACACCATATCCCCGCACGAAGGATATATGTCTAGTTTACATTATATATTAATTCCAGTCGATATTCTTTACTTCTTTCAAATCTGTCTCGTATTGTGAGTTTGAATATATTGTATCCGGGTGCTAATAATATATTTTCACTAAAATTTCCTTTTTCATCTACGGTTATCATTCTATCATTGAGGTATATTTCTTTTATTCTTTTGGCTGTACCTCTAATGGTTAGATTTGGTTCAATAGATGTGCTACCATCTATCGGTTCAGATATGGTCAGAGATGGACCGAGAATAAAATCATGAGAAGCAAATAACGCATATCCAGTTACAAGCGTTATTATACAAAATAAGAGAATCCATTTAAGTATTTTTTTCGTTCTATGTCTGTTGAGTGTCATTTTCAATTACAGTTGTTTCTTCTGCGATTTTTGCTCCAAAGACTTCGCGCGCTTTTGCTCCATTTGAAGCGCCTATAATTCCTCTCTGTTCTAGAATATCCATGAGCCGAGCGGCTCTAGAGTATCCGATTCCAAGCTTTCTTTGAAGAAATGAAGTGGAGGCCTTTCCAGTCTCTATGACTATCTCTCGGGCTTGTTCATACATATCATCTTCTTCGCTTATATTTTCTTCTTCAAGTTCAGTTTCAAAAATTGAATTTTTGCCAGGTTCGGTTGCGGTCAGGTTTATTTCTCCCATTATTTCATCTTTGTATGTATCGGCTAAATATTTGACTACTTTCTTGACTTCAGTTTCGGTTATATAAGCGGATTGTAGACGCAATGGTTTTGCCATTTCTCCGCCAAGATAAAGCATATCCCCAGCTCCTAGGAGTTTTTCTGCCCCGCTTCCGTCTAGAATAGTTCGTGAATCTATCTGTGAAGATACTTGAAGAGCTATACGGGTTGGTATATTGGCTTTTATGAGTCCTGTAATGACATTTACGCTTGGTCTTTGGGTGGAGAGAATAAGATGAATACCGACGGCTCTGCTCATCTGCGCGAGACGCACGATGGCGGATTCCAGTTCTCGCGGATAAGTCTGCATTATGTCGGCAAGTTCATCAAAGACAATAACTATATAAGGCATAGTTTCATCTGTCCTATTCATATTTTTATGATAAGAGTCAATGTCTCTGAAGCTATTTTTCTCAAGGACATCATAACGGCGACTCATTTCTTTTGCTGCCCACTTAAGTGATAAAATGGCTTTCTTTGGCTCTGTGATGACGGGAGTAAGTAAATGTGGAATTTTGTTGTAAAGAGTCAACTCTACTCGTTTGGGGTCTATCATTATAAATTTCAAATCTTCTGGAGAGTTTCTAAAGAGAAGAGAAGCGATGATAGTATGAATAGCTACCGACTTTCCCGACCCTGTGGTGCCAGCAATAAGCATGTGAGGGGCTTTTGCCAGATTTCCAAAATGTGATTTTCCAGTGATACTTTTTCCTAGTGCGACTAGAAGCGGTTTTTCTGATTGTTGGTATTCCTCTGAACCCAATATAGTTGCCAGACCAACTGTGGTTTTTATGGTATTCGGTATTTCAATGCCAACAAGAGATTTCCCTGGAATAGGAGCTTCTATTCTTATTGGGTGAGCCGCCAATGCTAGAGCCAAGTCATTATTCAATGCTACGATTTTGGAAAGTTTCACTCCTTCCGCCGGCTTTAGAGCGTAACGAGTTACAGAAGGTCCAATAGAGATTTCATCCATTTCAACATTGATGCCGAAATTTTGGAGTGTGCGCTTGATGATGTTGGCATTGGCTTTTATGTCCCCAGTCTCTGGTTTACCCCTGTCTTTTTCCAATAATGAAAGTGGAGGAGGAATAAAGGGTTTCAGACTGCGAGTTGTCAAGAATGAACTGAATCCATCATTTATGCTATCTCCATCTATAGTCTCGCTCGCACCTTTCATATTCTTTTTATCTATAGCATATTCTTTCTCTCTTCCGATTTTTTCCTCAACATTTTCCACAGCTGTATCTATATTTTCATCATCTTCATTTATTATATCTTCATCTTCGCTTTCCTCATCTTTTTTCTTCATAAATAATTTCCAAAACATCAGGTTTTCAAGGGTGAAATGTATATCAAAAGTAATGAGGATAGAAATAGTCAAAATAGCTATGAGCAAAGTCGCCGCCGCATAAACATCGAAAAGAGATATGAGTGGCCATGATATATATCGTCCAAGAATTCCGCCTTCTCTGACTAACAATAAATCTATCAAACCAAGACCAGATACAAAAAACAATATAGCTCCCACCAATTTTGATATCTGAAATTTTTTCTGTACCCCCTTGAGAAAAGATATGCCAATCATTATGAGAGCGATAGGCAATAGAAAATAGCCAATGCCAAGGAGTTTTTTTGAGATATTATATAAATATGAGCCAATAAAGCCCGCCTTATCAAAGACCGCGAGAACTGCAAGAAGGGCTAATACAAAGAAAACAATAGCAATAACTGCTTGCCAAGTCTCTTTTTTTATTTCACTACCATGCGCGTCTGTTTTTTTCTTTTTGACCATAATTCTTACTTCATACTTATTTTAACAAATTATATGTTGTATTATTTTCTTATAGCTCTATCATAACACAACTATTGTCCAGACGCTTATGGTGTGTTGTGACTTGCAAATCCTTTACTTTCAAGGACATATTATTTTATAATAGACACACAAAAATCATGTTTTTTCGCAAAGGACATATAAAAGACACATGAAAGACATATCAAAGACAGATATAATAATTTTTAAAATACTCTTTATAAAAAACAATGGAAATCAATACTAGAATAAAGCTTAAAATAAGGATAGAAAAGATAGCTCAAGCCGTATATTTGGCTTCTAATCACATAAAGGACAATGAACCATTGAAGTGGGAATTGAGAAAAGAGGGCATATCTCTTCTAGCTTGCGTTAGGTCTTTTGGAGAAGAGAATGGTCTTTTAGAAGATGTATCCTCTGACCTGGCTATTAACACTCTTTCGGATATGCTTTCTTCATGCGCTTACAATCTCATAACTTTTCTTTCACTTTCCTCGATAGCTGGTCTTATGTCAAAAAATAATGTTGATATTATTACTCATGAGATTCGGTCAGTACTTGAAATTCTCGGTCATTCCCCGGGTGGAAATATTATTAAAAAGGGATTCATTCTCTCAGAAGATTTTTTTGCTGATGACCCCGAATTAAATAAAACGCTTGGTTATCATATAAACAGAAACCGGAATACAGATTCTATGTTGGAAAGTAAAAGTTATCCACGCCAAAAGGGTGAAAATATAAAGGACAAAAAGAATGACAGGCAGACACGCATTCTGGCCATATTAAAGAATCAAGCCAATCTAACCATAAAGGACTTCGCGAAAGTTATCAATGATTGCAGTGAAAAGACTATACAAAGAGAGCTTATTGACCTTGTGGAAAAAGGCATTGTCAAAAGAGAAGGGGAACGCAGATGGAGCAAGTATTCTCTTTTGAAGTGATGAGTGGGTGGGTATTTTATTGACTTTTATTTCATATATATGTTAAGGTACTAGGGTGGATTGTGTATCAATAAAAATCAAAAGTCACCATTGAGAATTTTATAGAGATTTCATAGGTATTTTGAGTTATCCACATTGCATTTGGACATGTTGTTGTGTTGGCGTTATAATGCTACGCATACAACTTCAGTGTGTTCAATTATGAATTATGTATGGACATTTCGGTTCGTTGACAATTTAAATAATAAGTAAAATATAAGTTATAAACTTCAGATATTCCTATTTCCACTATGAGAGAAAGGCAAAATTCAGACCCAATTTTTGCAACCTATTTCTTTGGCTTGTGTCGATATATATGAGCGAAGAGAATAGTGTTTAAGTAGTTTATTAGTCAGTTAATCATTATTCGCATACGAAATAATTTTCTTCACAAACATTAATCATAATTGAAGAAACTTATTTTAAAATTAATAACATATGAAAAGAATATTTATCACAAGCATTGTGGCTCTTGCTTTGGTCCTCGGGTCAGCAGGTAGCGCACAAGCAGTTACAGGATATGTCTTCTCGAATTACCTTACGGTAGGTTCGACAGGTGCAGATGTTTCTGCTCTTCAGGGATGGCTTATCAGTTCCGGTTTTGATATCCCAGCTATTTCTTCAGGTGCGGCACAAAAGGGATACTTCGGTCAACAGACAAAGGCGGCAGTCGTAAATTATCAGGCAAGCGTAGGCCTTCCTAACACTGGCTTCGTTGGACCTCTTACAGTTGCAAAACTTAATGGCACAGCGGGTACAATTGTAGTTACAGCAAATTGTCCAACAGGGTATACATGTACTGCTACAGCACCAGTAGTAGCAGTTAATTGTCCAGTTGGATACACATGTACAGCGAATCCTGGGACGGTGGTTAATCCAGTTGTATCACAGGGTGTCGTAACACCTGGTACTGATGGCTCTGTTACAGTTTCTCTTTCAAGTTACGCAAGCAATGCGACGATAAAGAAGGGTGAGACAAAGGACATGGTTGCTGTAAAGCTTCAAGCAACAGCGGCTCCAGTAGCAGTTACAAGATTTGATGTTCGCTTCAATAATCGCCCATGGCTATACTTCGGCACAGTTACTTTGAAGGACAGCACTGGCGTAGTTATAGCAACAAAGAATCTTTCAAGTTCAGCTGATGCTACAGAAATTACAGTAGGATCGGACTACCTAGTTCGATTTGAAGGTATAAATGTAGTTATCACTCCTGGAACTGACAGAACTTTGGTTGTTTCTGGTAGCGTTCTATCTACAACAGACAAACTTACATCAGATGTATCTGTTATAGTATCTATTCCTGACAATTCCATAAGGACTCTAAATGGAAAAGGATATACAGATTCTATCGGTTTAGGTACTGTTGCCACTTCTGGAACATCTGGAAGGACAATGACATTATCTTCCAGTGGTTCTACAGGAAATATTGTAGGGAGAATCAATCCAAGTACCCCTCTTACAGGAATTATAAAAACATCAACAAATGGTGAGACCGTAGGTGTTGTAATTGGTAAATTTGACTTCAAATCAGAGAATCGAGCATCTACAATCAACACTCTTACATTTACACTAAAGAATAATCAAACTGGAGCGGTTCTAGCATTACCCGGTTTCTCTACTCTTTATAAGAGATTATATATAACAGATGGTGTAAAAACAGTACAAGTTGATTCTGTTGCTACTTCATCTGTATTCTCAAACCTTACATTTGATCTTCCACAAGACAAATGGGTAACATTAAGTCTTATTGCGGATGTTGCTGATGCAGATGATATTACTCCAGGCACAGATGTAACAAATCCTGTTGCCGCTTCTTCGACAATCACTATCAACACAACAAATGTCGTTGGTATTGACAGTAACTTCACGACTGTTACAGCTTCTGGAGCAAATGCGGTCACTTCAAATGACCTTACATTCCTAGAATCAGCCGGAATAGTTCTCCCTGTCACAGGATATGCACCTGCAACAGCAGTATTAGTTGATAATGGTACTGCAAAGTCAAAGGCGGCTACAATTGGATTCAATATGACCTTCAAGAACAATGGCGGTACAGACTTGTACATATCTAAGGTTTCCAATACAGCGTTTGCTACAAGTTCAACTGTAGCAATAGCAGCGTCATCAACATTGTCTGATTCTCTTACAACAGCAAGTCCTAGTACTCGTGCAGGTGATTCAAGTACAGTCTGGATAATTCCAAGTGGTACTGAAAGATCATTCTTCTACACAGGTATTCTTGATAACACAAATACAACTGGAGCAAACCATTCAACTTCTATTACAAAGGTTTACTTTGATGATGATACGAGTGGTCTACAGGAGTTCAACATTGATTTCGGACTTGAGGCATGGAAGACTCCAGTGGTTAACATCGGAATTTAACTCTCTAATCTCCTAGTATCAGGTTAAAAAGATGCAATAGTATTTCCTCTCAACGGGTTAAAATGTTGAAACAAAAAACCACCTTCGGGTGGTTTTTTGTTTGGCCAAAGAGATTTTCAACTAGTTATCCACATGCTCTCTATATCTATTAAAACGATAAAGCTTTATAATTCAATGATTAACAGATACTTTTTTTATTAAGTATCAAATAATATTATTAACATTTAAACATGAAAAAAGAATATTCAACAAAGAAATTTTATTCAATCGCATTGGCGGTTGTGTTTTCGGTGTTTGCTGTAGTCAGTGCAGTAACAGCTACCAGTACTATTAGTACTAATATTAGTACACAAGGAACATTAGATGTAACAGGCAAGACTACTCTAGTCAACGCTTCAACGACTAGAGTGTCTGTTGGTTCAAGTGGTACGACAGTACAGCAGATAATACATGGAACTTGTACTTCATTTACAGCAAGTACTTTGGCTACTGGTGATGGAATTTCACACGCAGCTTCAACTACCAAATCATATGATTGTGCTGTAACAGGGGTTGTATCAGGAGATGTTGTTATTGCTCAATTTGCAACATCAACTCCCAACTCTGCAGGTTCACTATTTACTCAAGCTGTGTGGTCTATCGTCGGAGCGAAAGCGTCTTCAACATCAGGTTATATATCTTTATTGATATGGAACAATGGCCCAGCTGCAGTTCCTTCTGCTGTGGGTGTCGGCTCAAGTACTAACTATATAATTATTCGCTAAATTTAATATTTAATTAATATGCCTAAATACCAATTAAGTATTGGCGCAATAATTCTCTCCATATTGGTACCTTTGGCCATTACTCGTGCTGCTTATAATGATGTAACATTGACAACTGATGCGATTATAAGTGTTGGCGGAAATAGTCTTACGGTAAGCGGATCCTCGGCTAATGTTCAAACATTGGAAGTTGATTCAGGAGACTTCTCCATTACAATAGCCACGGGGTCTTCTATGACAGTTACGAACACTAACAGAAAGACATACACTGTTGAAGGAGTAACAAGCGCTTATTATACAACATCATGTTCAGATACGGTTTCCACATTAACAATTACTGTTCCTAGTGCAACCGAAGCGGTGCCAACAGCCAGAGTTACACCCACTTCCACTACCTGTAATACAGGAACAGTTGGTAGTACTGTAAGTGGCAGTACTGGTGGTGGCGGAGGTGCTCCTCCTGCTCCAGTGACTACCCCTATAGTTATCCCAGCGGTGATTGTGGCTCCTGTGCTAGGTTGCCCAGCAGGAATGATTTGTACCATTAACGCTTCTGTTTCTTCCGCTTCTATCAATTTCACAAAAGACCTATCTCGCGGTACTGAAGGAAACGAAGTTACAGCTCTTCAGAAATTCTTAGCTAAAGACCCAGCTATATACCCAGAAGGTATTGCAAATGGTTTCTTTGGCCCTGCCACAGAGAGAGCGGTAAAGAGATTCCAGGCAAAATACGGTATATCCCAACTAGGACGAGTCGGTCCAGCTACTAGAGCAAAGCTCAAGGAAGTCTCCACTCCTGTCGGTACTATACCGGCTGTAGCTCCAGCGGTTGTTCCTGGTTGTCCAGCAGGTGTTGTCTGTACTCCCGCAGTCTCTGTCATGGCAGTCTTCACCAAGCTCCTCTCAAAAGGTATTTCCAGCATAGATGTTAAGAATCTTCAGAAGATATTAAACAAAGATATAGAGACTCAAATCTCAACTTCAGGAGATGGTTCTCCAGGAAATGAAACAGATTATTTTGGAGCAAAGACTTTGCAAGCTGTTCAGAAGTTTCAAATCAAGTATAATATTGCAACTCCCGGCTCTGCAGGATACGGTACAGTCGGTCCAGCTACACGAGCAAAGCTAAATGAGCTTGCTAAATAACTTTGAGTAAACAATCTTAAAAGACAAAATCCGCCTTATGGCGGTTTTTGTCTGGCTACAGAAGCCACTCCAAATAATTCGATGTATTTATTATCATCCCGCTACTGCCTGTATAGGCGTTCATAAATTCCTTTGGAATTTTATAATTTTTCAGGTTCCATTTGAATTCATAAGCATAGAGAGATCCATCATATTCTTCTATGTAGTCTATCTCCTTTTGACTTGTCGTTCTCCAAAAATAGGTATTCCTATACCATCTTCTTTCCTGGATTTGTTTCTTGCGTTCGATTATGCAGAAGTTCTCCCATAGGGGACCGACATCTTCACGTGTTTCGAGCGTCTGGAATTTATTTATAACAGCGTTCCGCACTCCGAGGTCATAGAAATATATTTTATTTTTCTTTCCAATTTCATTTCGCAAATTTCTTGAAAAAGGATATAAACGGAAGATGATAAACGATTCCTCAAGAATGTAGATGTATCTCAGTATTGTCTCCCGCCTCACGCCGAGTTTGACGGCGAGTTCATTGTATGAGACTTCATTACCAATTTGAAATGCGAGTAGTTCAAGCAGATTTCTGAGGAGTTCTGGGTTCCTTATTTCTTCAAAACCAGCAATATCTTTATATAAAAAGTTGCTCGACAGCATCGTCAAGTAGTCAATCTTAGACTCCGCTTTTTCTGTGATGATCTCTGGGTAACTTCCATAGACGAGAAGCGATTCGAGATTGATATTTTGTAATTTTTCCTGCCCATCATGCCCCGCAATTTCTTTGATAGAAAAAGGGTATAAGATATACTTAAACATCCTACCTACGAGAGGTTCACCTATTTGAGCTGATAGGGCGAAGCTTGACGATCCAGTAGCAACTATCTGTATGTCAGGGTATGTATCCACCAGTAGTTTTAAGATGAGGCCGATATTTTTGACTTTTTGTGCTTCGTCTATAACAAAAAAACTCCCCGCACCAAGAAACATTTTAAGTTTTTCAGGATCTGCTATTGATAAGGATCTTACATTTTCTATAATATCGCAATTTATATAGCTTCGCTCATTATCGTTATTTGCATACTTTGCTAATAGTTCTTTTACTAGGGTAGTTTTGCCGACTTGTCGAGGTCCTTGTATTACGATAACTTTTCCTTTAAAAAGAGATGATTCGATGTCATTTTTTATGTTTCTTTTGAAAATTTTCATATAGTTACTATTATACTAGCAAAAATCAATATTTTGTCAAATATCCTTATTTTACAACATATAAAACTATGTGATTTTCCTGATTCTACATATTAAGAGTTAAGTTTTGTGCTTGAATCATTATTTACTCTATTAGAGTGATTAGGATATAAAGTATTTTGTGTAGTATGATACATGAATTAGATATAATTTTTGTATCATAATCTACTATGCCCAACCCCTTTGACCGCAATTTTTTCCGTTTTCTTTTGGGATTTTTTTTCATCCTTTGTTTTAGTTTTACCGTTCTATACTTTACAGGAAAGTATAGTGATGTCCTAGACAATAAAAATATTTCAGCTGTTACAAAAAATCCCTGATTATATTGAAAGAATTATCTATTCTATCTAGATAGATTCTCATAGAAACTGTTCGTCTCTAAAATAGCAGTTGACAAAATAATTTCTCCGTAGCGGAGGGATTTTTTTTATCAAAATTTTAGAACTTTTTTATCAGAATTTTATCTTGCCAGTTTATGATGCTCGCATTATTAATTAATAAAAAAATGCTATGCAAAAGATAATACGAAAGATAATACGAAACAGCCCAAAAGAATTATGGCGAGAAGCAAGACAAAAGATAGAAAAACATATTAAGAATAAGATATGTGTCTCTTTGGCAGTCTTATTTACCTTATTGTTTCTCTCTGTATTTCCTCTGACGACTAAAGCAGAGACGAGGATTGCGGATGAGTATATGACAAAAGATACACATTGGACGAAAGACAAAAGTCCTTATATTCTTGAGGGCTTATTTGAGGTTTCTTCACGGGCAAAATTGACCATAGAAGAAGGCGTAACAGTAATGCTAGCATCATCCAGTTCACAATGGGGACAGATAGCTATTGACGGGGACATTGATATTTTGGGCACCAAGGACGAGCCCGTCAGATTTATTGAAGTAGGCGGACTTGTATTGGGAGAAAATAACAAGATAAGACACGGTATTTTTGAAAATACAAGCATAATAGCTAGTTTTGGAACTACCACGATATCATTCAGCAAATTCTTTGGGGCAAACAGAGCCATAGACGCATGGAATAGTGTCATAGATATAAGCGATAGCGAGATAAGCAATAATAAAATAGGGATTATCTCAAATCTCCACATTAAGTCTCCACAACTAATGTTTAATGGTAATACTAATCATAATACTGATGATTTAGAGAGTACAGATAGAACTGGTGGTATAGGAAATGCTTTGGAAATGGACTCAGGACAAAATATCATTACAGTTCGCAATACTGCTTTTGAAAATAATACTTCATATTCAATAAAAAATAGTACAGCCAATACAATAGACGCAAAAGAAAATTGGTGGGGAAATGCGGATGGTCCAAGCACAAGCGTATACGGTGCTGTTACGGCAAGTCCTTGGCTTACCAAGTACCCAGAATTCAAAGAAGAAGAGAATAATACAGCATGCTGTTCAAGCGTTCTCTTTCTTCCAGGATTTCAAGCTAGTCGTCTATATCGTAACGAATCTGGATTCTTTGGTACTAGCACAAATCAACTCTGGGAGCCCAATAGAAATGATGATGTAAGAAAGCTTTTTCTAGATGAAGAAGGAAATAGTGTGGATTCATCAATATACACTTCTGATATTCTTCAATCCGCTTTTGGTATGAAGGATATATATAAGAGTTTTGTCGCTATGATGAATAGCGTGGTTGCGGAGAAAACTATAAACGAATGGTTGCCATTCGCTTATGATTGGAGAATGAATATTTCAGATATTGTCTCTGGAGAGACCAAGTATGCCATGACGACAAAATATTTGATAGAAGAGGTCATGCGTTTGGCGAGGTCTTCAAAGACTGACAAAGTCTCCATAGTAGCTCATAGTAATGGCGGTTTGGTGGCAAAAATGTTGGGTCAGGAATTGGAAAAGCAAGGCAAATTAAATCTCATAGACAAAGTGATATTTGTGGCGGTGCCACATCTCGGCACACCCCAAGCTCTAGCTGGAATATTGCATGGCAATGACCAATCCATTCTCGGAGGAGCAGTTCTTTCAAGCGGAGTAGCCAGAACCCTTGGTCTAAATATGTCTGGGGCTTATGGACTTCTGCCATCTTCTGAATACTTCAACAGATTTATTGACCCTGTTATAACTCTTGCTGGGAAAGCGCTCAGCTCATACTTGTCTTTTACCGATTTTCTTATTGGCAAATCAGACAACAGGATACAACCGAAAGAATCCGACCTAAAAACTCCAGCGGTGCTTGGAAATAATCTGCTAACAAAAGCTGAATGGATGCATAGTGTTTTGGATAATTGGCAGTTCCCATTATCAACCAAGATTTTTTCTATTATTGGGTGGGGTATGCCTACGACAGAAACACTAGAATATGATGGAAACTCCAAGGTGACTTTTAAGAAAAATCCAGAGGGCGATGGGACTGTTGTTTTTGGAAGCGCAAATGGGTATGTGGATAGAAGCGCAGATGCAAGCGTATATGAAAATATGAATGATAAGAGCGTATTCTACTTAAATCAAGGATTATTAAATCATGATTCAAATACAAGTATATTTCATAGCAACATACTAGAGTCTGATTCTGTGCGTCGTCTGATATCAGATGAATTGTCTACAACATCCGCTGTTCTATATACCAAAATTGACCAAATTCCTCCATTTATGTCATACGAAAAGCCGAATGCCGATGATTATCCATGGATGTCGTGGATAACCGCAAGCGTTCATTCACCAGTTGATATTGATATTTATGATAGTAAAGGTGGACACATTGGTCTTATTCCTTTACCTACCGATCCAACTTCAGACATTATGTGGTTAGAAGATACTATAGGAGGACAATATGATTCCATCGGAGATGAAAAGTACATAACTTTGCCTGCTGACGATACATATTCGGTGCAATTCAAGGGCACTGGTTCCGGTACATTTACTTTTAATGTTCAGAAATTTGTAGGTGGTGATATGATAGAAGTCGCTAGCACTACCTATGCTGACCTTCCCGTAACACCTCTTCTCTTGGCTAGTACGACTATAAATCCTCTCAATATTTCCGCGCCTCTCAATCTTGATTTTGATGGAAACGGCAAGATTGACAGTCAAGTTGCACAAAGTCCTGTGATGGACCCGCTTCTCCATCTGGACTCCATGAAGACTATCATCCTCTCATTGGGTTTGAGGCAATCCATTGAAAAGAATATCCTAAAGAAGATTGAACGAGTCAGGAATTTGATTAAAAAAGGAAAATCGGTCAAAGCCATAAAGCGCATACAATCTATGGTTAAAAAAGTTGGAAATAAACATTGGAATACCAAGAAACTTACAGAGAATGAACGCAATGATATAGTATATATGTTTGATTTGCTTCTTGATAATATAGAAAAGGATTAATGTAAATTAAAAGGTGAGTGAATTATAAAAGTAAAGACGGGTGGGGTATTCAAAAGGTTGAGAAAACAATTGAATAGGGGTATAGTGAATATTATAGTATGTTTTTATGTTTGCATTTCTTCTATGACACCAACCATATTTATAATACTGGGCATTACCGGAGACTTGTCAGGACGCAAGCTTTTGCCGTCTCTTCTTAATCTCTATGTTAAGAAGCACCTTCCGCCGAAATTTGCAATTGTTGGTTTTTCCAGACGGACTTTTACTCGAGAAGAGTTTCGCGAATATATTCGCGGACACATGAAAGTGGAGCCAGGGCAATACCACGAGGAAGATATAAAGCATTTTCTTGACCATATGTATTATGAGCAGGGATTCTTTGATATGCCAGATTCGTATGGAAATTTAGCTTCTCGTCTCAAGACTATTGATGACGGTTTTCACCAATGTTCAAACAAACTTTTTCATTTGGCCGTTGCCCCTCATTTTTATGAAACTATCCTTGAACATCTTTCCAATTCCGGTCTTACAATACCCTGCGGAGGAAATGAGGGCTGGACTAGAGTGCTTGTGGAAAAGCCGTTTGGACATAATATAGAGACTGCCACAAAACTTGATAAACGCCTCGGAGAACTTTTTTCTGAAGAGCAGATTTTTCGTATTGACCATTATTTGGCAAAAGAAGCACTGCAAAATATCATGGCTTTTAGATTTACCAATACTCTTTTTGAACCGCTTTGGAATTCAAATCATGTGTCAGCAGTTCACATCAAACTTCTTGAGCGAAATGGCATAGAAGGACGAGGTGGCTTTTATGACGATATTGGCGCCCTCAAAGATGTTGGCCAAAATCATATTCTCCAGATGCTCGCTTTGGTCGCTATGGAACCGCCAGAAAACTTTGACGCTATTTCTATTCGCAAACAAAGAGCCAAACTTTTGGGAAATATCAAGCCCGTCATTTCAAAAGGACTTGCTGATATTCTAGTCCGAGGGCAATATGAAGGATATGTCAATGAAAAAGGAGTAAAAAGAAATAGTCGCACTGAAACATATTTTCGTGTTGAAACATATATAGATTGTCCTCGTTGGAAGGGTGTGCCATTTTATCTGGAAAGTGGCAAAGCTTTATCAGAAAGCAAGTCGGAGATTGATATTTATTTTAAAAGTGGAGAGACTTTCAAAAGTAAATTAAAAAATAGAATAGGGGATAAATATAATATAGAGACTAAAAGTGAAAACGGAAATGATTCTGGTAAATTAATTAGAGATGAAGATAATAAGAAAAATGATGAAGAGATAGAGCATGATTTACAAAATATTTTGACTTTCCGTATTCAACCAAATGAAGGAATTAAGATTCGTTTCTTTGTAAAGACTCCCGGTTTTGGCATGAAAGTTGAACCAAAAACTCTGAAGTTCAAGTATAGCGATTCTCCTTCTTTTCAAGAATTGCCCGATGCTTATGAGAGAGTTCTTTATGACGCTATTGTGGGTGACCAAACTCTCTTTACTAGCACTGATGAAGTTCTTCGCGCTTGGAAGTTTATAACTTCTATTGTCACAGCATGGGATTCTTTGCCTTTGGTCATATATAAAAAGGGAAGCGAGAGTGTGGTATGATGTTCAAGTCTAGACAAAATCGGCTCGCTTACTTGCGGTCGGAAGCACTTATTTTTGTCTCGCAAGCTCGAAAAAATAAGTCTTCCTTCCCGCAAGCTCGCACGATTTTGTTATAACCATATTATGAGTCTAAGTATAGGCATCGTCGGTTTGCCAAATGTCGGAAAATCAACACTTTTTAACGCGCTTACTAGAAAAAGCGTGCTTGTTGCCAATTATCCTTTTGCGACCATTGACCCTTCGGTCGGCGTAGTGGCAGTGCCAGACGAAAGATTATATCGGCTCTCCACATTTTCAAAATCAGCCAAGACGGTCCCCGCTTCCATAGAATTCGTGGACATAGCGGGACTTGTAAAAGGAGCGTCTGATGGAGAAGGATTAGGTAATCAATTTTTATCAAACATTCGCGAAACTGACGCTATTGCCGAAGTCGTGCGTATTTTTGAAGATGATAATATTATTCATGTTGATGGTAATATCAATCCTCTAAAGGATATAGAGATTATAAATCTTGAGCTGATTTTGGCAGATATGCAGACTGTTTCAAAGAGACTGGTGAACCTTGGAAAAGAAGTGAAAGCTGGCAAGAAGGAAGCTATCATAGAGCATGGACTTCTTGAAAGATTAAAGAAAATCCTGGAAAATGGAAAACTCGCTTCAACTGTCACGGCCGATGAATTTGAAAAACCATTTCTGAAATCATTTCATCTTTTAACATCAAAGCCATTTGTATATGTTTTGAATAAAAAAGCAGGTGGAAGGAATTTGGATGAAATAGTGATAAGAAATGAAAATATAGATAATGTTGGAGATGAGTTCGGAGATAAAAAGGATGATAGTAAAAAAGACGAAAGATATGAAGCCCTTATGAAATTCTTTAATGAAACTAAGGCAAAATGGGTAATCGTGGATGCTGGCATTGAACAGGAACTGAAGGATATAGAAGATAAAGATAAAAAGGAATTGAGAGAAGGACTAGGCGTCAAAGATGATGGCATTGATGATTTGATTAAAAAGGGCTATGAGCTTCTTGACCTCATTACATATTTTACAACTGGAGAAGATGAGACAAGGGCGTGGACTATCAAGCGAGGATGGACAGCTCCAGAAGCTGGAACTGCTATTCATGGCGATTTCAAAGATAAATTTATACGAGCTGAAGTCATAGAGTGGGGCAAGCTACTTGAAGTTGGCTCATACGGTCAAGCTAGAGAGAGAGGTTTGGTTAGGACAGAGGGCAAAGAGTATATTGTAAAAGATGGTGATGTGGTGGAGTTTAGGATATAGGTAAAAAAAGAGAGCCGGAAACGCGAGGTTTCCGACCCTAAATATGACCCTTGATCACACCATTCAGTAGAACGATGATACGGCGACACCTGGCTCAAACGGTCAAAGCTTATTTCCGTATGAGAAATAGCAGACCATCATAATTATGTCAAGTATTCGAAGATGGGGATGTGGTGGACGCGTACAGCTACTTGCCTTTACCGCTGTAATCAGCTATAATCCGCTATGTATTAATATAGCGATTATGGAAGACAATACCAGCAAATTTGACCATCGAATTAAAGCACCCGATCCACATATCGTGGCTATTATTGCTGCCATTGATGAGATCAAGGGGCAATTTCGAGCTGGTCTTAAAATGACTCCGCAGGCTATCACGAGTTTGAGAAAATCGGTACTTGTAACTTCAGCCGGAGCCTCAACTCGTATTGAAGGTGCAAAACTTACCGACGAAGAAGTAGAAAAAATAATGCAGGGTCTCGTAGTCTCAAAGTTTGCTGATCGAGACTCACAAGAAGTGCAAGGATATCTCGAAACCCTCCAAAATGTTTTTGACAGCTTTGAGTCACTGCCACTTCGAGAAGGCACAATCACATCTCTTCATAAAGAGCTTCTTAAATATTCCACAAAAGACGACATTCATCGTGGTGACTACAAAAAGAAAGAGAATACTGTGGGTGTTTTGGGCCCGGATGGAAAGGTTGCTCGGATAATGTTTGAAACAACTCCAGTATTTTTGACTGCAAAAGAGATGCAGGAGCTTGTTGATTGGACAAAAGATGCCCTCGAAAAGAATCGATTCCATCCTTTACTCACCATCGCTAACTTTATTGTTGAATTTTTGAAGATCCACCCATTCGAAGATGGAAATGGGCGTCTTTCACGTGTGCTCACAAACCTTCTTCTCCTTCGATCAGGTTATCAGTTTGTTCAGTACATTTCTCATGAGCAAATAATTGAGCGCCGAAAGGATGAATACTATCTTGCACTTCGCAAATCTCAAGAGACATTTAAAACAGATCACGACACCATTGCGCCGTGGCTCAATTTCTTCACCTCAGTTGTTCAAGAGCAAGCAACAAAGGCAGTAGCGTTTGTTGAAGAAGGTGCTGAAGACGATCACCTTTCACCAAAGCAGGCTGAGGTGTGGAAGTATATCTCAAACATTGCTGAAGCTGGTCCAAGTGAGATTGTGAATGCAACTGGCATCGCGTTGGGAACCGTTCGACAAGCACTCGAGCGGCTTGTTGAGCTTGGAAAAGTAAAGAGAGTGGGTCGAGGTCGAGGAACACGATACGTGAAGCTATAAAATCATTATGGAAACACTTGAAAATAAAGATAAAACAATAAATACAGAATCCTTGGCAAAACATCACTGAACTTTATGGTGAATATTCGCCACGAGGATTGCTGGCTGTATATATCTGGGGATCAATTTTCACGTCAGATTTTAATTCTGAATCAAGCGATATAGATACCAGAAGATGGTGGTGTGATAGAGTTTAGGATATAGTATAATTC
The DNA here is from genome assembly GCA_036516895.1 of Minisyncoccota bacterium. Classification (GTDB taxonomy): domain Bacteria; phylum Patescibacteriota; class Minisyncoccia; order Phycocordibacterales; family PALSA-1337; genus CAIOGI01. The sequence continues at coordinate 24,270 of DATDZD010000023.1, read as the reverse complement.
ATTAATCAATTAACTTCGCAATTAGATAGATTTAGGTTTTTAATGGAGATTGAGACTATCATATATGAATGAAGCTATTATTTATTACCGCAATAAGATTTTCTCAAATTTTTACAGATACATTCTAAAGCCCGTTTTTTTTATGATGGACCCAGAATATATCCATGACAAGATAACCAGTCTGGGTGCTTTACTTGGAGATTACAGAGTTGGTAAAAAGATAACAGAAGGATTTTTTGGATATGAAAATAAGATATTGGAACAGAAGATTTTAGGAATGGATTTCAAAAACCCCATTGGTCTTTCGGCCGGCTTTGATAAGAATGCCCAACTCACAGACATACTTTCTTCAGTCGGTTTTGGCTTTGCTGAAGTCGGCTCTATTACTGGAAATTTTTGTGAAGGAAATCCAAAACCGCGATTGTGGCGACTCAAAGAGTCTCGCGGACTTTTGGTTTATTATGGGTTGAAAAATGATGGTTGTGAAGCTATTGCTGACAGATTAAATAAAAAACTGGCTGATATTTCGTCCAAAAGATTAAATAGGATTGGAGAATATAAAGAAGAGATTTCAAGGAAAAATGGTATTTTTTTTCCAATAGGAATAAATATAGCTATGACCAATTGCAAAGATAATTTTATCATTAATAATGCTGTAAAAGATTTTGCCAAGAGCTTTAGAGTCATGGAACCATTTGGAAGCTATATGACAATAAATATCAGTTGTCCAAATACAGAAGGAGGACAGCCATTTATTATTCCGCAAAATCTTGTTTACCTTTTGGATACTATAGATAAAATTCCTACAACAAAGCCGATATTTATTAAACTCTCTCCCGACCTTTCATTGATGGAGCTTGATAGATTGCTTGATATAGTTCTATTTCATCGTATTCATGGTATTATTTGCACAAATTTGACCAAGAAGAGAGATAATTCAAGAATCGTAGACAATCATGTTCCCGCGGTTGGCGGTATGAGCGGAAAGATAGTGCAGGATTTGTCTGATAAAATGATGTCTCACATTTATAAAAGAGTAGGCGGAAAGTTGATACTTATTGGTTCTGGCGGCGTCTTTTCAGCCGAAGACGCATATAAAAAGATTCGTCTAGGAGCATCGCTTGTGCAGATGATAACAGGTATGATTTTTGAAGGACCTCAAGTCGTAAGCGAGATAAATCAAGGATTAGTCCAACTTCTCAAAAAAGACGGCTTTACAAATATCAGTCAAGTTGTTGGTGTAGATTGTCCAATATAGTAAGATATGTAAAATACGAGCGAGAAATATATGAGAGAATGGATATGCAGGATATGTATGAAAAGTAAATTATGAATGAAAAGAATAAAAAGATGGTTGCTCTGATTGTCCTAGATGGTTGGGGATATAGAGAAGATAAAAGTCATAATGCTATTGCTATGGCGCACAAGCCATTCTTTGATTCGCTTTGGAATAGATATCCGCACGCTCTTTTACAAGCTAGTGAAGAATATGTTGGCTTACCAAAAGGTCAAATGGGTGACAGCGAAACGGGACATCATTGCATGGGCGCTGGTAGAATTCCGCAAAGCGATTTATCAAGGATTTCAAAAGCCATTAAGAATGGCGAGTTTAATAAAAATCAAAGCTTCAAGCGTCTTTTTGAGCATGTGAAGAAAAATAATTCTGTTCTTCATGTGGAGGGTATGTTGGGTCCCGGAGGTATTCATAGCCATACAGACCATCTTTATACTTTTCTAAAGACCGCTAAGGATTCTGGCATGAAAAAGATTGCTATTCATGTTTTTACAGACGGACATGATACCCCTCCGCAATCCGCCGGTGGATATATAAAAGAATTGCAAGATTTTCTTGATAAACTTGGAGTTGGCTTTATTGCTACGATTACAGGCAGATACTACGCTATGGACCGCGATAATAATTGGGATAGAGTGAAAAAAGCCGAAGAAGCAATTTTTGAATGTAAGGGAAATGTATGTCATATAAAAGACCAAGAACTTCTCATAAAACAACTTTATGATAATAAACATATAGATGACAATCTTATTGAACCGATTGTTTGTCTTGATGAAGAAAATAACGCTTGCGGTATAAAAGAAAATGACGGTGTATTCTTTTTCAATTTTCGTCCCGATAGAGCGAGAATGCTTTCCAAGCTCACCACCGAACGCGCGGTAAAGAGCAATATATATTTTGTAACAATGACTCAATATGACCCTGGACTTAAGACGGATGTGGCTTTTACTCCAGAACCCCTTTCATATACTCTAGGTGAAGAAATATCAAAATGCGGATTGAGGCAAGTTCATATCGCCGAATCGGAGAAGTTTTTCCATGCCACATTTTTTCTGAATGGAGGACGACAGACGCCATATAATGGAGAAAAGGACATTCTTATCACAAGTATAAAAAAGATAAATGGCAAGCCCATACATGGTTATGATGAGGTGCCAGAAATGAGGTCTGTAGGCATCGCTGATGAAGTCTTGCGACAGATTGAAAAAGACACTGATTTCATTTTTGTAAATTTTGCCAATGCCGATATGGTAGGACATACAGGTGATGAAATGGCTATACAGAAAGCCATATCGGCAGTTGATAGAGCTCTATCTCGCATTATTCCGGCTTTGCTTGCCAAAGGAGGCATTGCGTTTATTACAGCAGACCACGGCAATGCCGAGATGAATATTGAGCCATCAAATGGTCTAAAACATACATCTCATACCTTAAATCCCGTCCCGGCTATCTTGACCAAGGAGGGTGTAAATCTGAAAAATGGCGGTTTGGCGGATGTAGCGCCGACAATACTTTCTATTATGGATATAAAACAGCCAAAAGAAATGACAGGGAAAAATCTAATCATGGATTAAGTTAAAGTCGGGAAAAATAATCTATCATGAGATGAAGTTGTGCTAAAATGATTATATAAAAATCAAAATAAAAAAATGAATTCAAAAGCTCAAATCATAGCCACAATAGGTCCTTCCTCTGTTTATATCGCAGTACTTAAAGAGATGATTATTCATAATATGGATATTGCGCGACTCAATTTTGCTTGGGGAAGTTTTGAAGACCATACAAAAAGCATTGAGGTCATACGGCAAGCAGAAATAGAGATTGGAAAGACATCTACTAATCAACAGATAAGAAAAATCCCAATCATTCTTGATTTGCCTGGTCCGCGCATTCAAGATACAGATAGTCATACTTACGATATGGGCGCCGTCTCTGTGCTAACCGATGAAGACAAAGAATGCATACGACTTGGAGTTATCAATAAAGTGGATTATATCGCCCAATCTTTTGTCGGAGACGAAAAAGATATTTTGATTTGCCGTGAAATCATAAAAAAATATAGCGGTCATCAATCTGTCATCGCTAAAATAGAGCGAAAGAAAGCTTTGGAAAATCTGGATAAAATAATATCAGTGTCGGATGCGGTTATGATAGCTAGAGGCGATTTGGGTTCAGAGGTGCCTATTGAAAGCATCCCTTTTATTCAAGCTGATATTATAAAGAGAGCAAAGAAAGCTGGCAAACCAGTTATTACTGCTACGCAGATGATGTTGACTATGGTAGACCACCCTATTCCGACTAGAGCCGAGGTTACTGATGTGGCAAATGCCATCCTCCAAGGTTCTGATGCTGTGATGCTTTCTGAAGAAACCGCTTTAGGCAAATATCCTGTTGAAGCGGTAGCTGTGATGGAGAGAATAATTATTGAAGCGGAGAAGCATATGGTCGGTGCAAGTCATTTGCATCTTCTGTAGAGATTAGAAAATTTTCATTAAGTTGAGTTGTATATTCAAAATTTAAATAAATAGATGTCAAAAATAAAGACCATAAAAGCCAGAGAAATATTGGACTCGCGGGGCAATCCTACGGTTGAAGTTGTTTGTGAGCTGGAAGGTGGCATGGATGGTGACACAGATATAGTGATGGGACGAACGATTACAGATGGGGCTATTGGTCTGGCGTCTGTTCCTTCCGGGGCGAGTACAGGAAAATATGAAGCCATTGAACTTAGGGACAATGATGAAAGTAGATATAGAGGGCTAGGAGTGCTAAAAGCTGTAGAAAATGTAAATATTGAAATCAGTCAAAATATTGTAGGGAAAGATTTTGACCAAAATAAGCTGGATAAATTCCTAATACAACTTGATGGAACAGAAAACAAATCACGACTAGGAGCCAATGCTATACTTGGCGTCTCTTTGTCTTTTGCTCGCGCTGTGGCGAAAGAGAGGAAAGTTGAACTTTATGAATATCTGGGAGGGCTTGTGCATAATACAGATTATAAATTGCCACAGCCGATGTTCAATATAATAAATGGTGGCAAACATGCCAATAGTGGTTTGGATATCCAAGAATTCATGATAGCGCCTATTGGTTTTGATACATTTCGTCGCAAGGTTCAAGCCGGCGCAGAAATTATTTCTTCGTTAAAAGATATATTGCAAAAAAAAGGATATGCTATAAGTATTGGCGATGAAGGAGGTTTTGCCCCAAAACTAAGGACAAACGAAGAGGCGTTTGAACATATAGAGTCAGCCATAAAATCGGCGGGATATGATTTTGAAAATATAAAAATAGGGATTGATTGCGCCTCTTCTGGTTTTTATGGAGATGGTATTTATAGATTAAAGATAGACGGTAAAGAACGCGAGATGAATAGCGGTGAAATGATTGATTGGTATGAGAAATTGGTAAATGAGCACCCGGTCATTTCTATAGAAGATGGCTTGGCGGAAGATGATTGGTTTGGTTTTGAGAATATCGTCAGAAGGTTGGGAAATAAAATAAAGATTGTCGGAGATGACCTTTTGGTTACAAATATAAAAAGGATAAAGATGGCTATAGAAAAGAACTCTGTCAATTCTGTCTTGATAAAACCAAATCAAATCGGTTCTTTGTCTGAGACTATTGAAGCTATACAAATGACAAAAGAGCAAGGGTGGTTACCTTTTGTTTCTCATAGGTCTGGTGAAACTACAGATACTTTTATTTCTGATTTGGCAGTTGGTCTTTCTTGTGGATATATTAAATCTGGCTCTCTTGCAAGAGAGGAGAGGATTTGCAAATACAATAGATTGATGGAAATAGAAGATAAATTATCTTCCATAAAACACTAGAATTTGCTATACTTATACCTATATGGCTGATAAAAAGAAGGAGAAAAAAGACGCCTACGGAGCTGATGCTATACAGGTTCTAGAAGGACTTGAACCAGTCAGAAGACGCCCTGGAATGTACATTGGCACAACTGGTCCTGATGGACTTCACCACCTCATCACTGAAATTTTTGACAATTCCCGCGATGAAGCCATGGGTGGTTTTGCCAATGATATAGAGGTGGCTCTTTTGCCTCACAATCGCGTAAGAGTAGTAGATAATGGTCGAGGGGTACCTGTGGATATACACAAACAGACAAAAGTTTCAGCTTTGGAAACCATCATGACGGTTTTGCATGCCGGCGGGAAATTTGGAGGAAAGGATACAGGATATAAAGTTTCTGGGGGTCTTCATGGAGTAGGGGCGTCTGTAGTCAACGCTCTTTCCATTTATACCCAAGTCCTTGTGCATAAAGATGGCGGAATACACATACAGGAATACTCGCAGGGTAAGAAGAAAGCCAGTGTCAAAAAAATTGGTTCAACAAAACTGCATGGAACTATTGTCACATTTGAGCCCGATATTGAAATCTTTAAAGAAGTGAGTTTTGATTTCAACAGAGTAGTCAATTCTCTCCGCCAGCAAGCTTATCTAACAAAAGCTCTGCGCATAACTGTCATTGATGCGCGAGATTATGTTGGTGAAGAAATAAAATTCACAAAAGACGGTGCTTTGGATATAGACGAAAACTTTTTTTATCTAAAAGACATAGACATGCAAACTCCTTCTCATACTTTCTATTTTGAAGGAGGACTTTCGTCTTTGGTCAAATTCACAAATCAGATACTAAAGCCAGTGCATAAAAATATTTTTTATATTGAAAAGAAAGTGGAAGGAATTGAATCTGTTGAAATAGCTTTGCAATACGCCGACGATATCATTTCGCATGTTTTACCATTTGCCAACAATATCTACAACCCTGAAGGAGGTACGCATATCACGGGATTCAAGACTGCATTGACTAGGACTTTGAACACATATGCAAAAAACAACAATCTGTCTAAAGATGGAGAAGATAATTTCACAGGAGATGATGTTTTGGAGGGGCTTACAGCTGTCATTTCCGTCAAGCTCCGCGAAATACAGTTTGAAGGTCAAACAAAAGCCAAGCTTGGTTCTGTAGAGGCGCAAGGAGCTGTAGCTACAGTCTTTGGTGAATCTTTTTCCGCCTTTTTGGAAGAAAATCCAGATGATGCTAGGGCGATTATCACAAAAGTCGTTCTTGCTATGAAAGCCCGCAAAGCGGCAAAAGCAGCAAAGGATAGCGTATTGCGAAAAGGCGCTTTGGAGGGTATGACTTTGCCGGGAAAACTAGCTGATTGTCAAAGTCATGATGCAAGTGAATCAGAATTATTTATTGTAGAAGGAGATTCGGCTGGCGGTACAGCAAAAACAGGCCGTGACCGTCGAATACAAGCCATACTTCCTCTCCGTGGGAAAATACTAAATATTGAAAGAGCTCGTCTTGACCGCATGCTTGGTTCGGAACAAATAAAAAATCTTGTTTTGGCTTTTGGAACAGCTATTGGCGATACTTTTGATATTTCAAGACTTCGTTATCACAAGATAATAATTGCTACTGATGCCGATGTTGACGGAGCTCATATACGCACGCTTATACTCACTCTCCTTTATCGTTATTTTAAACCTCTTATTGAAGGTGGTTACATTTACATCGCTCAACCACCACTTTATAAGATAAAAAGAGGGAAGGAAATCCTCTATTTCTATAGTGAAGAGGAAAAAGTGAAAGCTCTTGGAAAAGAGATAGAAGAAATGAATGATATTGATGAAATTGAATCAGCAAAAGAAGAAATACTTTCTTTAGCTCAATCTGAAGAAGAAATAGAAAAGGGAAACGAAAATATAGGAAAAGATAAAAAAGCGAAGATTTCTATTCAGCGTTACAAGGGTCTCGGAGAGATGAATGCTGACGAGCTTTGGGAAACGACTATGAATCCGGAGAAACGCATATTAAGGCAAGTCAATATAGAAGATGCTCAAGAAGCCGATAAGGTCTTTGACATGCTTATGGGAACAGATGTTCCTTCTAGAAAAATGTTTATCCAATCAAACGCCAAAAAGGCAACTATTGACATTTAGACGAAGTTGGTATACAGTACTTCATTATGACGAACAACAAGATATACGCCAACATAAATTCAAATACTAAGTCAAATAATAGCTCAAAGATAGCTCAAAATATAGCTTTTTTAAGTTTAATTTTCATATTTGCATCTTTTATTCTTTTGCCCATAAAAGCTCAAGCTATTGATTTCAACCCATTTAATCCTCTTGACCCTTTTTGTCTCTTTAGTTGTGATGATAATGACAAGCATGATGAGGCCGTAGTCCAAAATGTCACAAATACAAACAGCAACAATACTACAAATACCAATAGTAACAACACTACCAATACTAGCACAACAGTAAATAGTCCTGCTGTTGTCGCAACTCCAATACCTGTGGTATATAACACACCGATAGTTTATACTCCTGTCTATACTTATGATAATTATAATTCTTACAACTACACTTCTCCTCTCTATGTAAGTTGCTATTCCATACCCACTACCGCCAATGTCGGCAGTTCTGTGGAGTGGAGAGCTTCTGTCTCTGGGGGAAATGGTTCTTATTACTACTCATGGTCAGGTACAGAAGGTCTTTCTGGATATGGTTCAAGTATTGTCAAATCATACAATTATTCTGGTTCAAAAACTGCTGTCGTTACAGTAATATCAGGCAATCAGACTATATCTCAAAATTGTGGCGGTTCTGTAATGGTCTATGATTACAATAATTACAACTATAACTACAATAACAATTACTCTTACAACAATTATCCTTACAATTACAATTATTATACTCCTCTCTCTGTGTCATGTAGCGCCAATGTGATATTTTCTCCCGCTGGGCAAAATGTGATATGGACTGCCTATCCTGCAGGTGGTAACGGTTATTACACTTACGGATGGACAGGCACAGATAATATTTATGGCTCACAGAGTTCTATAAATACTTATTACAATTTTCTCGGTTTGAAATATGCCACAGTCACCGTCTATTCAGACGGCAGACAGATTTCTGCTCAATGCACCAATACTGTTACTGTAGGTGTTCCAACAGTAAATTATAACAATCAATACTATCCAAATAAATATGTAGCGCCAGCAGTAACATACACTGGTAAGACTTATTCTCCCAAGAAAGCCGTAGTCACTGTTGTCAAAGAAACACCAAAGGAGACAGTGCAACCAGTGGTAGAAAAAGAAGACAGTTTATCTGCAGCATCTCTATTTTCTCTTAAAAATGTTCCTTGGGGTTGGGTAATCATACTTGTCCTACTCGTCCTCTTTAGTGTTATTATTTATCTCATCTTAAATAGAAAAAAGATGTAATATTGGTGGTATAGACGGGTGTTAGTTCCAAATATAATAAAACAAGAGCCCCATAAGGGGTTTTTGTTTATCAGATGAGATTTCCATTCAATATCTCTTTGCTCTTCTTCTATCTATATTTATTTTACTTCTTTTCTTTTATCTCTTTATTTATTCTTTCAATTACTCCATCTTCACTTAACTGTCCAATCTGTCCAGAATCTCTACTCTCAAGAGTCACTTTATTTGCACTGATATCTTTATCGCCAATAATAATAAAATAGGGAATATGTTCTGTCTTTGCCGTCCTTATTTTCTTGCCAAATGTCTCTTTTGATAAATCAATTTCTGTGCGAATACTTACTTCTTTCATTTTCTTCTGAAGCTCAAGGGCTTTATCGTGGTGCGAATCTGCAATAGGGATTATGCGAACTTGGACTGGAGAAAGCCAGAGGGGGAATTTGCCAGCATAGTGTTCAATAAGAATACCCATAAATCTTTCAAATGAGCCCAGAATGGCTACATGTAAAACAACAACACGATGTCTTTTTCCATCATCACCAGTATAATTCATGTCAAAATTCTCTGGCTGATTAAAATCTAACTGAATGGTGGTGAGTTGCCAATCACGACCGATAGAATCTTTTACTTTAATATCGATTTTTGGACCATAGAAAGCGGCCTCGCCTTCTTTTATGGAGTATTTGATACCCCATTTTTTAACCGACTCAAGAAGTATTTCTTCTGATTTTTGCCAAACCTTATCATCTCCACAATATTTGTCTTTATTTTTCAAATCTCGTACAGATATTTCTATATTATAATCATCAAATCCAAATACAGAATAAACTTTCTGCATTAAACCAAAAATCATCTCAATTTCCGATTCTATTTGATCTGGACGGATAAAATGATGAGAATCATCCTGAGTAATATTTTTTACTCTTAAAAGACCTGATAATTCTCCACTCTTTTCATTACGATAAACAGTCGTGTTTTCTGCTATACGAAGAGGTAAATCACGATAACTATGTTGCTCGGCATTGTATATTTCAAAGTGGTGAGGACAACTCATGGCTTTCATCACAAATTCTTCTCCATTCTCATCAGTCATAATAGGCATCATGGCATCATATTTTCCCATGTGACCACTACGAATATACAGTTCCTTCTTTGCTATATGAGGTATTGTGACAAAAGAGAATCCAAGTCTTTCTTTCTCATTCCTAGTGAACTTTTCCAATTCTGTTCGAATAATGTTTCCTTTTGGTAAATGCATTGGCAAGCCCTTTCCAACGATATCAGAGATAGTAAACAAATGGAGTTCTTTCCCTAGCTTTTTATGGTCTCTTTTTTCCGCTTCAATCATCTGAGCTTCATATCTCTCAAGTTCTTCTTTATTGTCAAAAGCCAAGCCATAAATACGTGTGAGCATTTTGTTTTTTTCATCTCCTCTCCAGTATGCTCCGGCTATATGAGAAAGCTTAAATGAGTCTGGCGAGATATCTTTGCTTGGATATTCAATATGTCCACCTCTACAAAGATCAGTAAATTCACTAGAAGTTTCTGAACCACAAGTGTATAAAGTTATTTTTTTTCTTTTCTTCACAATCTCATCAATTAATTCTAATTTGTATGGATTATCTTTGAAATGAGCTTTGGCTTCTTTTTCACTGACTTCTTTGTGTTTAAACTTTTTCCAATCCTTGATAAAAACTTTCATTTTTTCTTCTAATTCTGGCAAATCTTTGTCTGAAAATTTAACATCAGCAGGGAATTCAAAATCGTAATAGAAACCATTATCAATAGCTGGGCCAATGGAGTTTCTGGTATTGGGATACAAATCCAAAACTACTGCTGATAGAAGGTGTGCTAGTGTATGACGAAGATTTTGGATATGATTATCTTCTTTATTTTCTCCATTTTTCATAGCCATATAATAGCAAAGAAGTTGATGGAATACTAATGATGAGTGAGAAATTGAAGTTCGCTATCCACATTTATAATAGGGGAAGGTAATGATTTCTTTCATAAAGTTTATTTCGCCGTCTCAAAAATTTTCTTAACCAATGATGTCCTTGCGTAGAAAGCCCTACTTGTAGAACCGTGACCCGCCCCCTTTGTTCTAGCTTGCATCCATTTCCCATCTTTGCCAGTCAATGTTTCAAATCCTTTTTTGATAAGTTTATTACGTATAAAATCATAATCTTGTTTTATTTCCAATATCAACTCATCAGTTTCAGAGAAATCTAAACTCGTAACTTTTATCAACTCAGCTTCTTTCGCATTTTGACCGTGCCACATCACCGCACAAAAGACTATCGTCTTTAATTTTGCCCAGCAGTGGCTCTCAAAGAAAGAATGGGCTCTCAATTCCTCTGGGTTGATCATTGTTATTGCCATTGTCTCTCTTGGAACAAGCATTTCTTCTTTATTGTGGAAGCTTACAGATTTTAACTCATAAGTGAGTCCATTGGGTGCCTTTGAAACATTTGTTTCCAATCCAGCAAGACGCTCTAATACTAAACCTTTCCATCCCTTATTCTGTTTTCCTGTCTCGTAGGTAGTAATACCATGATCCAAAGCAAACTTGCGCAGATCTTGCCCGATATGTTTTTTGAGATTTGCAATCGCGATTTGTCTGGTAATTATTTTCATTTTATTTATCGTCCATTATGCGAAGCAATCGATACAACTGAAAAAATATCACCCTTTTCCCGAAGAGACTTTAATAAATTTTTAAACATAAAAGCAGTTTCTAAGTTTGTTTTTTCTTGTATCATTAAAAGCTTTGCTAATAGTATTAAAAATTTAATACTATACTCTCCTTTATTACTGAGAGATTCATATTCGCTAATAAGATTTTGACTATCCGTAAGTAAGATATCGATACTTAAAATATCTTTTTGTTGTTCTCTATTCCGAACTGGGACCGTCCTCTCCCAAACTCCAATCAAAAAATCGAGGAAGGCTTGAGTTTTTGATTTCTCCTCATGTAGTTTAATCAGAATATCTACTGCCCAATGGATATGTTTTGGTGTTCTTAACCTTGACCATTTCCCTTTAATTTTTTGTTTATACTTAATTAAAATATCAAACTTACTGAGAGTGCCCTGATATACAGCAATAATATAACTTCCATTAACTTCAAAAACATTCAGTGGTGTCTTTTCCTCACCACTTCTATGAAAAATCATAAATTTTTTAAGTTCGTGTTCATTCATGAAATCATTTACATAAATTTAACTCAATAGAATGAGGTTTTTTATTATTTATAAGATATTTCTTTCCGTTACTGTCGAGCAAAACAATTGCATCAAAACCCATTCTTTTTGCCTGTTGATACATTTTTGAATCAAGTTCAATGCGTCGCTCATACCAATCTTCATAATCATGTTCAAAAGTTGCACATAAACCATTATATTCCTTAGGAAACAATACCTGAAGAATCTCCATTTCTGATGTTCCATAAAGTGGATTTGAAATAGAAACTTTTTCTGGGATATCACATGGTCTACCATAAAATTCTGCTTGTTTATATGTTGAAGAAAGAAATTTTCCTCGTTTTTTATACGCGCCTCTGTCATATGGTGTCACATGCCACCATACAGACTTATTTACTTTTTCTATGAGAATATCTTTTAAATTAGTTGTCATATTATTTCTCTATGTCATTAAATCTTTTCTTTGACAATTCTAAATAATTTTTCTCCATGTCAATACCGATGTATTTTCTATCATTCATGGCTGAGACGATCCCTGTCGTAGAACTGCCTGCAAAAGGATCGAGAACTACATCACCCTTATTTGTACTTGATAGTACAATGCGCTTGAGTAAATCGAGTGGCTTTTGAGTAGGATGTTTACCATATATTTTTTCAGCGGGTCGTGGTGTACCCATAGCCCATACAGAACGCATCTGCAGTCCCGGTTTCTTTAATTGATCTTCTGTCCAGTTTCCCTCTTTCATTAAATCATAGTTAAAAGTATGTTTTGCTTTTTTATCTTTTCTTGCCCAGATAATCGTCTCGTGACTTGCGGTAAAGAAACGACAACTCAAGTTTGGCGAGGCGTTTGGCTTGAACCACGCTATATCATTAAGGATATGATATCCGAGAGATTGTAGTGCGTGTCCACACTGATAAATTGAATGGTATGTTCCACTTACCCAAAGTGTTCCACCTGGTTTCAAGACTCTTTTACAAGCTTCCATCCAACGAAAATGAAAATTATAATCATCCTCAAAACCCTTACTTTTGTCCCAGTTGCCCTTATTTACACTTACCATTCTTCCCGCATGAACAGTGAACCCATCATTTGATAGATTGTATGGGGGATCAGCAAAAACCATATCAACAGAATTTTCGGGTAATTGCTTTAGAATATTCAAGCAATCTCCTAGATACAAAACAAAATTACCCTCTATAAAGTACGGTTTATCCTTAACTATTGCGAGAATTTTTCGTTCTGCTACTACCATACGAGGTGATTGTATCATTTTTTATCTTGTAAAGGTATTTTAAGAAGAAGTCTTTATCGAATGCAACTTTTCTTTAAGCTTTAAAACTCTATGTACGCTTGAGTCAATTCTTTCTTCTGAAATACGACCATCACGGACAGCTTGCAATATTGCATCATATGCTTTATTGATTGTTTCTATGGGTGCAACATACAAGAGAATATCATTACCAGCATTTACAGCTTGTAAAGCACTTTTCTCAATTCCAAAACTTTTTGTAATAGCTCCCATATTCATATCATCTGTAATAATAACTCCATCATAATTATAATCATCTCGTAGTATTTTTATAAAGATTGGCGACAAAGTTGCAGGGTAGGTAGGATCAATTTTAGGAAATAATACATGTGCAGTCATAACCATTGATGGTTTTTCTTTTTCAATAACTTTCTCAAATATACGCATATGTTCAGTAAGATTTTCTTTATCTATCTTTGAAATCGGTAAATTTTTATGAGAATCAATTGAGTCATTATCATGTCCTGGGAAATGTTTAACTACAGAAGCTATGCCAGCATCTTGATATCCGCGAACCATATTTTCACCATTAGTAGTCATATTTTCCTTTGAACCTCTAAAGACTCTGTGATATAAGAAAGAATCTGGGTCTGTGATATATTCAAGTACGGGTGCAAAATTAACATTAACTCCTTTTTTATAGAGTTCTTTACCACGAGCTAAAGCAACATTATAAGCTTGATTGGGATTTCTTATCTGTGGTTCTGAAGTTAAGTCTGAATCTGAATCGGTAATACGAGAGACAATACCACCTTCTTGATCCACTGAAATGAGAAGTGGCGGTTGGTGCGTGCTTGAAGCTACATCTTGAAAATGTTGAGTGAGGTTTGCAATTTTCTGGTCTTTAATATTCTGATTCATTAGAATAATAGAACCAATTTTTTTATCAGTTATAAGTTTTTCTAGTGTCGCATTACTATCACCAGTAAATATTCCTACCAAAAACATCTGACCAATCTTTTCTTCAAGAGTCATGTTCTCTATCTTTATACTGATTTTATCATTATTTTCTCTAGTAGTAGAAGATACTGAATCTTTTTTTAGAACATTCCAAATACATGGATTTTCTAGACCGAGAACCCATGCTGAAAATCCTCGTAAATTATTATTTTTCATAAAATCTAGCTTACTCGCAAAACTTCTCGCATCTTCATGCCATACAATATATTGACTCTTTCCAATTGAATATTTCAAATAAGGTATTTTGTAGTCTAGATCAAATCCTTCTATCGTCCTATATAATGAACGTAAAAATTCCAATCGCTGATAAGTTCCTCCAGATCGTAAGCGCTTAAATGGATTCACACTCCAACCCCAATAATAAAATGGAACTCCTAAAGATAGCTTCTCTGGAGGAATTTTGTCTTTGAGATATTTGTAAACATTTTTTATAAAAGGCATTGAAGCTGTAGGGCCTTTTGAATTGGGATCGTCATAAGTCATAATGCTTATAAAGTCTAAAGTCTTGGCTAATCTTTCGTAGTCAAACACTCCGCTCCAATTCTTATAGAAATCAGTATCATCATTGTCATCTATCCGAGCCACAGCAGCAATACTTAATGATAAATTATTTTTCTTAAATTTCTCAGCTGTTTTTTCAACAAAATTACTGTAAGCATCTCTATCTGTATAAGAAATATGTTCAAGATCAAACTGCCAACCACTATAACTATTTTCCTTAGCTTCATTTATCAAGAAATAAATAATCCTATCCTGAATTTCATTTGATGATATTAGAATATCGTGGATGATTTTTTGACTAAAGCCAGCATTTACAACAAGAGGGATGATTTTAATATTATTATTTTTTGCAACATTTTTTATCTCATCACTAACTGATCCTGATATAGTTAAATCTGAAGCGATTGTATAGCTCTGTGGAGCAATAATGTCTATAAATTTAACATTCTTTTTAAAACTTTCAATACCGTTCTTTCCATTAACAATATAAAATAATTTTTCATAATTCTTTACTTGGCCATGAACAATTTTTGATGGGAAACAGATAAAAGTTAGTACAAATGCACATATTGTCAATTTTAAAAATAATTTATTTAATCTAAGATTCATTGATTTATTATTATTTATATTACAGAATCACTCCAACCTTTTAGCTCTCTCCACCACAAATCCCTTTTCGCCATTTCTAACATAGACAGTAGCTTTTATGGCTATGCATGAATCTATAGCTATCAAATCACGAAATTCGCGATAAACTCTTGGAAAGATTACGGCTGGAGCTTGGCCAGAAAAATCAGAGACAGAAAGAAAAGCCATGGTTTCATTGCCTTTTGTCTGAGTAGTTCTTATTTCATTTATGATAATAGCTAATACCACACTTTCACCTTCTTTTTTTATCTCAAGAGCTTTCTTTATATCAATATCTTTTTTAGAAATTATTTCATGATATCTGTCTAGTGGATGCCCAGAAATATATAAGCCAAGAAGCTCTTTTTCCCAAGCTAATTTCTCTTTTAAACTGATTTTGGGAACATCGGCAAGTCTCAATTTCGGTAGACTGGAAGTATCTGCCATCAATCCGAAGAGAGAAGTCTGATCGTCAGACATTTTCTCTTGCTCTTTATTGTATTCCAAAATTGTTTCAATATTTCCAAGCATAATTCCTCTATCAATATCAAAGCTGTCTAATGCCCCAGCTTTTATAAGCGCTTCAAGAGATTTTTTATTCAAATTGCGATCTCTTATTCTATCAAGAAAATTGGCTAAAGAAGTGAATTTTCCATTCTTTTTTCTCTCTTCTATGATAGCTGTTGCTATTCCTTGGCCGAAGTTTTTTATTGTGACTAATCCAAAACGAATACGATAAGCAGAACTGAGGGCGGGAGAGGGGAAAGTTCTTTCTGGAGGTCTCTCGGAGGCCGATGAGGCCGAGAGGGAGCGCGCCGTCAGCAGACGGTGACGCGTGCCGGAAGAAAGAACTTTCCCCTCTCCCGCCCCTTCTTCTTTAATCACTGTAAATTGACTAAAACTCTCATTTATATCTGGAGGTAAAATAGGAATATTCATTCTCTTACATTCCGCTATGATTTCGGCTATTTTCTCCACATCTCCAGACTCTGCCGTAAGGACAGATGACATATATATGGCAGGGAAATTGGCTTTCATATAGGCCGTTTGATATGCCACACGACCATAACTTGCGGCATGAGCTTTGTTGAAACCATATGCGGCAAATGGCTCTATAAGTTTCCATATTTCCTCAGCTTTCTTTTTCTTTAAGCCAAATTCTTCACCGTTCTTTATTAAACCATTGATAAGCTTCTCTCTCTGTTCTTGCATCTCTTTGGGAATCTTCTTGCCCATGGCCTTGCGAAGTTTATCGGCTTCTAACCAAGAATAGCCACCAAGTTCAATAGCAATCATCATAACATCATCTTGGTATGTTATAACTCCATAAGACCTATCCAATATTTTCTCCATGCGAGGGTCAATGAATTTTATTTTTGAAGCATCGTGCTTCCTTTCAATGTATGTTGGAATCATTTCAAGAGGACCTGGACGATATAGAGCGACCATGGCATTGATATCATGGATAGTAGTCGGCTTCAAATCTATTAGAAACTTCGTTATACCAGACCCATTTAACTGAAAAAGCCCTGTTGTTGCTCCTGCTGAAAGAATTTCAAATGTCTTTTTATCATCAAGTGGAATATTTTCTATATCTATGATTTTTCCTTCTATTTTTCTAACTCTCTCAACAGCATCAGCGAGGATTGAGAGATTTTTTATTCCTAAAAAATCAAATTTCAAAAGACCTATACCATCTTCTCCAACAGAATGCATATCGTATTGAGTAATAATTTTATTATCGCCTTTTGTATCATATTGCAAAGGCACATATTCAGAAAGGGACTCTGGAGCAATGACCACTCCAGCAGCATGAACAGAAATATGACGAGCACATCCTTCAATCTTCTTTGCCATATCAATAATCCTTCTAACATCTTCTTCTCTATCATATATATATTTCAATTCAGAAACTTCTTTGAGAGCTCTATCTATGGTCATGGGAAAGCCCTGAGCACCCATTGGAATAAGTTTTGAGATTCTATCTCCAACTTCATATGGAAAACTCATAGCTCTAGCCGTATCACGCACAGCTCCGCGAGCCATCATTGTTCCAAATGTTCCTATTTGAGCTACTTTGTCATGGCCATACTTTTGTCTTGTATAATCAATAACTTCATCTCGGCGATTATCAGCAAAGTCCATATCTATATCCGGAGCAGAAGGTCTTTCGGGATTGAGAAATCTTTCAAAAGGTAATTTGTATTCTATTGGGTCAACATTTGTGATTCCTGCTAAATATGTGGCGAGAGAACCCGCCACTGAACCTCTAATATTTGTAAGTATTCCGTGGTCGTGAGCGTATTTCAAAAGGTCCCATACTACGAGAAAATATTGAGCATATCCCTTATCTTTTATAATCTTCAATTCATATTCAAGCCGTTTCTCTACTTCATCCGTTTTTTTCATAGCTCTTTTTGCAAGACCTTCATAAGCAATACGACGAAATTCATCGTCATAAGAAAGTCCTGATTCTACAATATAGTTCGGAAAAACCCATTTTCCTAAAGTAATATCCAGATTGCACATATCTGCTACATTTTTCGTATTTTCTAAAGCTGTAGGAATATCTTTGAACAATTCAATCATTTTTTCTTGAGAGACGAAAGATAAATCAATCTCCTCATTATTATCACCCATTACTCCACCACTTTCAGATGAACGAAGAGAGATATCATGGGAAGTGCTGACAAGCATGAGAGTATCTCTGGCCGTCTTGTCTTCTGGATGAATATAATAAACATCATGACTAGCGACAATTTTTGTTTGCGTTTCTTCTGACAATTTTAACAATTGCTGAATAAGAGATTCATGCGCAATGCTTTTCGGGTGACGAGTAATTTCTATAAAAAAATTATCTTCTCCATATACTGATTTATAAAAAGAGATTTTTTCTTTCGCTTTTTCTATATCTCCATTCTTAACTGCTTGAGAAATATCTCCTGAAAAAGTAGGTGAGATGCAAAAAAGTCCCTCTCTATATTCTTCAATCAATTCTCTATCAATTCGCGGTTTATAATAAAAACCCTCAAGATTGGAGAAAGTTACAAGTTTTATGAGATTTTTATATCCTTCTAAATTTTTTGCCAAAAGTACTAGTCGTGTACGACGATTATCTATACCTGCCTGCATATCTTTTCTTGTCCGTATCGCCAAATAAAAATCAACGCCTATTATCGGCTTTATGCCTTTTTTCTTGCATGTTTGATAAAACTCTATAGCTCCATATAGATTCCCAGCATCAGTTAAGGCAAGAGAAGACATACTATACTTTTTAGCTTCCGCTACCAAATTTGGAATCTTGGGTAAAGCATTCAAAAGAGAGTAGTGAGAATGGGTATGAAGATGGACAAAAGATGAAGACGGTGATTGACCAGTGTCTTTATTTAGCGACATAACTAAAGTATATCAAAAAAGACTGCAGTATGTATCATCTGCAGTCTTTCCAATCTTTTGTTTTTTAGAAACTGTTCGCTTTTATTTTTCGCTTACAATTCTCTTTGAGACTATCCTCACTTTTGGAATCCGTTGAATCCCAATGACTATTTCATAGTCTGGATCAATCCATACATCGTTTATAATCTGCACAATTTCTGCCAAACCCATACTACCAAAGAGATCACGCCATGCCTGTTGTTTTTTCATTCGAGACTTTTTTGTACGCACCCATTCCCGCGCTCTCCTTTTTTGGAACTCAGATTCTCCATTGAATCCAAAGACCTCGTAGAAATCTTTGAACTTTTGAAACATCTGTAGCGCTGGAAAGTTATCAAAGAGCACATGCCATGCTTCGTGCTTATAACGCTCCACCAATGACTTGTTTTTATCATTGTCGCCACCTCCCAAACTCCTTGGTTTACGATGATGCCATGTCGCATCATGAGGTGAATTTTTGCGTTTCCTTTTGAATCTCCTGTTACGAAGTGCTTTCGTAAATCCTCCCGGTTAAAGGTTTGTTTTTATCTCTGGTGCTGACTTTCAGCGCCACCAAGATTAGAATACACTATCTATAATTTTTCACAACTGAATAATGACTGAAAAATATAATGGGTAAATTCTCCACGCTTGTATATGAAATTTAATGCTATAATTAACTTAATATGAAAATACAAAAAATTGTTTTCACAATTCTTCGTTTCGTCATGAGTTTTATTTTTCTTTGGACTTTTTTTGATAAAGTGTTTGGACTTGGATTCGCCACCACGACAGCAAAGGCATGGATAAATGGAGGTTCCCCTACTTCAGGTTTTCTTGGAAACGCTGTAAGAGGTCCTTTTGCGGATTTCTTTCACGGTCTTGCTGGTGTAGCGGTCGTAGATTGGTTATTTATGGCAGGGCTTTTATTTGTCGGTCTGACTCTTCTCCTTAATAAATACATGAAATTGGGAGTTCTCGCAGGGTCTGTTATGCTCTTTCTAATGTATATAGCACTTCTATTGCCCGAAAATAATCCAGTTATAGATGAGCATATTGTGTATATTTTGGTGCTCATCCTTTTAGGGACTAGGGAAAATGGGATATGAAACTTAGCCCCTGTATTTTTTAAAAAAAGATTAGAGAGTAAGTTATATCTGTGAAAAAATTAGAGTTTATTATTGGCATTGACGAAGTCGGTCGTGGACCTATTGCTGGTCCTGTAGCTGTCGGAGCTTTTGTATTTCTGAAACCGGAAGCCCGAAAATTTTTCAAAGGAGTGAGAGAATCAAAACAACTTACAGAACAAAAAAGGAAAGAGTGGTTTGAAAGAATTCTTTTGGCGCAAAAATTTGAACATATAGATTTTGCTGTCTCATTTCAAAGTGAAGAGGTGATAGATGAGAAAGGTATTTCTTTTGCAATAAAAAAGTGCATTGAAATGTCACTCAAAAAACTAATCATCTTTATTGACCTTGCTAATACTCTTATTCTCTTGGATGGAGGGCTCAAAGCGTCACCTGAATACAAGAATCAAAAGACTATTATAAAAGGTGATGAAAAAGAAATGATAATTGCTCTTGCCTCTATATGCGCCAAAGTATTACGAGATAGAAAAATGAAGATTTTAGCGAAAACATATACAGGATATGGATTTGAATTACATAAAGGTTATGGAACAAAGAAACATTATGAAGCTATAAATAAATATGGTCTTTGCCCAATACATAGAAGGAGTTTTATAACAAACTATAGTTGAATATATTTTGTGTCATTGAATAATATGTTTTCTTGCCAAAAGCTCCTATATAAGCTAATATAATGAAATATGGTAAACAGAATGAGAGCGACTCGGGCTCACCGAGACAATAGGCGGTCGCATCACGCCTTGGAAGATGTGCGTCTTTCCAAATGCGCAAACTGTTCTGCGATGCATGTCAGACATGCTTTGTGCACTGTATGCGGTTCTTACAAAGGCAAAAAGATAGTGGATATGACGGCTCTCATTGCCAAGAAAACAGCCAAAGTCAAAGCAAGAGAGATAGCGATGACAAAAAGATAAGATATGGAAGATTATTATAGACAAAATGAGATAGATTCCATAGTGCAGAAGTCTTTTTTTCTGACGCTTGCTGGAAGAAAAAAAGAACTTATGCGACAGCAAGGAATTTGTCCATTTTATCCTTAAAAAATGGAAAGTTTGCAGATAAATCAGTTCTTTAAAAAAGTTCTTTAGAAAAATAGAAAAATAAAATGGCAAATAGACATCTATCGCGTTCGCTAGTTCTCCAGTCACTCTTTGAGTGGGACTTTCGGGGTTGTCATAGTAAAGAAATAAAAAACATAGTATCTCGCAATGCAAAAGAGTTTGCTCCTGGTATGAGAGACACTTCTTTCGTGGAAAAACTCATTTCAAATGTTATTTCTAAACGGCTTGACCTTGATAAAATCATAGAAAAAGCCGCGCCGGATTGGCCTATTGACAGAATCTCTATAATTGACCGTAATGTTCTACGCATAGGGCTTTATGAACTTCTTTTTGCCGATAGGGAAGAAGTTCCAGCCAAAGTGGCTATAAACGAGTCTATAGAACTTGCAAAGACATTTGGTGGTGAGAATAGCGGGAAGTTCATAAATGGCGTTCTCGGCTCTGTATACAAGGAACTCGGGGAGCCGGGAAAAGATATTACTCCAAAGAAAAAGAAAAGGATTGAGGATATACCTATTGAACAAATGCCTATACAGAAGCTTGGGGGAGCGGTGGTTTATGCTAAAGATGGAAAGGAAATATATATGGCTTTTGTACATGATGCGTTTGGACATTGGACATTGTCAAAAGGGAAAATCCCTGACAATATTGAGGTCAAAAAAGGCACTATAGATAAAGTAAAAGAAGAGACAGGTCTTGATATTAAAATAAAAGAAGATTTGGGAAGTAATGAATACACCGCCAATGACCCGGAGCTTGGCAAAATAAGAAAACAAGTGCATTATTTTCTCGCTGAATCAAAATTTGAAGAAATAAAACTTGCAAAAAAACCTGGTCTTGATGATGCCAAATGGTTCAAGTTGGCCGACATTTCTGAACTTAATTTTTATAATGATATATTGCCAATAGTTACAAAGTCAATAAATATTTTAGGTCAAGGTAATAAATAAGATAATGACAAAAGATAAAGAATAATTAAATAAAAATGATTAAAGATAAGAAAATGACCATAAATAATGCACCAGATTTCATAGAATTTTCAAAAAAGATAAAGGTCTCTTTCAATGATATAAACATTCTTAAACAAGCATGTACTCATCGTTCTTTTCTGAATGAAAATAAGTCGGCAAATCTTGAACACAATGAGCGTTTGGAATTCCTGGGCGATGCTGTTCTGGAACTTGTCATCACAAGCTATTTATATAGAAAATATCCAGACAAACATGAAGGTGAACTTACATCATATCGTTCTGCCCTCGTTAATACACAAAGTCTATCAAGAGTAGCTACGGCTCTTGGGGTAAATGATTATTTGCTTCTATCAAAAGGAGAGACAAAAGATATTGGTAGAGCTCGTTCTATTATCATGGCTGATAGTATAGAGGCAATTATAGGCGCTATATACTTGGACAAGAGTTATGACACTTCGGCTAATTTTATTTCAGAAAATCTACTCGAGGTCATAGATATTGATGAAATTGTAGAGAAAAAATTATGGCTTGATGCCAAAAGCCGTTTCCAAGAAAAAGCGCAAGAAGAAACTGGCATCACTCCTTCATACAAAACAATAAAAGAAACAGGACCAGACCATAGCAAACAATTTACTTTGGGTGTTTTCATAGGAAATACGCAAATAGCCACTGGCTCAGGACTTTCAAAACAAGAAGCCGAGCAAAAAGCGGCTGAAAAAGCGCTGGAGGTGAAAGGGTGGTAAACTATATTCATGTATCTCAAATCGTTGGAGATTTCTGGTTTTAAATCTTTTGCAAAAAAAGCGGGGTTGAGTTTTACTTCTCCCATTTCATCAATAGTTGGTCCAAACGGCTCTGGTAAAAGCAATGTAGCCGAAGCATTTCGTTTTGTTCTCGGTGAACAATCTATGAAAAGCATGCGTGGCAGACGCGGAGAAGACCTCATTTTCAATGGTGGCAATGATGGCGGAGCAAGAATGAATAGAGCCAGTGTCAAGGTAGTATTTGATAATAACAAGAGGATGTTAAATATTGATTTTGACGAAGTGACACTGGAAAGAGTGGTGCATCGTGATAATAATAATGAATACTTGGTCAATGGCAGTTCAGTGCGACTCAAAGATATAGTGGAACTTCTCTCAAGCGCGCATATTGGTGTCTCTGGACATCATATTATCTCTCAAGGAGAATCCGATATGATTCTGAATGCAAATATTCTTGAGCGTAGAGAAATGATAGAAGATGCTCTGGGTTTAAAGGTTTATCAATATAAAAAAGTTGAAAGTCAGAGAAAACTGGAGAAAACGGAAGAAAATATGAAATCTATAGAATCTCTTCGTAGAGAGATTGCTCCACATATCAGATTTCTCAAAAAGCAAGTTGAGAAAATAGAAAAGACACAAGAACTTCGTGAGGAGTTGTGCAAACTCTATCTTATATATTTCAAAAAAGAGGAAGAATATTTGAGGGATGAGAGAGTAAATATTGATAAAGAGAAAGACCCTTTAGTAAAAGAATTGACAGAATTGGATAAAGAGATTGCCAATGTTCGCAAGCTCTTGGAGCAATCAAAGAATAGAGACGCCAAAAGCGATGAGCTTATTTCTATTGAATCAATATTGCATAAAATCCGCCTTGAAAAAGACGCTATTGTTTATGATTTTGGCAAAATAGAAGGTGAAATAGGTGCTGTAGAAAGAACTCTAGGAAAAGAAAAAGAAAAGCAAACAAGGGAAGAATATAAGACTGTGTATCTAAAAGATGTGGAGGAAGTTGTCAAAAAAGCAACTTTATTGGAAAGTATATTCGAGATAAAAAAGATGCTATTGGAATTCATATCTATATATAAAAGAAAAGAAGATTCGGAAGATATAAGAGAGATTCAGACAAATCTTTCATCTCTTAATTCAAGAAAAAATGATTTGGAATCATCTTTAGAGAAGATAGACGAGCAAGAGAAAATAAAGACGATAGAATACAATAAACTCAGGCAAAAAATAGAAAAAGAGAAGGATTCAAATAGAGACGCGGAAAAAGATGTTTTTCGCATTATCGCTCGACAAAATGAAATAAGAGGCATTCTAAATGGCATAAAAACGCGCGAGGATAAGATTTTTTCTGAAGAACAAAATCTCAAAGCGGAATTGAAAGAAGCATACATGCTCATCGGGCGTGAAAGTATGGATTATAAGAACACTGTCATAAATTTTTCTGAAGCAAGAAATGTGCAGATTGAAAGAAAAAAAGCCATAGATAGATTGAAAATTAGAATAGAAGATTCTGGCACAGGCAATAGCTTTGACATATTAAAAGAATATAGAGAAATAGAAGAGCGAGACTCTTTCCTCAATCGCGAACTGAATGACCTTTTGAATTCAAAGAAATCTCTAGTTGACCTTATCGCTGATTTGGACGCTCGCCTTAATGTGGAATTTAGAGAAGGAATACTCAAAATAAATGCCCAATTTCAAGAATTCTTTTCGCTTATGTTTGGAGGAGGGCAT
>DATDZD010000022.1:0-32140 GCA_036516895.1 Minisyncoccota bacterium | reverse complement strand
TATTCTCTCCTGCCTTCTGCGGGACGGATGCTCGCACGATTTTACTTATACATGTCAACGATCTTGTAAATTTCTACGAATCTCTCTATCGGTGTCCCGCTTTTTCAGCACCTCTCTTTTATCGTATTTTTTCTTGCTACGCACGATAGCGATTTCCACCTTGAGCTTCCGGTTTTTATTGTACACTGAAATAGGTACTATTGTCAAACCTTTTTTCATTTCTAGAGAGCCCAACTTTTTTATTTCATCTTTTGTTAAAAGCAGACGGCGATTTCTTTGTGGTTCATATTCTTTCGGGGTATTCTTTTCTTGATATGGCGGAATATTGGCTGATATGAGATATGCTTCTCCACCTCGTATGGTCACATGCGTTCCAAGTAGAGAGCCCTGGTGTGCTCGTATGCTTTTTACTTCAATGCCAAAAAGCTCAAGACCCGCTTCAAATGTCTCAAGTATTTCATAATCCATTCCGACTTTTTTATTATAAATAAATGCTTCTGCCATATTTTATATAATATGGCATGAGTATAGCGCATTTTGCGTTTTTAGGTATAATCAAGTGTAATAAGTAGTAATAAGCAGATGATACGAAAAATGCAAAATCTACCAGAAAATCAACAAAAAGATGGTCAAAAAAATAGCCAAAGAAAGGGTCAAAATGGCAAGAAAGGGAAAATTCCAAAGCGTTTTGGACTTCTCAATTCCATTTCTATTGCTCTCTTGATACTATTTCTAATATCTAGTTTTTATTCAGTGGTAGCTGATAAAAGCACTGACACAAATCTCATACCAATTTCTCAGCTTGTTCATGATATAGGCATGGGTAAAGTGACTTCGGTTATTGTGCGTGGAGATGATTTGACTGCCGAATATCAAGATAAAAGCGTAAAAAAATCAAAAAAAGAAATTGATTCATCCGTTACAGAAACATTTGAAAGATATGGACTTACTCCAGAAAAACTCAATGCTCTAAAGATTTCTGTGGAAGGACCGAGCGGTCTTTGGTTCTGGTTTGGACAACTGGCTCCATTTCTTGTTCCTCTTGTTTTCCTAGCGCTTATCATCTGGTTTATGACAAGGCAGGTGCGGGGTACAGGTCTTCAAGCATTTTCTTTTGGTCAATCAAAAGCGCGTATTACAATGCCTGATGATAAAAAGCAGAAAGTGACTTTCAAAGATGTTGCTGGGGCAAAAGAAGCAAAACAAGAGTTAGCTGAAATCGTAGACTTTCTTAAAAATCCAAAAAAGTTTCTAGAGATTGGCGCTGTGATACCAAAAGGCATTCTTCTTATGGGACCGCCTGGCTCCGGAAAGACTCTTCTTGCTCGTGCTGTGGCGGGCGAAGCCAATGTGGCTTTTTTTTCCATATCCGGTTCTGAATTTGTGGAAATGTTTGTTGGTGTTGGCGCTTCGCGGGTTAGGGATTTATTTAAGATGGCAAAAGGAACAGCTCCAGCTATTATCTTTGTTGATGAAATAGATGCAGTAGGTCGTGTAAGAGGAGCGGGTGTTGGAGGAGGAAATGATGAAAGAGAGCAAACTTTGAATCAGATTTTGGTTGAGATGGATGGTTTTGAGCAAAATGAAAAAGTCATAGTCATGGCGGCCACAAATCGCCCAGATGTTCTTGACCCCGCTCTACTTCGCCCAGGGCGTTTTGACCGTAGAGTAACCATTGACCTTCCTGATAGAAATGATAGAGAAGAGATATTAAAAATACATTCAAGTAAGAAACCATTTGCAGAAGATGTGGCGCTTAGGGTAATAGCCGAAAGAACTCCCGGTTTTTCTGGAGCCGACCTTTATTCTCTTATGAATGAAGGAGCAATACTTGCCGCTCGAGAGAATCGCACAAAAGTCTCTCAATATGACCTCATTAGAGCTATAGAGAAAGTAATGCTTGGTCCAGAGAGAAAAAGTCATTTGCTTTCAAAAAGAGAAAAAGAAATCACGGCCTATCATGAGGCAGGTCATGCTCTAGTAGCGTCTGTACTTCCATTTGCCGACCCGGTTCACAAGATTTCCATAATATCTCGCGGTAGAGCTGCTGGATACACTCTCCATCTTCCTCTTGAAGATAGAAAAATGCAGAGCAAAAAAGAATTTCTCGACGATATTGCTGTATCTCTCGGTGGTTATGTTGTAGAAAAGATGATGTTCAACGATGTAACAACTGGTCCTTCAAATGACCTTCAAGTTTCCACAGCCCTAGCTCGGGATATGGTTACAAAGTATGGCATGTCAGAGAAGATTGGTGTTCTAGCTCTGGAGAGTTCTGGTGGTAGAGCGATGTTTGGAAAAGGAGTAGAAGATAAAGAGTATTCAGAGAAAATAAGCGCCGATATTGACGCTGAAGTAGCTCGTATCATGAGTGAAGGATATAAAAAAGCAGAGGATGTTGTAACAAAATATCGTCCGGCTCTTGACGCTATTGCCGGACGGCTCATAGATGTTGAGACGATTGAAAGGGAAGAATATGAGTCTATTATTATTGCTCATGGCATACAGCCAAAAAAGAAGATGGATATTGAGCATTCTGGGCGAGTGATTTAAAGGACCAAGAAAAATAAGAAAATATAATAATAAAAATGAATTTTATAAGAAAAACTTTTCTATGGTTTATCTTAGGCATATTTTTGGCGCTTTGGGGATATACTCAATTCACCAAGAAGAGTCCTTGCGAGATTCCTATTAAATATGCTATTGGCGCTTTTGATACTAGGTTCAATATAAGCAAAAAGGATTTTCTTACCGCAATGGAACAAGCGAGTTATATATGGGAAAATTCAATAGGAATAAATCTTTTTCAATATAATATAAGTGATAAATCAGAAGGGTATTTTGATTTTTTGCAAAAGTATTTTCAAAGACAAAATGTGCTAGTCAGTTTAATTTATGATGACCGTCAGAGGATATCAAATCAGAATAAAATTTTGATATCAGAGATAGATGAGACCAAGCAATCAGCGGAAGCTATCAAATCTCACTTTCTATCTATAAAAGAACAGTACAGTCAAGCTCAAAGCCAGTATTTTTCTCTACTCAATCAATTGAAGAGTGTCCAAATAGAATATAATTCTGAGGTTGGTTATTGGAACAAGAGGGGAGGAGCATCAAGGGACGAGTATGATAAATTGGCAAAGGAGAAGGTAAATATCATGATTCTCAATACAACTCTTGAAACTAAAAGAATAGAAGTAAATAACCTGGCTGATGAGATTAACACCCTCATCAAGAAATATAATTTCCTAGTAACCTCTGCAAATTCCACTATAAATACTATAAACAGAACTGCTGGTCAGGAGTTTGAGGAGGGATTGTATATTTCTGATGGTCGGGAGGAAAGGATAAATATATATGAATTTGGGAACAAAGACATTCTTGTGAGGGTATTGGCTCACGAATTTGGTCATGTTTTGGGTCTTGAGCATAATGACAATCCAGATTCTATCATGCACTATCTAAACAAGAGTGAAAACATGAAGCCGACAAGAGAGGATATTCAGGCATTAAAAGCGGTTTGCAGTAAGAAGTAATATCTGCACTATAATGACTCTTGTTATTTTTAATAATATGTCTTGATGGGAATCAAATTTATTGCTAATGTAATGAATGATGGAGATGATGTTGGCGAAATGCGCCTGTAGCTCAGTTGGTTAGAGCATCGAGCTTATACCTCGAGGGTCCTAGGTTCGAGTCCTAGCAGGCGCACCACATGTGATTCAATTTTTTACTTTTTACTCAAAATGTCTTGCTGCATTTTCTCTTTCTTTCAAGTGAGCTTTTACTTGAGGATGATTTTCTAAATTAATATCCTGTTCAACCAGTGTCTCTGCTTCAGCGCGAGCCACTTCTACCATTTTTATATTTTTCAAAGCTTCCATGGCAATATCTGATATGCCCCATTGTTTTATTCCAGAGAGTTCTCCAGCCCCTCGGAATTTTAGGTCATATTCAGCAAGCTCAAAACCACTTTTAGCTGTCTTGAGAGCTGTCAGGCGGTCTATTGTTTTCTTTGATTTTGTTTCGGCAAAAATATAACAATACGCTTGATGATTTGAGCGAATGACTCTTCCACGAAGTTGGTGGAGTTGTGCCAAGCCAAATCGTTCGGCTCCTTCCAAAATGATTATGGTAGCATTTGGAACATCTACTCCGACTTCTATTACCGATGTGGCGCAAAGTATTTTGTTTTTTCCATTTTTGAATTCCATCATAACTTTCTCTTTTTCTGATGGTTTCATTTTGCTATGAAGTATTCCTATTTCATATTCTGGAAAGATAGATTTTTTGAGTCGTTTTGCTTCTTCTTTTACTGATTTTACATTGAGCGCCAGTTCTTTGTCCGGGTTGGGTTCATTTATTCTAGGACATATAACATAAGCTTGTCTGCCGGCTTTCAGCTCCTCTCTTATTTTTTCATAGACTATTTCTCTTTCGTTCGGTTTAACTATTTCGGTGATAATAGGTTTTCTACCGAATGGCATTTGGTCCAAAAGGGTGATATCCAAGTCGCCATATATGGTCAGGGCTAAAGTGCGAGGAATAGGAGTGGCAGTCATGGAGAGAAAATGGGGGACTCGTGGCGAGGAGCCGTCTCGGATTACTTTCCCCGCCAGTTCCACCAGTTCTTTTTGCACAAGAGTTGCTCTTTGTTTTGTCCCAAAACGATGTTGTTCATCTATGATAACATATGCCAAATGCTTGAATTTTACTGCTTTCTGAATAAGAGCGTGTGTGCCGATTAGAATAGGGATTTCCCCATTTTCCACCCATTTCAGAAGTTGTGTCTTTGAAATGTCCGCCCAGCTTTTTGGATTCAATTTTGAAGGGAATTTTCTGCATCCGTTTCCTGTAATGAGTCCTACTTGAATGCCAAGATATGCAAAATATTTGATGAATGATTCAAAATGTTGTATAGCCAATATTTCGGTTGGGCACATGTATGCTGTTTGTAAATTTCCATAATTTTGTCCTTTTGGCTTTGTTGTGACTACAGCATAAGCGGTTGTCGCCGCCACAGCTGTCTTTCCCGACCCAACATCTCCTTCAAGAAGTCGAGACATTGCGTGGTTCTTTTTAAAATCTTCACTAATAATCTTTATGGTGGAGAGCTGAGCGTTTGTGGCTTGGAATGGGAAGCGTTTGACGAATTCGTTTACACTTTTTTCATCTGTAGAAATAATAAATGAAGGATTTTTTTCATATTCTTTTCTAGCGTGTTGTTTTTCTAATTGAATAAAAAAGACTTCCTCAAAGGCAAAACGCTTTCTGGCTGACATAGCATCCTCATTTTTCATCGGAGTATGAATCCAGATTAAAGCAGTTTTTATACCAGGTAAATTATATTTTTCAAGTATCTCTTTTGGAATTGGGTCTATATATTCATCTAGTATTCCGGATTTAAATATCTCTACGACCTTATGATATATCCAATTTGAAGTAATGCCTCTTGATTCGGGATAAACGGGATAAAGTGTATGCGTT
Source organism: Minisyncoccota bacterium (assembly GCA_036516895.1). Classification (GTDB taxonomy): domain Bacteria; phylum Patescibacteriota; class Minisyncoccia; order Phycocordibacterales; family PALSA-1337; genus CAIOGI01. Next base: position 26,653 of record DATDZD010000022.1, on the reverse strand, counting down.
TTTCCATCGTTACCAAAGAGGGAATCACCCACTCCTTGCGGAAGTTTATTTACTATTTCTATCTTGGGATTTGAAAAATAAAGTTCACCTTCTCCATCATTTTCTTTTTTCTTTTTTCTCTGTGATATTTTGCCTTCAATGCGTACCAATGCATTTTCTGGAGTCATTTTTGCAAGATATGGTTGATTGAACCAGACACAGTGAATCTTCCCACTTTCATCTTCTACCCATGCGTCAGCCATTGGAATTCTAGAGTGAAATCCCTTACTTGTCTTTAATTTAGATATTTTTCCAAAAATAACAGCAATATCGCTTTTTTGCAAAGAGGAAATATTGCGAGTTTCTGAAGTATCTCCATAACGAAAAGGGAAATGGTAAAGGAGGTCTCTCATAGTTCCAATGCTGAGCTTTTTTAGAGCTGATTTTTGTAGTGGATTTAGACGAAAATATGTGAATACAGAAGTATATAGTTTCAGAGATGTATTAAGGCGCATGCGCTAATTATACTTGTCTTTTTCGTTCTGTCTCTCGTCTTGTCTATCCCATACAGCTAGAGCTATGAGTGTCAACATAATCATAATATCTCTAAAGAGGATATCCATTTGATTTAAATTGAATGCAATTAATCCAAACAAAGAAAAAGCACCCAGTATAGAAGGTATAAGTATTTTCCAACCAGAGAGAATCCAAATTGCCAAGATTATTTCAACCATTCCCCAAAGAGAAAACATTGTTTCAACTGGCAAAATACCTTGAATAAATGATGGGAAATATCCTATCCAATTATCCGGATTTATAAATCCAGATATGGCGGAGTATAGAAAAGAGAATGCTATTCCTATGCGTAAAATAAGATGCGCAATATGATTGTTTCCTTTAGCTGTTTCCATGTTCCGCTTTTTAATTTTATTGTACTATGACGACTCCTGTTATATTGGCTTTACTATGGTTGTGATAATTCCATTTGCCGGCTTTTTTGAATGTGAAAGAATACTCGTCTCCTTTTTTGCATTGGTCAAACGATATGCCGGCAGTATCAGGACAATGCTCTTTCAATATTGTTCCACTGTATTGCATATGGGTAGGATGTTCATCTGAGCCGACCCACATGGCTTGTCCGGATTTGTTTATGAATTTTACGGTTTCTCCAACCTTGACCGTAATGTCTTTTGGCGTAAAGCCATTTTCGCTATAGGTTACGACATTTTCTATTGCAGACATTGGCGTGGAAGATGATTGTAAGGTACCAGAAGAAGAATCTGTTGGGTTAATAGGATTCTGAGTTGTTTGTATTTGAGAAATATCAGTGTTTTCCGATGGAGCTAATATCTTCTCTGGACTCTTGAAGGCGTAGAAAATAATAAATGCCACTATAATTATTCCTATTATTCCAATTATAAATTTTTTCATATTTTTTCTAAAAGTGTAATGATTTTAATGTAAAAAGTGCCCAATGTTCACATCACATTGTATTATACAGTATTTTGATTAAAAGTCTTTTTTATGCAAGAATAAGAAAATTAGGATAAGGGATGTAAAGGGATGTGAGTAATATGGGGTGAAGATAAAATAAAATTGGAGCTGTGGCTGAGTGGTCTAAAGTACCTCACTGCTAACGAGGCAGGGTTTAATCACCCTCGAGGGTTCGAATCCCTCCGGCTCCGCCTTGACAATTTGAGCAAGCTATTGCTTGCGAGAATTGTCAACAAGGAAGATGAGTGGGATTCGAAAGGCGGAGCGTAGGTGCGATGTGAGCGAAGCGAACCGCACCAAGCGAGCCGGGGTCGCGCAAAATTTGCGAAGCAAATTTCTGCGTGACCGAATCCCTCCGGCTCCGCCTTTGATCTGTACCCCATAAAGTGGACACAAGGACTATTTCCTTTTATGGTCTGTACCCTATCAAAACAATGCTATAATCATACAGCAGTCATATCAATAATTAAAAATAATTAAATAAAAAATGCTTGTAACAATAGGCGCGGTTCTAGTTATTCTTTGGGTAGTAGGATTTATCGGTTTCCATGTGGTAGGTTGGTTTATCCATATTCTTCTTGTTGTGGCGATAATCGCTTTTCTCATTCGCGTCATTAAAGGAAAATAGTTGGGGGATAAACATTATTATGCTACACTTGTTCCTATTATGATGTCTACATTTTATGCAAATTCTTCTTGGGGTAACGGATTTCCTTTTGGTCCATCTTGGTTTATGGGAATAGGAGCTTTGGGTCTCACTTTTATTTTTGCTTTCGTAATAGCGGTGATAGCTCTCAAGGGTTATACTCTATGGCATGCATCTAAGAGAAATGAAAGAGGTTGGTTTGTTGCTCTTCTTGTTATCAATACTTTTGGTATTCTTGAGCTCATTTATCTCATCTTTATCATGAAAAAATGGAGTAAAGATAATACTCCAAGACATCATGAATCACACGACGGACATCATCATACACAATAGTTACTATATTATCTCAATGCGCCAGCGTAATTGCTCTCACATTTTTATATCTTGATTTCATCAGTGTATCTCTCGCTGATTTGAGCGTGCTTCCAGTGGTTACAACATCATCAATAATCACGATGTTTTTGTCTAATAATTCTTCGCATTTCTTGGCTTGAAAAATATTCGTAGAACTTACCAATCTTTCTTGACGATTCTTATGAGTTTGTTTTTCTATATCTTTTATTCTTTTTAATATATCGTATCTTTTTTCAAACTTATTTATATTGTCAGTCTCTAAATTATTTTTTGTATTGAGTTTTCTATCAGGTTTATCTTTTTCACCAACCCTGCCTTCTTCATTTAGTCTAATTATTTCATCTATAAGCAATTCGCACTGATTGAAACCTCTTTCACGATGCCTTTTTCTTGAGATTGGAATAGGAATTAAAATTATTTTTTTCTGGCTATCATTGTGGAACTTCTTCTGCGATTCTCGGTGTAAATCTTTTAATTCCTCATACAAAGCGTAACCTCCAAGCTTAATAGCATGCTCATCCTTTTTATACTTTATACTCCAAATGAGTTCAGAAACAAGAGAATTTTTGTAAGCAAAAAGAGAATCAATGAAAGAGTACGGCGGTAATAGTGCTTTTGGAAGATTATTATATATATTTTCAGACGATAAAGAGCGAAGCAGGAGCTCTTTTTCTGAAGGAGGAAATATGAAATCAATAAGAAAATGCCACACATAAACTGTATTTTCTATGATTTTTTTGGATATATTCATAAAATTTTGTATAAAATTTACAGATAATTTTCTCATAATCCTCGCATAATGGCATTTTAGCATGCTATAATAATAGTTGTATGAATTTGGCGGGCTTATTATCTTTCTTTTCAAAAAAAGACCAAAGCGTTTTGGGTATTGATGTTGGCTCTTCAGCTATAAAAATAGTTCAAATAAAGAAAAAAAGAGGCAAGGTGGTTCTTGAAACATACGGAGAGTTGGCTCTCGGCCCTTATGCTGGAATAGAAATAGGCAGAGCCACCAATCTTACTCCAGAAAAGTCCGCTGAAGCTCTAAAAGATATTTTGAGAGAAGCAAAAACCACGACTCTATCGGCGGGAGTGGCTTTGCCTCTTTCATCTAGTTTGATTTCATTTGTCACACTTCCTTTGGTGCAAGAAAAAGTCATGGCCGATATGATAGCTATTGAAGCGCGCAAATATATACCAGTGCCTATGAATGAAGTCATGTTGGACTGGTCTCTCATACCGCGAGAAGATTCATTTCTATCAGATGATGAAAATAGCCAAAGAGGTAATCAAAAAAATGACCAAAAAAATACAGTGGGACAGGGTAGAAGCGTGACTTCTCAACAAACCCAAGATGTTCTGATAGTAGCTATTCACAATGAATATATAAACAACTTTCAAACTATAACTAACGGGGCGGGCATCAAGCCATCATTTTATGAAATAGAATTGTTTAGCTCCATCAGAGCTGTGATTGACCAAGGAATTCAAGCGGTGATGATTATTGATATGGGGGCTCGTTCTACGAAATTATATATCGTAGAAAGAGGTATTCTTCGTTCTTCTCATATTATAAACAAAGGAGCTCAAGATATCACTTTGGCTTTGTCCCAAGCTTTGAGCATAAGCATAAATGAAGCGGAAAATATGAAACGCGTCTATGGTCTCAAGGGTGGTCCTGAATACAAAGAACTGACAGAAATTATCACGGTCAATCTTGATTATGTTTTTTATGAAGCCAATGCCACTCTTTTGAATTATCAGAAAAAATATAGCAAGAATATTACAAAGGTCGTGCTTACTGGAGGAGGAGTTCTTTTGAAAGGTTTTATTGACCTTGCCAAGATAAGTTTTCAGACTGAGGTTGTCTATGCCAATCCTTTTGGCAAATTGGAGACCCCGGCTTTTTTATCGGAGCAGTTTATTCAAGCCGGACCGGAGTTTGCTGTTGCTATCGGCACGGCTTTGCGCCGTCTTTCGGAGGTGTAATAAAACGACAAAGTGAGATATACACACATAGTAATATGTTTTTGTTTGATGTTCTTGTATAATTAGGGGAAATATGGAAACTAATTTCCAAACATCTTTTATTCCCAAAAAACCTCTGATTCCTCAGATAAATGTACGCACCAAGTCTGGCGCAAGTATTTTTATAATTCTTGCCGTCTTCATCTTCATAATTTCTGTGGTCGGAGCGGGTTTTACCTTTGTGGCAAAAAGCATTCTCCTTAAGAATCAAGAACAAGACAAGATAGACCTTGCAGACAATGAAAAAAGATTCAATCTAGCTCTCATAGAAGAACTCAAAAAAGCCAATATTAAAATAGACCTTGCAAAAGAGCTTCTAAAGAACCACATAGTCGTATCTGAAGTTTTTAATATGATTGGCGGACTCACTATAGACGGAGTGCGTTTTAACAGTTTTGATTTTTCCGCTCCGGATATTCTAAATCAAGCAGGAAAGCCGTTCAAAATAAACATGAAGGGAGTGGCAAATAATTTCAGCAGTGTGGCTTTCCAATCAGATGTCTTTGGTCGTTCACAGAAATATGGAACAAATAAAGTGATAAAGAATCCTGTACTTTCTGACCTTCAGGTAGACGCAAATGGCAATGTCGGCTTCAATTTTTCCGCGGAGATTGTCGGAACCGATATTCTATATGAAAAAATTCTAGAGAACAATTTGCGGATGGAGGGCATTTTGCCTTCGGAAGACGCTTCTACTCAACTAGAAAGGGAAAACCTTTGAATGATAAAATATAAATAATATGAATAGAAACGCCACAGCCATAATACTCATAGTTCTCGCAATCGGGATTTACTTTACCTTTACCAGTGGAAAAATAGATGAACTAAAAGCGATAGCTCTGGTCAATTCCGAATATGAACAAGCTATTGACAATGCGGGGCGTCTCATAAAAGTCCGTGACGATGTTTTGAAAGCTTACAATGAAATATCTGATATAAACAAAGACCGTCTTAACAAAATCGTCCCGGATAATGTGGATAATGTGCGTCTAATTATTGATGTGAAAGACGATATCGCCGCTAGGCATGGTCTTTTCCTTAAAAATATAAAGACCACTTCTCCAAACTTGCAACAACAAACGGGTGTCATTTCATCTTCTGCGCCCAGTCCTTCCAAAAATTCTACAGCAAATAGAGAGGTCGTCGAAGTCGGTCCTTCTGCAAAGTATGGCATAGTCACTCTTTCTTTTGTCGTGACGACAAACTATCAGACATTTATTGAGTTTCTGACTGACCTTGAATCAAGTCTCAGGATTATGGATATTTCCAAGCTTACAGTCGCTATAAATGACAATGGTACCTATGATTTTGGAGTTGAAATAAAGACTTATTGGTTGAAACAATAAAAATATATGCAAAAAAAATCATCAAAGAAACCAATAATAATCGTTATCGTCATCTTGACTCTTATAGCACTAACTTACTTCTATTTTTCGGGTTCTCCAACTGATAGCTCGCCATCTTTGACTTCTGACGAGTCCGCAAAAAGCTCCGCTCAAATAGTTGGCGCGCAAGTCCTTGTCCTTTTGAATCAACTAAATTCCCTAAATATAGAGACAAAGATTTTTGATACTCCTGTCTATAAATCTCTCGTAGACCACACTGTAACTGTCCTTGAACAAAGGGTGGGCAAGCCAAATCCCTTCGCTTCTTCTTTTGGCGGTTTTTTCCCTCCTGTTTCCACATCCACGAGGACCAGATAACTGAACTTTCTATGAGCATAATTGACATACTTCTTGCAAAAAATCTCATATCAAAAGATGATATAAAAGAGATAAGACAAAGAACTGCAGGCGGCGACTCGCTTGACCAAGCTCTTATTGGTCGCGGGGTAAAAGTGGAGGATATTCTCTTGGCCCGCGGGGAATTTTTGAATATTCCCATAAGAGTTTTAGGCGATGTGTCAGTGCCTTTTGAGGCGTTGGAATATATTCCGGAAGATTCAGCTGTTCATTACAGATTTGTGCCTATTGGTCTAAAAGATGGAACATTGGAAGTTGGAATAGTGGACCCCGACAATATAGAAGCGCGCGACGCCTTGAACTTTATCTCCGCCAAGAATAATATTCCATACAAAATATATATTATCGGGCTTGAAGATTACAATAAAGTCATAGAATCGTATAAAGGAATATCGGGAGAAGTGTCAAAAGCCCTCTCTGAACTTGAGACTGTTCTTTCTGTAGACGCTGAAGAAACTATTGACGCAAAGAAAGGAAAAATAGACCCAAAATCGGAAGCGTTTATCATAGAAGACGCTCCTGTTATAAAGATTGTGGCTACTATCGTGCGTTATGCCACAGAAGGCAACGCTTCTGATGTTCACATAGAACATCTTGTGGATAAAGTCAGGGTGCGTTTCCGCGTTGACGGGATATTGAATACCAGTCTTATTCTTCCTCCGCAGGTTCATAGCGCTGTGGTGGCTCGCATCAAAGTGCTTTCAAATATGAAGCTTGATGAAAGGAGGAAACCGCAGGACGGTCGTTTTTCGGCGCGCATTGATGGAAGGAAAATAGATTTTCGCGTTTCCACTTTTCCGGCGTATTATGGAGAGAAGGTGGTAATGCGTATTCTTGACCAAGAAAAAGGAGTCAAGAAGCTTGATGAAATGGGTTTGACGGATAAAAATCTAGCTTTGATAAGAGAAGCCATAAAGAGACCTTACGGTTTAATCCTTATAACTGGTCCTACCGGTTCGGGGAAATCTACCACTCTTTATTCTATGTTAAATGAGATTGACAAAGAAAGTTTCAATGTTCTTTCTCTTGAGGACCCTATTGAATACAATATGGAAGGAGTGAGTCAGTCGCAGGTTCATCCGGAGATTGGCTATTCATTTGCTTCCGGTTTGCGCACATCTCTGCGACAAGACCCCGATATTATCATGGTTGGCGAGATTCGCGACAAGGATACTGCTCAACTGGCTGTGCAAGCGGCTCTTACAGGTCATCTTGTTTTTTCCACTCTGCATACCAATAATGCCGCAGGTATCATACCCCGTCTTATTGATATGGGTGTAGACCCTTTCCTCATCGCCCCAACTCTTATTCTTGGCATGGCTCAACGCCTAGTCAGTCTTCTTTATCCTCCAGGAACGGGCAAGCCAATACAAGTAGAAGGAAGTATAAAAATGATGATTGACAAACAGTTCTCCGATTTGCCGGAACATTTCAAGAAAGAAATTCCTTTTTCTGATGTTGTCTATGAGGCAACTCCAACTCCAGAATGTCCAAGAGGCACTCGCGGACGACTGGCAGTTTTTGAAGCGTTCAAGATGGATAGAGAAATAGAGTCAGTCATTTTGAAGAGTCCTACAGAGGCGGATATAAGTAGAATCATTAGACAAAAAGGCATGCTCACTATGAAAGAAGACGCTATGATAAAGTCCTTTCAGAAGATTGTCTCATTTGAGGAAGTCAATAAGCTCTAGTATAATATGTCTATGAAAATTCTTTTTGTTGATGATGACAAATTTCTCCTTGATATGTACGCTCTGAAGTTTTCCAAGAATGGTTTTGAGGTTCGTACCGCCGAAGGGTCAGAAGATGCGGTGAAAATAATACAAGACGGTTTTGAACCAGATATCTTGCTGATTGATGTCGTTATGCCGGATATAGATGGCATAGAGCTTCTGACCATTCTGCGCAAAAATAATCTTGCAAAGAATAGCGTGGTTATAATGCTTACAAATCAAGGCATTCCAGATGACATAGTGCGAGCAAAGAAGCTCAATGTGGATGGATATATCATAAAAGCCACCACCATTCCTTCTGAAGTCCTTTCTGAAGTCAATAAAATTTACTCCAGTTCCAAGAAAATTGTTAGAGGATAATAGAGTATAATAAAAGAAATATATGGAATATAAAAAAGAGATTGAAGAGTTGGTATCAATGGTCGTCCAAGAAGGAGCGTCAGATATTCATCTGTCTCAAGGCAGAACTCCTTTTATAAGAGTTTCTGGAGCTTTGATTCCTTTGGTAAAGAGACCTGTCCTCTCCGCCACTGATATGAAAGGTCTCTTAAATGAATTTCTTAGCGAGAAAAATAAAATTGACCTTGAAAAAGACAGAGAAGTTGATTTTTCTTATAATTTGACAGATGTTCGTTTTCGTGGCAATGCTTTTTATCGTCAGACCAATCTCTCTATCGCTTTGCGTCTTATTCCAAAGACCATACGAACTTTGGCTGAGCTCAATCTTCCGCCTGTCCTAGAATCTTTTACTCGCAGACAACAAGGATTTTTCCTCTGTGTTGGTCCCATAGGTCAAGGCAAGACCACTACTCTGGCATCGCTTATTGAAATTATAAATCAGACGCGCACAGAACATATTCTTACGATAGAAGACCCTGTGGAATATCTCTATGAATCAAAAAAATCAGTCATTGACCAGAGAGAAGTGGGCATTGATACTCCTGATTTCTATAGCGCTCTGGTAGCCATGTTTCGTGAAGACATAGATGTTTGTCTTTTAGGAGAAATGCGCGATATAAATACCATTTCAACAGCTGTTACTGCGGCAGAGACTGGACATCTTGTCTTTTCCACTCTTCACACAAACAATGCCGCTCAGACCATAAACCGCATCATTGATTCCTTTTCTCCCGCTCAACAAGACCAAATAAGAGTCCAAATTGCCGGAAGTTTGACAGGTATTTTCTCCCAACGCCTCATTCCTAGGATTTCCGGAGGGCTTATACCTTCTTATGAACTTCTCATAAATAACAACGCTGTTTCCAATCTTATTCGTGAGAAGAGAATCCATGAGATAAACACTGTCATAGAGACAAGTTCTGGAGAAGGCATGATAGACATGAATCATTCTTTAGCCGAACTTGTGCGAGCGGGAGAGATTACTGTTGAAAGCGCTTATCTCAATTCTCTTAACCCTAAGGTTCTTGAACGACTTATATAATAATTTATATTATAAATTCCAATGCTTTTTAATTATCAAGCTATAGACCAGACAGGAGCAGAAAAAAAAGGGTCAATTGACGCTGTCAATGTGGACATAGCCATCGCTTCTTTGCAAAGACGAGGTTTGGTTATCACTGCCATACATGAAGAAGGAGAAAAGAGCTCTTTTCTTTCCATAAACATCTCTTTCTTTGACCGTGTCTCAAATAAAGATGTAGTTATTTTATCAAGGCAACTCGCCACTCTTTTCCAAGCTCAAGTGTCCGCTCTCCGCATATTTCGTCTTTTGTCCGAAGAATCGGATAATAAAGTTTTAGGAAAACAGCTTGGAGAAGTGGCTGATGACCTTCAATCCGGCAATTCTATTTCAAACTCTCTCTCTAAACATCCAAAAGTCTTTTCAGAATTCTATGTAAATATGGTAAAAGCGGGGGAGGAATCGGGAAAATTGGATGAAACTTTCAACTATCTGGCTGATTATCTGGACAGAACATACGAACTTATGGCAAAAGTAAAGGGCGCTCTCATATACCCCGCCTTTGTCATCATAACATTCGTGACGGTCATGGTTCTCATGTTTACTATGGTTATACCAAAAATAAGCGCTATTTTGGTTGATTCTGGTCAAGAAGTGCCTTTTTATACAAAGATTGTCTTAGGTATAAGCAATTTTTTCATAAGCTATGGCTTTGTTCTTCTGGCTATTGTGATTGTTGGAGGTTTTTTTGGTTATCGTTACATAAAGACTCCTGTCGGGCGACTTACTTTTGATAAAATGAAGCTGGGCATTCCTTATGTAAGCAATCTCTTCCGCAAACTCTACCTTTCTCGTCTTGCTGACAATATGAATACTATGCTTGTTTCTGGTATTCCTATGATAAGAGCTTTAGAGCTTACATCTTCAGTCATAAATAATACTGTTTATGGTTCCATTATTGCTAATGCTGTAGAGAATGTCAAAGCTGGCAAAGTAGTTTCCGAAGCGCTCTCCGGAAACAAAGAAATACCGGGAATTATGATTCAGATGATGAAAGTGGGTGAAGAGACGGGGGAACTTGGAAGTATCTTAAAGACTCTAGCCAATTTTTATACTCGCGAGGTCAAGACTGCTGTTGACGCTCTGGTTGACCTTATTGAGCCAGCCATGATTGTCCTTCTGGGCGCTGGTGTGGCTATACTTCTAGCATCTGTCCTCATCCCTATATACAATATAGCTTCTGCTCAATAGATTAGGATAGTTATATAAAAATTATCCTACAGTTATCCACATGATATTGTGGCGGTTGACAGCGGGTCTGGTATACTTACGGGTATAGTTTTGATTAAAAGGTTATTATTAGTAATTAATTATTATGAAGAAAACATATTTACACAATTATCTTAAGTCGGGTTTTACATTGATTGAGCTTCTCGTCGTTATCGCTATTATCGGTATTTTGTCGTCGGTGGTGCTTGCAAGCTTGAATACAGCAAGATCAAAGGGTAATGATGCAAAAGTAAAAGCTCAATTATCTGGAGCGAGAACTGCGTCAGAGAATTATTATTCAGGAGCTAATACATACGGAGGTACTGTAGTTGGTACAGAAGCTATTGGAGCAAGTATTGGTACTGGTTGTGATACCAACATGTTTGTTGCAGCCGATTTATCGCCATACACACGACTCGCTAATTATCCATCATATTCTAACTCTGGCAAGTGTACAGTTTCTGCGACAGGAGATGCCTATGTGATTTCAGCAGAATTGTCAGATGGTACATTTTGGTGTGTAGATGGTAAGGGTAATTCTAAACCAGAAGCAGCGGTACAAGCTAACAGTGCAAGTAATTGTATATAGTAATATTATCCTTCCACTAGTTTTTTAACTCCCGCTTCTGGCGGGGGTTTTGTTTTTAGGGGGAAAGAGAGAGAAAAAGATAGAGAAGATGTGATTTGCATTTTAAAGAGCAATTTGTTATATTATCAATAATATGCTTATTTTTAAACGTACAATAGAAGCAATTATTTTGAAATCTCTCTTCAAAGGCAAAATGATTGCTATTCTTGGACCAAGACAATCTGGCAAAACAACTCTTGCTAAAAGACTCATCCAATCTTATGGAGTAGATGGTGCTTATTGGGATTGTCAGTTGGCGGATATAAGAAGACATTTTGTTGTTGGGAAACCAGAAGAACTTCTTCCATTGGTTCAAGGAAAAAAGATTGTAGTGTTTGATGAAGCCCAGACTATTCAGGATATAGGGACTATCCTCAAAGTTTTTCATGATACCTATCCAGGTACTCAAATAATAGCGACAGGATCATCCTCGTTTGATCTTTCCAATAAAATAAACGAACCTATGACAGGAAGGATTTTTGAGTTTATACTTTTTCCTCTTTCTCTCTCTGAAATCAAAGAATCTAGGAAGGTGACTCTGACAGATCTTTACGAATACATGTTGTATGGGTCATATCCTGCAGTCGTCGTAGCATCTTCCATAGAAGAGAAAAAAATTGTACTTAAGAATATTGCCACACAGTATCTCTATAAAGATGTATTTGTGTTTGAGGCAATAAGAAATCCTAAAGTCTTTGAAGATTTAATCAAATCACTTGCTTTGCAGATTGGTTCAATGGTATCTATAAATGAATTAGCGACACAACTTGGCATAAGTCGCTCTGTTGTCCAGAAGTATCTTCGCCTACTTGAACAATCATTTATTATCAAAATACTACATTCATTTTCAAATAATCCGAGGACAGAAATCAAGAAAGCTTTCAAAGTCATTTTTCTTGATATCGGAGTCCGTAATGCTATTGTTGATATTGATACTCAACTCATCTTCCGTAAGGATATAGGTTTTATTTTTGAGAACTATTTTATAAGTGAACGTATAAAAGAGGGTAGCAATAACTTTGTTTTTTCACCTGAAATTATGTTCTGGAGAACGAGAACTGGCTTTGAAGTGGATGTAGTTGAAAAGAGAGGAACTTCTATATCGGCATATGAATGCAAATGGTCTGATAAGAGTGTTTCTTTTAAGAATTTTCTTAAATCTTATCCACAAGCCAAGACAAGCGTTGTTACTCCGCATGATTTATTGTGAGTGTTATACCATACAGATACATGTCATGAAATCCCTCATAATAATACCCACCTACAACGAAAGAAATAATATAAAAGCTCTTATTCCACAGATTTTCTCTATTATTCCAGATATATGGATAACTGTGGTAGATGACAATTCTCCCGATGGCACTGCGGACGAAGTTAGAAATATTATGCGTAAATACGATCACCTTAATCTCATTTTAAGAGAAAAGAGAGAAGGTCTAGGCAAGGCATATATGTCCGCTTTCAAATCTACTTTGGAGGATAAAGATATAAAGTCAATCATCATGATGGATGCCGATTTTTCGCATGACCCGCGCTCTATTCCAGAAATGATAAGACAGTCAGATAACTTCACATTTGTAGTTGGTTCTAGGTATATAAAAGGAGGTGGTATTGTTGGCTGGGAGATATGGAGAAGAGCTCTTAGTTTATTTGGGAATATATATTGTAGGATAATTATTAGAATACCTATAAAAGATTGCACTGGAGGTTTCAATATGATTAACACAAACCTTCTTCGCAGACTTGATTTTGAAGCTATGGATTCCTCGGGTTACGCTTTTCAAGTAGAGCTCAAATATATGCTTTATAAGGTCGGTGGAAACTTTAAAGAAATCCCTATCATATTCAAAAATCGCACTGAAGGGGAATCAAAAATCTCAAGTCATATTATAAGAGAGGGGATTTTGGCGCCGTGGAAGATGGTGTGGAGAAGGTAAATGGTAAATAGCTGTAAATATATCTGTGGTATAATATAGCAAACAATAAATTTTTATATTATGTCCATCTTAAATAAACAAAAAGCGTTTACTCTCATTGAACTATTAGTTGTGATTGCTATTATTTCCATTCTAACAGGGATTATTTTATCAAATCTGTCGGGGGCAAAATCTAAAGCCAGAGACTCAAAGCGTGTTTCCGATGTAGCTCAATTACAACTTGCTTTGGAACTTTTCTTTGATAGATGCAATAGATACCCGGTAGTTTCTAGCGGTTTACCAAACATAGATGATGGTGATACTACTCTAGGTGATGAAGATGGTAGCAATGATTGTCCTTCTGATATAAGACTTTCCACTTTTATTTCTCAAATACCCACATCACCAAGTCCGGGTGTTTATACATATGGAGTGAATGCAACTCCCGCAACTGATTATGTTCTCATGGTCTCTCTAGAGAATAATTCTATTTTATTGGATGATATAGATACAAATCCACTTTATGGTATCAATTGCGCGGACCAAAACCAAAATTATTGTGTAGTACCAAAATAAATAAATGACCAGCTTTTTTCTAGTTTTTTCATTCATTCTTGGGACAATTATCGGAAGTTTTTTGAATGTTGTGACATTTCGCTATAACACAGGCATGACTCTTGGTGGAAGGTCAAAATGCTTTTCTTGCAATAAAATTCTTTCTTGGATAGAGCTTTTTCCTGTTTTGAGCTTTATAATGCAGGGCGGTTCGTGCAAAAAATGCAAAAGCAAGATTTCATGGCAATATCCTCTCGTTGAAATAGGGGCGGGTATTCTCTTTGTCTTTGTTTTCTTTTTCTTTCCACCAGTATCAGTCACAGCAAGCTTCGCCACAATTTTCTATCTTTTTATCACTTGTTTGCTTGTGATTATTACTGTATATGATATTAGACACAAGATAATTCCCGACCCTCTAGTCTACACTTTTGCTATTGTAGCTCTCGCGCATCTTTTTATTTCATCAGATCTGTCTTTTATACTGCCATCTTTCCTAAATCTCCTATCTGGACCTATAATAGCGTTTCCTTTCTTTCTGCTATGGCTTATTTCAAAAGGCACATGGATGGGACTAGGAGATGCCAAGCTTGCTCTGGGTATTGGCTGGACATTGGGTCTATTTTCGGCTATTTCGGCTGTGGCTCTGGCTTTTTGGGTCGGAGCGGGTATAAGTATTGTATGGATGGTGATAGTTTACAGAAAGTTCAAAGCGAGATATGAGATTCCTTTTGGACCATATCTTATCTTGGGAATGTATCTTGTGCTGTTCTTCAATATTCAAGTCTTTGATGTCAATGTATTTCTGTCTCTATTTTCATGATTAAAAAATTCGCACAATCAAATAGAGGATTCACTTTAGTTGAGCTTATGGTTTCGGTAGGCATATTTGCTTTTATGACAGCTTTTCTTGTGGCCAAATATGGAACTTTCAATCAGGGAATCCTGCTTACGAATCTGGCTTACGATGTGGCTTTGACTATACGCAACGCGCAGTCGTATGGTCTAAATGTGAAGAGCAAGCCCGCAGGAGAGAGTGACCCCTCTGGTAATAGTTATTCTGATAAGTTTGATTATCCTTATGGAGTGTATTTTGATGAAACTGCTACTGGCAGTCCAGCGCCTAATAGCAGTTTTATTTTTTTCGCTGATGTTAATGGAAATGGCATATATGATAGTAGTGAAAGCATTAAGACTTCAAATATAAGGAGAGGAAGTATTGTATCTGATATATGCGTAAGCGCAGATCCTATTTCTTGTCAGAATTCAGACAATCACCCCTCTACTGCAGATATCACATTTAAGCGTCCAGACCCTAATGCTGTGATTAAAAGAGATGGAGACTCAGCGTCAGAATATGCTTATGCTGAAATCACTTTGAAATCTTCCGATGGTGGTCTGAAGAAAGTGATCGTTAGGAAAACCGGACAGATTGATGTTTCTGATTGATATCTTGACATAACTCTATGCTTTTTATAAAAAATAAAAATAAGATACTTGTTACAAAATCATCCTCAAGAAAATTTAAGGGGGGCTTTACTCTGGTTGAAATGATTGTGGCTATCGCTATTTTTACTATTGTGGCTTTTGTAGCTGTCGGGGCTCTTTTGAAAGTTGTAGATGCCAACAAAAAATCTCAATCCATGAAGACTTCCATAAATAATCTCAATTTTGCTCTTGAATCCATATCTAGAGAGATGCGAGTGGGGTCAAATTATTACTGTTCCCAAAGTCTTCTTACAACAAGTTCTATTCCTGGAGCCCAGGCCTGTTCATTGACGGGTTCTTACTGGACAATCGCTTTCTATTCTTCAAAAATCTGTACAGATGATTCCTCAAAAAATATCATATACGCTTATCATTTTGATGGAAGCAATGGAGGCACTATAAAGAAAGCCGAACAATCGGACATTTGTGCCATACCTATAAGCTCTAGCGGCTATGCTCCTATTGTAGCTGATGATATAAAGTTTACTCAAGGCACTGTAAAGGTCGTTACTGGTTCTGATATTCAATCTTATGCCCAATTTCATTTTGCGGGATATTCTGGGGTGAAAGAAAAAAATAAGACATATTTTGACCTTCAAACTACAGTATCGCAACGCCTAGCGGATTGAAAAATATATGAATCATTTTATAAATAAAAAAATTCCCAAAAGGGAAGTTATAGAAAAAGATGACACTAAAAATATCAGGAAAGATATTAAACATGGAGGTTTTACTATCATTGAAACTCTAGTAGCAGTAGCTATTCTAATGATTTCTATAGCAGGACCTCTGACCATAGCTCATAAGGGTCTCCTAGCCGCTATATATGCTCATGACAATGTAACTGCTTCATATCTTGCTCAAGATACTATGGAATATTTGAAAAATGTTAGGGATTACAATATTTTGAGGGGTACAGAGGCCAATGGGATAACTTGGCTTTCGGGGCTTCCAAGCTGTATAACTACTGATTCCAGCCCTCGTTATTGTCGTTTAGATACGATAACTAATGACACGAGAAGTTATGCGTCGGCTTTTGATGCTTACAGCAAAGATTTATGTCTTGGTTCCAGTGGAGCATGTCGTTTGTATAAATCAAATGCTGGGTATGATCATAATAGTAGTGGGACAAAGACACAATTTTCAAGATATTTCTATATAATAGAAAAACTCCAAGATGAAAAAGCGGTCATAGTGGTAAATGTAGAATGGAATAATGGTACAGTAAGTAATATTGTCAGCTATAAAAATGAAATTTTTAGAGTATTGAGATGATTAATATAAAATTACAAAAGGAGATTCAAGAGTTGGTAAAAAAAGTTGGCCAAGAAGGCAACGGTGGATACACATTTCTTTTTGCTGTTCTAGTTTCTTCTCTTGTTTTGGCTATAGGAATTGCTATCTTAAATGTAAGCAAAAAGGAGTTTCTTCTAGCTACTTCTGCTAGAGATTCATCCTCTGCTTTTTATGCTTCTGATGGGGGTATAGAATGTGCTCTTTATGAAGATATTGACCCTAGATTGACTTTTGAATTTGATGGCATTAACGCTGGAGGTTTTAATTGCGTGTTAGAACATAGTGCTGTTGAGGTTAATAGTATTGATGCTAACGGCACTCCTCCAAAAGTAGTATTTACATTTCATGCAAGATTTGGAGATGCTTCCGGAACATCATGTGCTGTTGTTATTGTGACAAAAACTAAGGTAGATGTTGATAATGGCATTATAAATACTAAAATACATTCAAGGGGATACAATAGTGGATGGAATGAAAGTGATAAGACATGCAGTTCGCAAAGCGCCAAGAGGGTGGAGCGTGGTATAGATTTGTCTTATTAACGGGGCGTGGAGCGTTGTATTGGCAGGTCTCCAAATATGATATCCTTATTGTATGGCAAAAGGCATGAAATATGACTCAAAATCGATTCACAAAGATGTAATAGAGAGATTGGCAAAACTCAGAGAAACAATTGAGAAATATCGCTATGAATATCATGTTTTAGATAAAAGCAATATTTCTCCAATGGCTTTAGATTCTCTTAAACATGAGCTTGTAGATATTGAGTCACGATATCCCGAGCTTATTACCCCAGATTCTCCTTCACAGCGCATAGCTGGAAAACCACTTCCAGAATTTAAAAAAGTGACACACAAAGTCTCCCAATGGTCTTTCAATGACGCTTTTTCCGAAGAAGAAATGGTGGAATTTGACACTAGGGTCAAGCGTTTTTTGAAACAAGCTTCTGATGAAAATCTCAATCCTGACTTGTCCGCTTCGTCTGTCTCGCTTATTCATTCGCCGACATATATTTGTGAGCATAAGATTGATGGTTTGAAGATAGTTTTGGAATATGAAAAAGGATTTTTGAAGACTGCTGTGACGCGTGGAGATGGCAAGGTTGGCGAAGATGTCACGGAGAATGTTAAAACAATAGAATCTGTTCCTCTCAAGCTCACTCAATCTGTGAATATTATAGTAGAAGGAGAGGTGTGGATGGCAAAGAGTCAGTTGAAAATATTAAATGAGAAGAGAAAAAGAGATGGAGAAGAGCCATTTGCCAATCCTCGCAATTTGGCAGCGGGTTCTATTCGCCAACTTGACCCAAAGATTGTAGCGGAACGCAGATTGAGCACTTTTATTTATGATATAGCGGAGTATGACGATATGCCTTATAGGCAGTATTTGGAATTGGAACTTTTGAAAGAACTTGGCTTTAAGATTAATCCACATTATAAACATTGTAAAAATATAGATGAAGTGATTTCTTATTGGAAAGAATGGAAGGATAAAATGCCCAGAGAGGATTATTTGGCAGACGGTATTGTAGTCAAGGTAGATGAAAGAAAATATCAAGACATGCTTGGCTATACAGGCAAAGCACCTCGTTGGGGTATTGCCTTCAAATTTCCAGCCGAACAAGTTACGACTATTTTGGAGGATATAGTTTTCCAAGTTGGTCGCACGGGTGTTATTACTCCTGTAGCCCATCTTCGTCCTGTGTCAGTAGCTGGCTCTACAGTTTCTAGAGCTACTCTTCATAATGAAGATGAAATAAATCGTCTTGATGTGAGAATCGGCGATACAGTCATTTTACAGAAAGCCGGTGATGTTATTCCTGACATAGTTTCTGTCGTCAAAGAACTCAGGCCAAGAAATTCAAAACCGTATGTTTTTCCGACTCGTATCCCAGCTTGTGGTGGAGATGGAAAAATAGAACGAATTCCAGGGCAATCAGCTTGGAGATGTGTCTCTACCGATTCATTTGAACAAAGTAAAAGGAAGTTTTATTATTTTGTCTCAAAAAAATGTTTTAACATTGATGGTCTGGGTCCCAAGATTATTAATCTTCTTCTTGAAAATAATCTTATATCCACACTCGATGATATTTTCACTCTAAAGAAAGGAGATATCTTAGCGCTTCCTCGTTTTGCAGAGAAATCTGTTGATAATCTACTTATTTCTATAGAAAAAGCTCGCAAAATTACACTTCCACGATTTCTCTCATCGCTCTCTATTTCTCAGGTCGGAGAAGAAACAGCTTACGATGTTGCTCTGCATTTTGGGAATATAGGAAAGATAATGTCGGCGAAATATGAGGAATTAAAAGCAATGTATGGAGTAGGACCTGTAGTTGCTCAATCGGTTGTAGATTGGTTTAAGGAATCAAACAATAAGAAGCTTATTAAAAATCTACTCAAGCAAATAGAGATAGAAAAGGTGCAGATGATAGAGAGCTCGTCTCTTAAAGGCAAGATATTTGTTTTTACTGGGATTTTACCAACTTTGGAGCGTGAGGTGGGGCAAGAGATGGTGAGAAAAACAGGTGGCGAAATTTCTAGTTCTGTTTCAAAAAATACTTCGTATGTCGTCGCTGGTGAAAGCGCTGGTTCAAAGCTGGATAAGGCCAAAAAATTGGGAGTCAAAATAATATCGGAGAAGGAGTTTTTGGAGATGATAAAATGATGGTTTTATTTTTCAAAAAATAGCTAGATATTAAAATCATTTAGTGCTAAACTCATTCGTATGATAACTGTAAAAGAAGTAGAAAAGCTTGCCGTTTTGGCTCGCATAAAGCTTGATGATTCCGAAAAAGAAGAAATGACCAAAGAAATTGGCTCTATTTTGACCTATATTGATGAAATAAAGAAAGCTACTGTGGATATTGATTATACTCCAGATATCGGTGTTATACACAATGTTTTTAGAGAAGATATAGTCAAAGATACTTCTCCAGAAGATAGGGAAAGACTTTTGGAATCAGCTCCATATCGTGAAGGAGAGTTTGTTGCAGTGAAGAAAGTCATATCATAAATTGCGGTTTTAGTGTAACTTTGCTATATTTTGCAAAGGTTTGTCTTGTGAAAAATGAGCTAAAACCCGTCTCGCAGAAGTCTTTTTTTCTGACGCTTGCCGGAAGAAAAAAAGAGCTTGTGCGAGAGCAAGGATTTTTGCCATTTTTCCTTGATAACTATGCGCGTGTAGCTGTCTTGGTAGGCTCAGGCGTAGGTATGGCAAAGTGTTTGGAGTTTGAAATAATTTAAAATGCGCGTGTAGCTTAGTTGGTAGAGCATTCGACTGATACTCGAAAGGTCCTTGGTTCGAACCCAAGCACGCGCACAATTTGATAGGTATCTTTGTTTTTGTGTTATAATTCTTATGTTATTACTTAACCAACCTTTTATGAATCCAATAGCAAAGACTACACCAAGAGATTTTTTCCTTCATCTAGGAGCCACTATTATTCTCTATGTTTCCGCTGTCTCTCTCGTCAATCTATCTTTCAGTATTATAAATTATGAATTTCCCGATGTTCTTGCCGGATACTTTTACTCTAGTTCTGTAGCTTGGCCTATTTCTATGCTTGTAGTGCTCGTTCCTGCTCTTTACCTAATAGAATGGTTTATCCAAAGAGATATTAAGAAAGCTCCAGAAAAAGACTCTCTATGGATACGAAGATGGAGAATATATCTTACACTATTTTTAACAGGAGCCACAATCATTGGAGATCTCATTACCCTTATTAATACTTATATAAATGGTGAGATTTCTGAAAGATTTATATATAAATTTCTAGCTATACTGGTTATCTTTTTGGTTATCTTTATCTATTATATTTTAGAAAAAACGACTGATATTTCCAAGTCAAGAATTGCAAAAACCATTCTAGCTTATGTGGGGATTGTTATTGTTATAGCAAGTGTTATAGGAGGTTTTATAATAGTTGGTTCTCCATATAAACAGAGGTCACTGCGCTTTGATAGCCAACGGGTGAGTGATTTGTCAAACATTCAATGGCAAATCGTCAATTACTGGCAAAGTAAAGGCAAACTGCCATTATCTTTAGACGATTTGAAAGATTCTATATCTGGAACAACAATACCCACTGACCCAGAGAACAAGACTGCGTATCAGTATATATTTAACGGAGACTTAAAGTTTGAATTATGCTCAGTGTTTTCTCTGAAATCACAAGATACAAAAGGTAAAGGCGCAAGCGGGTATAATAACTCCTTTGATATTATTAGATATCCTTATGCAATTTCAGATGAAAATTGGACTCATGATTCTGGAAATATTTGTTTTAAGCGTACCATTGACCCGGAGCGTTATCCAGTCAAACCTAAATAATGTAGTTATCCACACGAAATAAAATTTTGATAAAATTTTTGTTGTTTTTATCTTCTTTTGACTATTGTGGCTCACATGGCTAGTGGTATAATTGCTCCATGACCACAAAAATACAAACAAAAATAGCGACAAAGATTGATATTGAAACGCCTTATATATTGAGAGATAATAATCTATTTCTAGATAATTCTTCAAAAGAATATATTTTGAAAGTAAGAGATCTTCCTTTTGAAGAGAAACCAAGAGAGAAACTCATAAAACAAGGACCAGAAATCCTCTCCATACAGGAGCTTTTGGCTGTGATTTTGAATGTGGGAAATAAAGAAGAAGATGTTATAGAGATGTCTAGTCGTATTATTAGAGAATACGGCGAAAGGACTGTTTTGGCGGAAAAAGATGCAGTCAAACTCTCAAATGACCTCAATATACCGGTGATGAAAGCTTGTCAGATAGTAGCTTGTGGAGAGCTCGGAAGACGATTTTATGAAAAGAATTCAACGGGTTTTACCACCATTCGCACAGCAAAAGACACTTATGAATATTTGAGCGATATGCGAAATCTTCCAAAAGAGCATTTTCGGGGACTTTATCTAAATAGCCACAATCGTATTATTCATGACGAAGTTATCTCTATAGGCACTATAAATACAAATATTGTGCATCCGAGAGAGGTATTTCGTCCAGCCATAGAATACAGCGCTGTAGCAGTCGTCTTGGCTCACAATCATCCTTCCGGCACTGCCGTGCCTAGCTTGCAAGATATAGAGATTACGGACCAGCTCATAAAGGCGGGCAAGATAATTGGCATAAACATTCTTGACCATATCATCATCACCAAGGATAATTTTATAAGCATTAAAGCCAGTTATTAGTTAAGTTCATATAGAAAATGAAATATGAAAACTTATTCCATCATTTCTCCATCACTCGAGGGTATATTATTGGACGACAATCTTTATTTTGAAGGAGCACATAGACCATCTTCTTTTTTCACAATGAGGGATGGGGTGATAATAAAAGAAGAAGATATTTTAGTCATGGAAAAATATTTCAATGATATTCATAATCTCTTTTTAAAAAAATTCGCAGATTTTTCAAATGGTAGTCATATAGAGAACAAAAGAAGAAGTAAGGGAGAAGATGAAGAGTCTGTGAAGCTTCAAGCATTGCTTCAAGAGTTGATAAAAGTAAAAGAGCTCATTGAAAATAGCTCAAAGGTCGTTATAATGAGAGGGTGAACTATAAGACATTTTTTTTGGGCAAAAAGATAGCTATTGTAGGTCTCGGACATCATGGGGAGATGATATCTGACATAAGATTTCTTTTGCGCAATGGAGCCGACCTTACTCTTTATGATATGAGAAGTGAAGCTCGTCTTCATGGTTTTATTAAGACTCTGAAGGAAATAGGGCTCGTAAATTACAATCTTGGCAAAATCAATGCCGATGAACTTTCCAAAGCTGAACTGATTATTCTTTCTGCGGAGATTTCTCGCAACTCTGTATTTTTGAAAATGGCGCAGAGAGCGGGCGTGCAAATAGAATATCCGGAACTGCTTTTCTTAAAGATGTCTCCAGCCATAACCATAATAGGGGTCATTGGCGTGTACGGCAAAAGCACTGTGGCGCATATGTTATACGAAATGCTCAAGAAATCTTTCAAAGATTATGAAGGTCAAGGTTTATGCTTTATTGACCCTGATTTGCCAAATGGCGCTTTGACTCGTCTCAAAAAGATAAAGCCGGGAGATGTCGTTTTGGCTAGAATTCCAGAAGAAAGACTTGGCGAATATCATTTTGCGCGCATTAGTCCGCATGTGGCAGTCATCACATCTCTTGTGCCATTTGGCATTCTTGAATATCAAACATATAACAATTTTATTGTAGCTCCAAATATTGTCGTTGATTCCATAAGGTTGCAGAATAGTTTCAATCAAAAGGCCAAAATACTTCGCACTCGTTCGGAAAATAGCACTTTGGCTTGCGAAACAGCCACTCTTTTTAAGGTTTCTCATGATACAGCTCAAAGAGTGATTGATGATTTTTCTGGATTAAGGGGCAGAAGAGAATTGATAAAGAAAGTAAATGGAATAGAATTTTATAATGATGCGACTTCTGTGCACCCCCTGTCCACTCTTTTTGCCTTGCAATCTCTGTCAATAAATAGGAATATCACTCTCATTTTTGGAGGGGCTTATACTGGTCGCGACTATAGTGAGCTTATAAAAAATATACCTCAATATGTCTCAACTGCGATTCTCTTGCCGGGAAGCGGGACGATTGGTTTTCGCGCAGATGTGGAAGCTTTGAAGGATATTATTTTATTGCATGCTCATACGCTAGAAGAAGCCGTTATCCTTGCTCGTGAACATGCCAAAAAAGGGGACAGAGTATTGTTTAGTCCAGGTTGCGAAGCTATAGGTATTCATATATCAAGGAAAGAGCGCGGAGAAAAATTTGTAAAAGCGGTTCGCGCTCTCTAACTTCCCGTCTTCTATTTTTCTAGCATTTTATTAGTTTCCTCAATCTTTATGCTTCATTCTCTACCTGTATTTTAATCTCCGCAAATGAGACAAGCTACAGCTCCCTTCCATTTTTTTCCAGTATATACAGCTTGCATTAGTCCTGCTAGTGAAAGTGCACTATTTGTAGATATGGAAACTCCTGTATATTTCTCTGAAAGTTTTTGCGCCATCTTTATTTCTTCATTATTGACTGCATAGGCGTTTCCGCCATTCTCTTTTATAAGAGAAACAAGCTTATCTTTGCGTATGGCAGTATGGTCTACAATTGCATCTGCTATTGAACGCTCATCATTTTTATTGTTATTTATAAATGCATCGGCTATTGGATGACATGATGAAGTCTGAACAATATGCATTTCTACTTTTTTTTTATTTTTAGAGAAATATTCTGCAAAAGCTTGGGCGGTTGTCCCAGATGAAGTTCCTACAAATACGGCTTTTAGATTTGGGATACAAAGCAATTCTTCAGCAAGGGAATTGTAACCTTCAAGAGCAGTATCATCATTTGATTGACGAAGACTGCATATCGGTTGTTCGGGCGAGGAGTTTTGGATTTTAATAAAAAGAGCTTGCAGTGGTCTATCTTGAAGTGATAGGAAGATGTTGTTGTCCTTGAGCGCTTCAAGTTTTTTTAATTTATTCTCGTTTATTTTTTTCCCAGCAAATATCTCAAGGGTGATTTTCTTATTGTCATCTTTTTTTTTGTCATCAGTTTTTTCCTCCCCCTTTTTCTTTTTAAGATTATTTTTGCCATTCCCATTTAATTTTTTGATATAAAGTCCTGCCGCCAGAGCTGTGTTTCCAGATGACGATATAGCGAAATGTTTGTATCCTTGGCTTATATATTTATCAATCATAAGAGGTATGGAGCGACCTTTGTGCGAACCATAAGGATGAAGGTCTTCTCTTTTTAAAAAGACAGAAGAAAGTCCAAGATTTTGAGCTAAATCATGATATGATTCTTGCGGAGTTATCATATTGATATACTACACCGTTTCGGGTAGTATTAGAAGCATAGATAAAACATATGAAATCAATCTGTCCTGAATGCAAAAATATTATGGATATTTCTAAATATCCTTCTGTTAAAGAAGGTATGGTTATTGAATGTAATCACTGTGGCATTACTCTTCTTGTCAAAGATGCAAAAAGCGAAAATATTTTGACCGAAATCATTGACGAAGGGAAGTAATAGTTTCCTCAATCATTCCTCTGAATCCATGAGAGCCAAGGAAAACAATAACATCATCTTTATGAGCTTTTTTTACTATATATTTAACTAGTTCTTTGTCATCTTCAATATATATCACATTTGGTTGAGTCTTTTTGATTACCTCTGCCAACTCATCTCCTTCCATCGGTTTTTCTTTAGAGACTTTGAGTTTAGTCAATCTTGGAATGACCACTGTATCCGCATTTTTGAAAGCGTTATCATATTTATATGAGGATTCTCTTTGGCGTCCACCTATATTTGGTTCAAAGATGGCAAGTATCTTCACCTGTTTTCCATTTTTGTCTTGATTCGTGGTGTGATATTTGCTTCTATATATACTATGTATATTTTCTAAAACAGAAGCAGCTTTTTCTGGGGAATGAGCGATATCGTCAAATACTGTCATATCACCCTCAAATCTTTTCTCCAGTCTTCTTTTTAATCCTTTGAATTCTTCAATCGCTTTGACTATTTTTTCTGGAGTTATTCCTATCTGATGAGCCATAGCAAAACATCCCGCAATATTTTCTGCTTGAAATTCACCTATCATGGGTGAATGGATTTTATAATTTTTTTCTTTGTGAGATATTGTAAAATCAAGACCGTCTTTTGTTTGTCTAACATCTCTATATGTATAATCTGTCTTGTCTTTTCCTATTTCACCATTTCTTGATATTTTTTGTATCCTGTCCACTTTTTCTTTTCCATAGTAAATTACTTTTCTATTTATTTTCTCTAATATTTTATCCACTCCTTTATCATCTTTGTTGGCCAATATCAATCCTTTTTTGGGTATTGATGAGACAAGCTTCTTGAATGTTTCAAAATAACTTTCTTCTGTAGGATATAAGTCGGCATGGTCCCATGATACTGCTGTCAAAAATAAATGTGTTGGTTTGTAATAAGTAAATTTTGGGGTATTGTCTATCGGTGAACTTTTGTACTCATCGCCTTCAAGTATGCACCATTTACTATTTGTCAACTTTGCTGAAGCGGAATGAGACAGAGAAATACCTCCAAACATGTATGAAGGGTCAAATCCACTTTTTTCTAAGATAAAAGACAGAAGGGCTGATGAAGATGTTTTTCCCCAAGTTCCAACAACTACGATAGAATGTTCTTTTACAAAAAATTTTCCTATTGCCTCTGCAAATGAATATATTGGTATATTTTTTTCTTTTACATAAGTAGTTTCGGGATTCTGCGAGCCAGAAGCTGTGCCTATGACCACGATATCAGGACTTCCTATTTTCTCCGTATGCCACCCCGCGTAAAAATCTATTCCGTGTTTTTCAAGCTCTGTAGACACAGGAGGAAAAAACCCTTTGTCAGAACCAGTAACCTTCCACCCTTTATCATGAAAAGCAATGGCTAGAGCACTTGTAGCTACACCGCATATGCCTATGATGTGGAGGTGTTGCCTTTTTCCATCTATGATTCTATCTTTATTTTGATTTTTGAACTTATTCTGACTAACCATAATGAGATTAAGTATACCTTGACATTTTTTATAAGATGTATTGACATTTTACATCTTACATGCTATATTTAAGAGGAATCAAGCTATGCTTCGGTAGATGCCGAAAAACAAGCTTGGAAAGTAACAAGAACATAAACAAAAAGGAACACCCGTTATATGAACGGAACACCCTCAGAAATCCCAGGTTGGTACATCAACTTCATGGCTGCGGTTATCAAACAGCTTCCGCGGCCAGATGAATTGGATGAGGCGACAGCAGACAGTTGGGAGAAGAATCAAGGCAATCTCAAAACAGCACTTGCTTTGGCACTACTTCCTTCGCCAAACGAAGAGATTCAAGTTGTGTCCGGAAAATTTTTCCTGACGAAAACCCTCAAAGTCACTATCCCCAAGGACTACAACCACGCAACTCGCCTCATGTACCTCCCCCATTTCTTAGTACAGCAACATCGTATTTAAATATTGTATCGTTCCCTAGCTTTTAGCGCAAATTGAACAGGGGACATTTTGAGAGAGGTGTGGATTCTAGTATTGTTGTAGATATAGATCTGGTGATATA
>DATDZD010000021.1:0-18234 GCA_036516895.1 Minisyncoccota bacterium | reverse complement strand
CTGCGAGGCGGTGGCGGGACTGATTCATTCGTCCAGTTTCCGCTCGAAAAAGGTTCGCGCAAAGTGTATAATTACGGCACCAGAATAAAAATAAAGCACCCTTCTCAGAAACATGAGGGTGCTTTATTTTTATTCTGGTGCGCAAGAGAGGATTTGAACCTCCATGCCCGTGAGGGCGCTACCACCTCAAGGTAGTGCGTCTACCAGTTTCGCCACCTGCGCATATATTATTTACCCCCTCACTTCTTCTTTCCTCTCTTCTGAACTTTCAGTATCTCTCTTTGTAACAACTTTTGTATCGGTATTTTGATCTGGATCTAGAGCAAGCATGCGACGCATGCTGTGACGAATCTCTTTTGTGGCTTTTTCACGGATAAAATATAGTTTTGCTCTACGCACTTTTGACCTACGAAGAACTTCAATTTTATCAATTATAGGAGAATAAAGAGGAAAAATCTTCTCTACGCCAACACCATCAAGCACCTTGCGAACAGTAAAAGTGGCTCCGGCTTCGCTTCCATGCTTGCGAGATAGGACGAGGCCTTCAAATGCCTGCAGACGAGTCTTGTCCTTTTCTTTAACCTTCTGCCATACACGCACAGCATCGCCGGAACGAAGACTCATCGCTTTTCTTTCTTCTATATTTACCGAAGAAATGATGTTTTTATTAGTAGCCATATCTTTATATCTAGTTTATATGTGGAACAAATCTAGCATAGACACTAGCTTTTAGCAACTTCAGTAAAGCAAAATAGACGAAATTCGTTGACGGACAGAAGTCTTTTTTTTGAGCCTGCCGAAGAAAAAAGAGCTTGTGTCCGAAAAAAGAATTTCGCCTATTTTATGACTTATATAAATTATCATTGGGAACAACCATATCTAATCTATTAAGAACATTCCTGAAATCATATGGCAATTGAGAATTAATCGTTATATTCTTTCCAGCACAATTTATAAAAGAAACAGACATGGCATGCAGAGCCATTCTGTTTAGACCAGAAATCAGACTTGAATGATTTGGCTTTTTAGGACCATAGAGCTTGTCATGGACTATTGGGTGGTTTATGGTCTTCATGTGCACTCTTATCTGATGTGTCCTTCCAGTCTTTGGTTCGACTTCTAAAAGTGAATATCCTTCTTTATTATCCAAGAGTTTACTATCTAAAAGTGTCCATTTGGTCTCTGCTGTGCGCATTTCACCTCTTGTCCCACGAGTAGATGACCATTTTCTAAAATCACTTTTACTTCTTCCTATTGGACGATTTATAATCCCGCTTTTTTCTTTTAATTCTCCATGGACAAGAGCTAGGTATTTCTTGAGAATAGTATGATTTTTAAATTGCTCTTTCAGATACGCATGTCCTTTTTTTGTTTTTGCTATCAAAAGTACGCCTGAAGTTTCTCTATCAAGACGATGAACTATACCGGGGCGTTCAATCGTATTTGGAATCTCTAGATCAGAATGTAGAGGATTTGGAGATGAAGAAAGAATTATGGATTCTCCGACATCTTTAGTTTGAGGATATTTTTCCAAAATCCAATCAGTCAGACTTGACTCTTTTGTCTTTCCATCAGAATGTACGACAAGCCCTGCGGGCTTGTCTATGGCTAGAATATCTGAGTCTTCATAAAGTATAGGAATTTCCATATGGCAACAGTCTATGATAGTATTTGAAAAAAGTAAAAGAAAATAAGAATCTCTGAAAATATATAGAATATTAAAAAATGCGCCCTTAGCTCAGTTGGTAGAGCAACCCCTTTACACGGGGAAGGTCAGGAGTTCAAGTCTCTTAGGGCGCACCAAAACAGAACTTAATGTTTTAGTACAAATCTCCACTTCTTCTTTGACCAAATAGGTCCAGCATAATCCACACCTATTCTTGGAGTTCTTTTTATGCATTTTTTACTGATTTTTATATCACTTTTCTCTATCCACAGTCCTATTTTTCTACCAAGTTTTTTACAATTTAATCTCCCAGTTATATTTAGTTTTTTTGTAAGTCTAGCTGGTCCGGATATTTCTTTGATTCCTCTTATAAGGACTGCGGAAGGATAATCTACTGGTCCAGTTACAATATTTAACATCCAATGAATACCGTATGTAAAATATACATATACATGACCAGAAGGACCAAACATAGCCAGATTTCTTTTTGTTTTTCCGCTTGAAGTATGGCAAGCCCGGTCTTTTTCTCCATCATACGCTTCGGTTTCAGTTATTATATATCGCTGTGTTTTCTTATTATGTTTACGGACAATAAGACAACCTATGAGGTCATTTGCGACTTTGAGTACAGGGCGATTGAAGAAAGAAGAGGGTAGCGTCTGTGGTAAAGAGGTCATAAATTTGGTATAACAAGAGTGTTCAATTTGAAGTGTTTTTTAAGTATAGCGTATATGGTGCCTATAGCTTAGTGGTAAAGCTCCGACCTGTGGCGTCGGCTACGAGAGTTCAATTCTCTCTAGGCACCCAAAGGTAGTTTCTATAACTGATAATTCTCGGCGTCTCATTGAGCTTGGGACCGGCTTTTCTATTTGCTCGTTTTCGAGCTTATTAAATGCTCCGACTTCTTCTAAAGCCAGAACAATAGGAGATTTTATTGCTGCACAAATCTTTCTTTCTTTGGCTTCAAAGTGATGCCAGAACAGTCCGAGATAAAGCTGTTTGAGTTCTGGCTTGGCATCTTTGTATGAAGCTCCGATATCTCGGGCGAGTGCAAGGACTTGCTGGATGACATCGACTTTAATGTTCTTGGAACGGTCCAGTGTCGTTATCTGATTTTCAAAGTTTCCAATCTGTTCACGATAGGTTTTCTTCAATCGTTCAAATGATTGGTCGTCGATAACGCCTTCAATAAGCTTTTCTTCCGAGCGTTCGAGTTTGTTTTCAACAGAAATCTTTGCCAGAAGGATACGGCCTTTCTCATCGGTCACAGAGCTTTTCTTGCTTTCATAAACGACCTTGAGTCGAGCTTCAATTTTTGCAATGAAATCATCAGAAAATTGAAGCTCATTAAATTTCTCTTGAACCTGATTTTCCAAGTCAGCCATTTCTACATAGAGATCAGTACACTTAACGTTGCCAGGAGCAGTTTTGGTGTAACGATTGCAATGATAATAAGATTTCTTCTTGGGAATATTGTGTTCGGCTGTGTATCTGCAACCACATACAGCACAGCGTACGAATCCTCGCAGAATGAAATTGTATTTGCGTCTGCGACAGGCTCGATGGTTATGCTCCTCAGTGATCATTTGGCAACGGTCAAATAACTGGTTTTTCTCTCGTCCTGACAACTCCGACCTCTAGATTTAGGTTGAGAAAATCAGCAAGTCGATGTTGGACCATAGCTTTGGCAATTCCTTGTCTTCGGAATTCCGAACGAACAGCCACGTCATCTTGGTAAGCAATTTTTGAATGATTTCCAAGTCGCCGTGCAAGTTGTAAGTTAAATGAGATACCGAGCTTGTTTTCGAGGTCGGTAATTGCTATAGGATACCCCAAACAGAAACCAACAACTTGAGCATTGCAAACTGCAAGCCAACATGACGCCTCTGGTGTGATCTCATGAAAGAAATCTTCCCTTACTTTTTCTCTTGGCCAGTAATCAGCAACGGCCACATCACAATGCTGGAAATTCCAACTTTTCAGTAAGTCTCGATCCTTGGTCCCCCAATACTTCTTGCATTTGGGACATTGGAGCCATTCATGCCACGGACCGTCAGCAAATACATCACGATAACACTCGATGACGTGTGTTGTGAGCGAGGCAGTAGCACTGTGAGGTGAATAACGAACCAATGAGATATTTTCCATCCTACTCTCCTTTTTTAAAGAACTGAATTTGCCATTTTGTTATAGGTAGACAGACGAAGACCCCCTCCAATCAAAGAGGGGGTTAGCTTCATATTATTTTTCTAGAAATATAATCAAGACAACCCTCTCCCTGTTTGGATAGAGTTATGATGATGGATCTTATTAAGGATTGTTTTGTAGCCGCCTTGTTTACCGTTGAGCCACTTGGACACTCGAGCTACAGTCGTAGAACTGAAACCTGTTTCCTTCTCGATAACGGAGTATGGGATTTTTTCTGTAAGCATTTCAGCTGTCTTTAGACGTTTTGAAAATTCTTCAAGTTCACCCTCAGTCATTAGGTCACGTAAAAACCGCTTGGCTTCATCGGGTGTTTCCAATGACAAAATTGCTTGAAGTAAAAGTTTATTTTCCTTGCTTTCCCAGTTCATAAGGCTACTTTATCAAAGTGCAGTGGTTTAGTCAAGTAAAGTGATTAAGATACCCATCAGGATTAGAAGTCTCTACAACTACTTGACTCCGTATTTCACATATGATACACTTCTGTCATAGTTATGAAAAGCAAGAAAAACCTTTTAGAGCAGTTAAAACCCTTACCCCACTTCAACAAAAGTACTGTTAAGCAGTTCGGAAAACAGTTGGGGCTTAAGGACCTTACGATTGATACCTACATCAGTCGCTATTTGAAATACAAGGAAATTATTCAGCTTAAAAAAGGATTATACGTCTCGGCAGATTTCTTTGAGAGGAATCGAAACGATATTTCTTACTCATTTTATCTTGCCAATATTATCCGCACACCATCTTACGTTACCTCATGGGCAGCACTTCAGTATTACAATCTCACTACGGAAGCGATCCATTCGATAACTTCGGTCACCCAGAAAGTGACACGAGAATACCAGACCAGAGCTGGCAACTTTGCGTATCAGTCTATTAAAAAAGAACTCTTTTCTGATTTTTCTCTAGCCAAAGGAAAATTTGATTTTTATATAGCCTCTCCATCAAAAGCCCTGTTTGATTTGATTTACTTCAGGACCAATCAGTTTCGGAGTGTGTCAGCCAAGGATATCAAATCGATAGTAGCAGAATTACGAATCGATATCGAAGAGATGGATAAGGATGAGCAGGTTAAGTTTTATTCATTAATAAAAAAATATTATCATGAGCGAATACGAGCGGGGTGAGTTCTTTTAGACAACAATCACGGGCGGCCAAGGCAGAAATGCTAAGGTCGCTCTTTTTTATGCCTAAACTGAAAAATGGTGCGAAAAGTGCTGATTCGGTATAGAATTAGTCATGATTTAGGCTGCTGATATTTGGAGCGTAAATGCCTGAATAAGCTTTATTTTCTCTCGTACTCCGGCCAGGTATTCGTGATCGCACAGCACGGTCATATATGGATACCTCTGGTGACCCAGGCATTGATAACGAGTTTCTTTCGTAAATATATCACCTCCAACTTCACCCATGCTATTATGCTATAATTACTGTCAATTAGCATAAATCAATAACTTATTTTATTTATGACATATAGTAAAAAATTGGAATGGGCGCTTCGCATAGGTGTGGCAGGAGAATTTCTCGGACATGGAATGCTTGCTATACAGGGCAAGCAGGACTGGATAGGTTGGATTAGTAATATGATAAGTGTTGATGTTCCAACAGCCACTACACTTCTGATTATTATAGGTATTTCCGATGTATTGGTGGCTCTTATCATCCTCGTGAGACCTGTAAATGCCGTATTATTATGGGCTACTTTCTGGGGTTTTTGGACAGCTCTTGTAAGACCGCTTGTAGGACAGCCGATATGGGATTTCATTGAACGCTTTGCAAACTGGGGTGCGCCTTTGGCTTTGTACTATCTTTATAAGTCTAGGAAATAATGTCTTTTCCATACAAACTTATTGTTTTTGATCTTGACGGCACTCTGACTGAAAGTAAACTTGCAATAGAGAAAGAGATGGTCGATGCTTTGAATGAACTCTCTGTTTTTTGCAAAGTCGCGATTATATCCGGAGGGTCATTTCCTAATTTTGAGAACCAGCTTTTGATGTCTTTGAGACCATCATCAAATATTATTCTTTTGCCAACTGACGGCAGTGAAAGATTTGAATATGATGAAAGTAAGAGAAAATGGAAGATGACAGACAGGGAAATTTTTAGTAAGGAAATAAAGAAAGAAGTTGTAAAAGTTTTGAATGAGATAATTGATTCCAGCTTATATGATATACCAAGAGAACATACTGGAGAATATATAGAAGACAGAGATACAGAAATTACTTTTTCGGCTTTGGGACAAAATGCTCCACTAGACGAGAAGAAATCATGGGACCCCGACCAAAAGAAGAGACAGAAGATAAGAATAGAGCTTGAAAAACGATTGCCTAAAGTAAGTGCAAGCGTGGCAGGAACTACTTCTATAGATATACTTCCGAAGGGCTTTAGTAAAACTGTCGGACTTGAGCTTCTTTTGAAAGAACTTGGATTAGAGAAAAAAGACGCCATCTTTGTTGGGGACGCGCTCTTTGTCGGAGGGAATGATTATTCTGTGAGTGAAGATGGAATAAAGAGTATAAAAGTAAAAGGGCCAGAGGAGACATTGGAAATAATCAAAGGATGGTTAAATGATATTCAAAAAATATCTACACATAAACAAAAGATTGAACATAAAGAAAAAACTGAACACAAAAACAATGACAGAAATGATGATAGCACAATAAATTTTCCAAAAACCCCAATTGTTTATTTCTGTTCCGAATACGCTATTGAGGATAATTCAAATATGTATGCTGGGGGTCTTGGCATCTTGGCGGGGGATTATCTACTTGAAATGGCTGACCATAATATTCCTTTTTTGGCAATAGGACTTAAATACGGAAATGAAGTTCTAGAAGATTTCAATCTTCTTAGAGATAATAAAGGAGACGGCAAAATAGAAAATAAAGAAGATATTGTCATTGATATTCCGATAGGGAAAGATATTATAAAAGCAAAAGCATGGCATCGCGAACTTTCAGAAAATACCCATATATTTCTACTTGATACTGATATTGATGAGAATCTCCTAGAATTTAGAAAAATAACATTACAACTTTACGATTCTCATTTCTATACTAGAGTGAAACAACAGATAGTCCTTGGAATTGGAGGTATTCGTCTTATATCAAAATTAAATATTTCTCCAAGCATATATCATTTGAACGAAGGTCATACGGCTTTTGCTGGTATAGCTGTTTTAGCTGAAAGAAAAGAGGATAAAGATAAAATAGTAGCTACGAAACACACCATCTTATCTGGAGCTGGTATTCTTATAAATCTTTCAGATTTTAAAACTTTTTTTGGACCATATTGTAAAGAATATAGAGTGAATATAGAAGATTTTATTGAAAAAGGAAAATATGAAGACGATTCTGATTTCTTTTCAACAACAAAATTCATTATGAATATCGCTATAAGAAAAAATGGTGTAAGTAAATCCCATATCTTTTTTGAAAAGAAAAGACATAAACAAAGTGAACTTATACCTATAACAAATGGGGTATATACAAAGCGTTGGCAAGCAAAAGAGTTATATAATAATTCAAACATCATTTCTGATAAAGAACTTTGGAATGTAAAAAAGAAATTGAAATCAAAACTCTTTTCATATATACAAAAAGTTTCTGGTGTGCATTTGAATTCGGATATTTGCACTCTAGTCTGGGCTAGACGCTTTGCGCTTTATAAACAACCGTTTCTTCTCTTTTCTGACCAACAAAGACTTACAAACATAGTTGTAAATCAAAATATGCCTTTGCAAATAATTATCTCTGGAAAAGCCCATTTGGCAGATAAAGAAGGAGAGGAAATTATAGAAAAGATTTTTTCTTTTTCAGAAGGTTCAATGGTTAAAAATAGGGTTGTCTATATACCAGACTACTCTATTTCTCTAGCTTTGAGACTAGTACAAGGAGCTGATATATGGCTCAATACGCCAGAACGGGGCAAGGAAGCTTGTGGCACAAGTGGTATGAAAGCCGGCTTGAATGGTGGCTTGCAATGCAGTGTTAGTGATGGTTGGGTAGATGAGGTGTCTTGGGATGGCAAGGGATGGATATTAACAGAAGATAATACAGCTAACAATCTTTATTATCTTCTTGAGAATGAGATTTTACCTTCTTTTTATGAAGAGCAACAAGGAGATTTTCCACAACAATGGTTAAATAGAATGCGAGCTACTATAGGGCTTATTGAAAAAAGGTATACGACTGAAAGAATGCTTGGGCAGTATATGAGAGAGTTGTATAAGAAGTAGATATTGAAAGTAGACCATATTTTACAGTATGTAGACACTTGACAAATTATGTGGATAGTGCTACTACTAACATAGTTCTTTGATAGTCTACTTGTTTTCGCCATAGCAGAAAGGGGCTCATCTTATGGGTTATTCTCTGCTGTGGCGAAGAGTCCAGCAACAGGATAAACATTTGGACAAGCTTGCATTGCGAGCAGGTTCAATAAAAAAAGAAAGGACAAGCTCTATGAGCGAGTTCACATTAACCCAGGGTGCAGGTCAGAAATTGGAGTTCGCAGTCAATAGGGCAGGTGGTACCACTACCGATCTGGAGTGGCTTTCCACAGGCGAAAACTTTAAGTCAGTCAGTCTTCTAGCTCGGGGTGAAGCAGAATTGGTTCTCAAAGCCAAACCCATTACCGAACCTGATATCAATTCCATCATCCGCGTCAATCGCTCCAGTCCTCTGTCGTATCCCGACTGGATGAAAGAAGTAATGCATCCGGAATTGGAGAACACTGGTCCTGCCGAGTATGACATTTTGGCAGTGGAGCAATGGCTCCATGACGGTCAAAAGGATGGGAAGTGGATCAAAGGCGACGAGATCTACGCCCACCTTAAGAAGAATAACATGCTCAAGACCTGCCTCGGATTGCACGACCTGGAGGAAATCCAAAAGAAAGGCATTGCCTTTTTCCGGAAATACTTCAAGAACAAGGCAGTATTCGGTTGGAAGGGTATTGTGCGGCACCGCAGCGTCAACCTCTCTGTCCCGTGTCTCTGCGAGCATGGCGGCAAGGTGGTCTTGGACTGGTACTGGACTGACAACGATTGGCGCGTCAACCACCCGGCTCTCCGTCTCGCATAAGTACTTAGGTCTTGGTCTTTTTGTACTTTGTGTACTCTGACCTTTGTCCTAAAAATTTGGTGGTCTAACCACTCGGCAAAGAATGATATGCCGTAAACATTCAAACCCTGCACGCAAGTGTGGGGTTTAAACATTTAAATATGATAAGATAATCTTGGTAGTAGGTGAATATGTGGGAGACTTTAAAATTTTCTTGAGTTTTCCACTACCGAATCCAGTATCCATAAGCTGAGAGCGTCTGCGATTGATGTTTCAGACGGAGGGTTTATGTAGACACTTCATAAAAAATGAAGATACTTGGTGCAGAATGCTAGGGCATTATGATGCCAAATACGATTCAACCCTGAGATCGCATAAGCTTCAAGGGGTGGTGGAATGGAAGGCATTTTGCATGTATTGTGCGGAACCGCAACGACAACCTCAATGTCCCATATCTCTACGAGAATGGCGACAAGGTGGTCATGAACTGGAACTGGACTGACAACGATTGGAACGACAACAACCCGGCTCTCCGTCTCGCAACTCTTTTCATTTCTCTCCCGACTTTCTATTATTGTCTGGAGAGTTTTGTTTTGTAAGCTGTCCGTTCCAACCACCTAAGTTTCTACCAATCTCATCAAACTTTATTGATATAGGAATATATTGTTTATCATTCAAGGAATCTGTCTCCCAGAGAATCATTAGCATGATTTTTAAAGTATCAGTTTTTCTGATAGCCAATCTAACATAAGGGATTTTCTCTGCTGGAGATAAGAAACTTGCTATGACTACTGCTTCTATTGCTTCTACAAAAAGATTATCAATTCTCTGACCAAGAGAATGTCTGTGTGTCTTAGGTAAAATCTGATAATATCCATACCATAACAAATATAATTCTTTCAACTTTTGTAAAACAGGCAAAATTCGTGAGGGGGGGGGTTCTTTATAGTTATGACTAGAATTCAATTTCAACATACATATAATTATATCATCTCTCTCGAAAATCTCCTCGGGGCGTGGAAAGAGTTTGCAAGAGGAAAACGCAAGAGGAAAGATGTGCAGGAGTTTCAGAGAAATCTTATGGGTAATATTATTTCACTTCACAACGATCTTGTAACAAAGACCTACAAGCATTCGGCTTATGAAGCATTTAGAATTTCCGACCCAAAGCCAAGAGACATCCATAAAGCAAGTGTTCTAGATCGTTTATTGCATCATGCTTTACATAGAATGCTGTATCCATTTTTTGACCGCACATTTATTTCAGATTCTCTTTCATGTAGAGTAGATAAGGGAACACATAAAGCTGTGAATAGGTTTAAAATATTTTCATACAAGGTATCGCAAAATTACACAAAGACAGCATGGGTGCTCAAATGTGACATAAGAAAATTCTTTGCTTCAATTGATCAATCAATTCTTCTTGCAATCTTGGCTGAATATATTCCAGACAAGAATATAATGGCTTTAATTTCAGAAATCATTAGTAGTTTTTCTTCAATAGGAAAAGGTACTGGTTTACCACTTGGTAATCTCACATCACAACTCCTAGTGAATGTTTACATGAATGAGTTTGACCAGTTTGTTAAACACAAGCTGAAAGCAAAATACTATATTCGTTATGCTGATGATTTTGTGATTCTTTCTCACGATAAAAAATGGCTTGAAGGTTTAATTCAACGAATACAAACATTTCTCATTTATGAGTTGTATCTCCAATTGCATCCTAATAAAATATCAATACACACTATTTCTTCAGGTATTGACTATCTTGGTTGGGTTAATTTTCCTGATCATCGTGTTTTGCGGACTACTACTAGGAGAAGGATGTTCAAAAGATTGGAAGCAGGCAAATACAAACCAGAGGTCGTTGAATCATATCTCGGCTTGATTAGTCATGGCAACAGTCAAAAATTAAGGAAACAAATTGATGTATTAAAGATGTTGAGAGGGATAAACTAGAATTTTGATATTTCACCATGTTCTGATACAATTGAATATACATGCGTATTTTTAAAACCAAGAAAAATCTCAAGATTCTTTTTGTCGGTAGCGAAGCTTCTCCCTTTGTAAAAGTTGGCGGGCTAGCTTCGGTGATGCACTCACTTCCAAATGCCCTTCGTACGCTTGGACACGATGTCAGGATCATGATTCCTCGCTATCTTTCTATTGATGATAATCTTTTCAGACTTAAGATGGAATATAAAGACCTTCAAGTTCCGACAGGGAATGATAATGGACCGGAGTATCTTGTATGTAATGTCAAAAGATGCGAGCAGGGAAATACAGGAAACACTTCGGTAAGTTATTTTCTTGAAAATCAGGAATATTATGAACAAAGAGCCAATGTCTATGGTTATGTTGATGATACTGTGCGTTTCGCTCTTCTTTGTCGAGGGGCGCTTGAGTTTATAAGACAATCAAACTCTTGGGTACCAGATATTATAGTTTCTCTAGATTGGCAGACAGGTCTCATTCCAAATTATCTTAAGACTATTTATAGTCAAGACCCAGTTCTTTCAAAGATTTCAAGCGTTTTCTCTATTCATAATCTTTTTTATCAAGGAGTCTTTGACCATCATTTTGTCTCAGAAATGGATTTTGATGATGGACATTCTCCTGTTCCTAGTTTCAATAATCCTCGTCTATCAAAAATAAATTGGATGAGAAGGGGTATCACATATTGCGATGTAGTAAATACTGTTTCGCCAAATTATGCCAAAGAGATTATGACAAAAGATTATGGGGAACTTTTGGACGACCTTCTACGAGAACGAAGAGCTGTTCTTTCTGGAATCTTAAATGGTATTGATTATAATGTCTGGAATCCAAAAACTGATGCTCATATAAGCTTCAAATATGACGCGCACAACCCTTCTGAAAGATTAAAAAATAAAGCTGTTTTACAGGAACGCTTCGGTCTTTCTGTAGATAAAGATTTTTTTGTATTATCGTATATTGGTCGGCTTAATAAACAAAAAGGTCTTGACCTTCTAACAAATATTATGGGGCTTCTTCTTCAAGAATTACCTTTTCAACTCATCGTGGTTGGAGAAGGAGAATCTGAACTTATGGGTTTTTTTCATGACATGGAGACACGCTTTCCCGGAAAAGTGGCCACACATCTCAAGTTTGACGGCATTTTGCCTCATATAGTTCTTGCTGGAGCCGATGCCACTATTATTCCTTCTAGATTTGAGCCATGCGGTTTGGTACAGATGGAAGCAATGCGTATGGGATGCATTCCTATTGTTAGAAAGACTGGAGGTCTTGCCGATTCAGTGGAGGATTATAATCCTGATAAGGGAACTGGCACCGGCTTTACATTTGAGAGGTTTGATTCAAATTCTCTTATGATTGTTTTCGTGCGGGCTTTTGAAAATTTCAGGGATAAAAAGAAATGGGCTGAACTTCAAAAAAGGACAATGGCCAAAGATTTTTCTTGGGATACTTCGGCAAAGAAATATGCAGATTTGTTTGCGCGGGCTATAGAAGTGCACAATAAGAAATAACGAAAATATGATAAAAATATGAAATGGGCCAACTTTTTACACATATATCAGCCATTTGACCAACAAGGAGACATATTTGAAGCAATAACTGCTCAGAGCTACAGGCCACTTTTAGAAAAAATCAGAGAACATAAAAATGTTAGGATTACTTTGAATATAAACGGCGCGCTTTTAGAATTGTTTGATAAATTTGGATATCATGACCTTATTGATATTCTTAGAGAAGTTGGCAAAGAGGGACGCATTGAGTTCACAAGCACTGCAAAATACCATGCTTTTCTGCCTTTACTGGAAGATAAAGAAATAGTCAGGCAAGTAAAAATCAATGACGAGACGAATAAGTTTTATCTAGGCGATAGTTATGCTCCAAAAGGATTTTTTCCTCCAGAGATGGCTTACAAGAAAGAAATCATACCGATTATAGAAAGTATGGGATTCAAATGGATTATCGTCGATGAAATATCAGCGCATGCCGAGATTGATACTATTGATTATAAAAAGATATACAAGATTAAGAATTCAAACATGAAAGTCTTTTTCCGTGAAAGGCGCATATCGAACCTCATAATGTCAGCAGTAGTCAGGTCGCCAGAAACTCTTCTTTCTGCTACGATTGCTGACCGCGCGAGTGGACGGTATCTGTTGACTGGCATGGACGGAGAAACTTTCGGACATCATAGACCTGGGTTGGAAAAACTTTTATTTGATGTTTTTTCAACAAATGAATTTGAGTTGGTGACTGTATCGGAAATACAGAACTTTTACAAAGACACTGTGGAGATTTCTCCTGTTACATCAACATGGGCTTCAAGCAAGAAAGACATAGAAGACGGCATTCAATTTTTATCATGGTCTGACCCAGAAAATAAAATCCACACTTGGCAGTGGGAACTACTGCGTTTAGCGCTAAAAGAAGTATATCGCATGGATATCTTATCTCCAGGGTATAAAGTGATAAGAGAAAAAATGGATGTGGCATTGGCTAGCGACCAGTTCTTCTGGGCATCCGCAAAGCCGTGGTGGAGTGTAGAGATGATTGAAGGTGGAGCTTATGCGCTTCTTGAAGTTGTGCGTCTTGTCCCAAATGTTAAGAAAGAAATTTTAGATGAAGCTAGCAAACTTTACGAAAGAATTATTATGACAGCGTTTCAGTGGCAGAGAAGCGGTAAGATAAGAGAAATGTTTCAATCTCAAAAATCCATTTTACGCATCCCGTTTAAGGATAGAACTTATGAATTGAGAGGAGAAGAACTTGCAAAATACAATGCATTCATTGACATGATGAAGCGACTTGAAAAAGAGGCGACTGAACACAGTGAATATGAAAAAGCTATTTTGTGGAGGGATGCTGTATATAAGATTGAGAATAAACTGGATATATATGATGTCATGAGCGCTGTTGACCTTCTCCGCGTGGAAATTCCAAATCATGAAGTTGACGCCATGATAAAGAAATATCAGGATGAATATAGGAGATTGCGAGGTGGGCAACCAGAACAGAGGGGGTCTTAGGTAAAATCGGCTCGCACGATTTTACTCAATCTTTGCTTCCGGCACTTTCTTATACAGAGGATTTTTGACAAGCTCGGGCTTGCCATCTTTTTCTATAACATAGTAACTTGCCCCGCGCATTTTTCTGAATGGCTCATAGTCGGCGTGGCTCGGCATGCCAACAGGGTCTTTTCCTTTCACATTTCCTTCTATCTCATTTTGAGAATTCCCATGAAGATTCACAGGACTATCGTCTGAAGTTACGAACCATGTTTTACTAATATTTATTGCCAAATGCCCTGTGTTTTTTGGTATACGAACTTTATCTCCGGCTTTTACTTTTATGGCTTTGAAGCTTTTTATTTCGTCATCTATTGGCTTGCCATCTTTTCCGGTCTCTCTTTCTTGAAGTATGATAATACCTTCTCCTTGTAACACTATATATATTTCCTCAAGTTTTCCTACATGATAATGTCCGTAGGTCTTTATGTATTCTCCTCCCACTGTTCCGCTTTCCCAGACTGTAATGTTTGATTTATGACTTCCTCCACGAATCATATAGTAGTGAATATCAGGTCCTTTTTCATCAGGTTGCATTAATACCTCCTTCATCTTTTCATGTGTTCTTTCGGCGAATGATTTTATCATGCCTTAATAATATCATAATGATGTATAATATTTAAAATGAGACAAGTTCTGTATAAGACGACAAAAAAGAATGCCCATGCTCTTACTTATGATGCTATTATTATAGCCATAGGTATAGCCATAACGATTCTTCTCTCAAGGGTTGGAGTGATTGATGCTCTTGTCTATATATTCAAAGATAATCTCATATTTGCAAGCTTCATTGCTGGAATATTTTTTACATCAACATTTACCATTGCTCCATCGTCAGTCGCCATAGTGCATATAGCAGAAAACACTCCTTT
The DNA here is from genome assembly GCA_036516895.1 of Minisyncoccota bacterium. Classification (GTDB taxonomy): domain Bacteria; phylum Patescibacteriota; class Minisyncoccia; order Phycocordibacterales; family PALSA-1337; genus CAIOGI01. Next base: position 3,362 of record DATDZD010000021.1, on the reverse strand, counting down.
GTTGGGGGTGGCTCTGTGGGGTGCTCTAGGGGCAATGTTTGGCGACCTTATTCTTTTTTTCTTCATACGCGATCGTTTTTCCAAAGATTTAATGAATGTATTGAAACCTTCTGCCATCAAACATTTTCTGCGCTCATTTCATTTTGGTTTTATGAAATGGCTCTCGCCGTTATTGGGCGCAATTATTATTGCCTCACCTTTGCCTGATGAGTTTGGTATTACTCTTCTGGGCATGTCAAAAGTAAAAGTTTCTTTACTCATTCCCATATCTTTTATTATGAATGCTTTGGGTATATATCTTTTAGTCCAATTTGCTAATTTCATTTCGTAGCGTATAATGCCATCATAAATTTAATAGTTAGATTTAAGTAAATGAATTCAAAAAGAATCTTGATTTGGGTTTCATTTGTTGTTGTTATTGGTCTCATAGTCTGGGGGCTTATTGCGGCTGAAATAAAATCATCTCGCAAAGAATCAAATGGGCTTCCTCCAGACAAAATACTTGAAACAGACCATATTCGCGGAGATTTCAACGCTCCTGTCACACTCTTGGAATATGGTGATTTCCAATGCCCAGCGTGCGCCATTTATTATCCCATTATTGAGCGACTCATAGCAGATGTAGGGTCGAGCACGCTACGCTTTGTCTTCAGACATTTTCCTCTGGGTCTGCATGCCAATTCTATGCCTGCGGCATATGCGGGAGAATCGGCGGAAGAACGGGGAAAGTTCTGGGAAATGTACGGTCTGCTTTATGAAAGACAAACTGCGTGGGAAAGTTCATCTGACCCAAAAAGTATTTTTGTAGGATATGCCAAAGAACTTGGACTAAATGAAGAAAAATTCTTGGCTGATTTTGGGACAGAGAAAGCGAAGAATAGAATTGATGCCGATCGTATTGGTGGAACAAAGGCCGGAGTAAATTCTACTCCAACATTCTTTATAAATGGGAAACAGATTAAAGATATAAGAAGCTATGATGAATTTAAGAAAATTATTAACGACGCCGTTCCAAAAATCAGTTTCTAAATGGATAATTATATTGCTCATAGTTGTTTCGGCAATAGGTTTTGCTGATGCCACTTTCCTGACAATAGAACATTATATAAATAAAATTCCACCATGCACTACGAGTGGATGCGAAGTAGTTCTTACAAGTTCTTATTCTGTGATAGCTGGCGTGCCTGTGGCGCTTATAGGAGCTTTATATTATCTTTTCCTTCTCATCTTACTTGTTTCTTATTTAGATGCAAAAAAAGAAATCTTCTTGCGTGTAGCTCTGTTATTTACAGTTGTTGGTTTTATTTTTTCTGTTTACTTTTTTTCACTCCAAGCATTTGTCATAAAAGCATTTTGTCAATACTGCCTAGTATCCATAGTGACATCCGCTATTCTTTTTGTAACATCTGTGATTGTCTTTATAAAAAATAAAGCAAAGAACACTCAAGAAAATATTACTGATAATTATTCGGTATAGAAACCTTGACTAAAGATACCATGACTGATTTCAATATACTCGTCACGAAATCCTCTGAAGATTATGAATTAATTGATTCCGGAGAAGGGGAAAAACTTGAGCGCTTTGGAAATATCGTCTTGTCTCGTCCCGACCCGCAAGCGCTATGGAAAAAGAATTTGCCAAAAGGTGAGTGGGAAAAAGCCGATGCCGTCTTTGTTAGAGATGGTCAGAATGGCAAATGGAATATTAAAAAGGGGATGCAAGAGAAAATGAAGGGAAAAATAATTGATGAAATAAAAGAAGATATAGAAAATAAAGGAGATTCGGGGAAAAATATATCATTAGCGAAATGGGTTATTGATTTTAGTGGTTTGAGATTTCTCATAAAACCTACGGCTTTCAAGCATACGGGACTTTTTCCCGAACAGTTGGTGAATTGGGATTGGATGAGGAGGATAATACAGACAACATCTACGACCTCTGGCTATGGTCAAGTCGCACCCGCAGGCGAGAGCAGTCTCCCGACTGGCGAAGCCACGAAGGGAGACCTGCTGTCGCCGAGAGGGCGCGGAAACCAAGACTCTTGCTATGGCACTTACGGTCACGACTTGACCACTATTGAAGTTTTGAATCTTTTCGGCTACACGGGCGGAGCTACTCTTGCTTGTGCTCAAGCTGGAGCAAAAGTGACACATGTAGATAGTTCAAAATCCGCTATAACATGGGCAAAAGAAAATGCTGAACTTTCTGGTCTCAAAGACAAGCCAATCCGCTGGATACTGGATGACGCTCGTTCTTTTGTGACAAGAGAAATAAAAAGAGGAAAAAAATATGATGGCATAATCATGGACCCTCCAGTTTTTGGTCATGGTACAAAAAAGGAAATATGGAAAATAGAAGAACATTTTTTATCACTTGTCGAGGATTGCATACAGCTTCTTGTGTCAAAAAAAGATAATACTGATGAACATAATGGAGAATTGAATATAAACCCTCTATTTTTTATTATAAATGGATATTCTGCCGGATACTCCGCTATTACTTATGAGAATTGTCTGAAGAATCTTATGGAGAAGTTTGGCGGGAAAATAGAAATGGGGGAATTGGCTATTGAGGAGACTGGACAAGGAAAGAGTAAAGTTAGACTCCTACCCTGTGGTATTTTTGCAAGGTGGCAAAAGTAGAGCTTAAAACATAGGTTTTTGTGCTATTGACTATAATATATTAATATGTTATACTTTCAGTAGTTTTGAAATAAAATTATGTTCTTCAAAATATAGAAGAGAAATAGGGAGTAGTTTTTAAGAGTTATATCAGATGCGAAACAAGATCATTTGTGGTTTGTAGGCTATTAGATAGATTAAATCCAATAACATGCATCCATTTACAAAAAGTGATTTTATTTCGCATCTGATTACACACCGATAAGCTCCCATGTTGGGATGTCACGGTCACTATTCATTTGCGAATATACATGAAAGCAAATCCCGACACGGTGTTCTCGTTAGTCGCGAGGACGGCCACAAAGATCAATTCACTCAACCTAGAGCAGGATGTTCTGGATAATGTCATGCAAAATTCGGAACATGCTTACTGGAAGGCGATTGAGTCGGTTTTCAGACCGCCGATTGCTCCAAGTTTGGAAGTGGAACTCATCCAACCTGTCACCACCACTTCTCTTGACCAATGGCGCTCTGGAATGGTCAAGCTCTACCAAAACCACATGGGTCTGGACATCACTCCAGAACTGGAAAAGTTCCAGTGGCCGTCGGAGTTACCACAGGGTTTCAATTGGTCTGTTTTCCGTCCACAAGGGTTGACAGCCAAAATGGCTCTGGACAAGCTGTGTAAGCCACAATTTAAAGTAGTAGAGTACATCAATCTTAATGACTACTCCCTTGAG
>DATDZD010000020.1:0-4740 GCA_036516895.1 Minisyncoccota bacterium | reverse complement strand
GATCTGACTTATTGACATTGCCAAGAGGTTACTTAAACATTGCTCTACAAAGTCCAATGACCATGTAGTAGAACATTGCGAGAGCAATTGCCGAGAGATAAACTTGATATGCGTCTTGTACTATATTCATAGAAGTGATCGGATAAAAGTAACTGCTGATAATATGATTCCGTAGATAACGAGTGGCAGAGCGACCATAAGGGGCATGAGCATGAAGAACCAGAAGAATGTGTCAATGTAAGAAGCTGAATTTATGGTGCTTGCGAGTTGTGCGATTGTATTTGTCATTTTCGTAGGCCAAATGAATTGAATAATAATCCGAAGAACATAATGGCGAGGAAAAATATTACAATTCCTAAACCAAATACGAGCGTTCCATCATCACGAACAATCATCGGATTGCTTGAAGTGCCAGAAGGGAAGGCGACTTGCACTAACTGGGTGGTTGAAGCGGTAACGATACAGTCTTGTCCAATAAAAACACTAGATTTACCTCCGGAATATAAGTTGTCACAGTGCCATGCGGTAATCATGGATTTTACAGAATAATGTCTGAACATTCACAGCCATTAAACCTGACCTCAACAGCTTTATCGAGCTGTTTTCGCCAAAAGGCAAATTTTTCATATTGTCCTGCACGATACGCCATCATCATAAACTCAAGAGAATCAGAAATAATATTTTTATTTACTTTGAACGACTCGCGATGTATTTTTGTGCACATTTTTTTTAATTTATTTACTAATAACGACCTAGTTGCGGACGATAGAATCGAACTATCCAAAATACGGTTATGAGCCGGACGGAGCCACCAGACACCATGTCCGCTATGATCACCGGAGACTTCCCCGGTGATTGAAAACAGGGAACAGAGAAGAATTAAGCAATCTCAATAGTGAGGATGCTTCCTGATATATCAAACTTCCTTGGAACAAAGCGTATATCCGCTTTTACAGGCACATTTTTTGCTGAAAGAAGATCAGATAGCTTTTCAGTATCTTTTACGATCCTTTCATCGAGGATGAATCCAAAGACATTTGCATCAGTGTCCACTACGCTCGCGTTGTAGAACATGTAGCTCTTGCCGGAGCCTTTTGCCACACCTTCGCGCTTTTCAATCTTCAATAGAGTCAACTCAACATTTTTTATTATCATTGTGTTTTTATTTTTTTATTGCGTTTAAAACAAACGACCTTTATGCAATAGGGCAGTGTGGTAATTTATATGAAAACACCCAACTGTTCTAGTTGGGTTTCATGTCGCACAATATATCTTTGCGGTAGGGTGGCTGTATTTGTATAAGGTCTAAAATCCAGCAGGTCTTCCCTATCGTTATTTTATTTTTTTATCTGTGAGTAATTCTTTCTTGGTTAGGCGTTCCTTCTTTGTTTGAGTTGATGATTAAAATAGCATGATTTTTTGAAAAGATATTTTTTGCTACTTCTTTCACGAAATCACGATCATTTGCCACTTCAGCATACTTTGCTAATTCATTTTCTACTGATTTCAATATTCCTGTTGAACACCACATATTTGAATACATTGATGCTTCTGTGAGAGAATTTTCAAGAGCAAAAGATAAACCAACCTTTATAAAAGTATAAGCTTTGTCTAATTCTTCTGACAGAAGATTTTTGTGAATATCTGCTGTTTGCTCGTCTATGATTTGTAGACAATTGTCTATATTTTTCTCTGCCAGACCGACTCCGATTGTAAATAAGCCAAAGTTTCTTCCAGTGTGATTATTACTATTTACTACATAAGCAAGTCCTCTTTTTTCACGAATTTCATTTACAAGACGAGATGATTTTCCTCTTGATAGAACATTTGATATAAGATCCATAGCGTAAGATTCTCTAGAATTCGTATTATATTTATGCCCATGATAGCCGACTGTCAGGTTAGCTTGCTTGATATTTGGCATTATTTCTATATAATGAGTTCCATTTTTTAATTCAAAATGTTTGACTTCCATTGGAGATATTTTTTTTCCAGATGGTATTTTGCCGAAATATTTTTCAATCAATTCTTTAATATATTCTTTTGATGTATCACCACATATTGATATCACCATATTGCTTGCACAATAATTTCTATTTAAATAAGATAAAATTTTATCTCTATCTATTTTATTTATATCATCAACATCTCCTGTATTAAGTTTACCGAGTCTAGTACCAGGAAAAAGTATTGAGTAAATCAATCTTGGCGCAAGTTTCTCCGGGTCGCTTTTGAAGCGATATATTTCTTGTTCTATAATTTTCTTTTCTTTCTCTATACTTTTTTCAAGACATAAAGGAGATATAATAATCTGCGAAAGATAATCAAAGGCCGTTTCTATGTCTTCTTTAAGGACTTTCACTATATACTCCACAGTTTCTTTATTTGTAGAACCATTGCGATAACCGCCCCTATTATCTATCAATTCTGATATTTCTTTTTCTGATGGATATTTTTCTGTGCCATCAAAAACAATATGTTCTAGAAAATGAGCAACACCTATTTCTTCTTCCGATTCATACATGCTTCCAGCAAGTATCCTGACACTTATTGATATATTAGGACTCCCTATTCGAGGAGTATATATAGTTGTTAGGTTATTTGAAATAGTAAATAATATTGACATAAAATGAGATAATTTAATTATACTACGATATGAATATTACTATTCTGTTTGTAAAAGTATAAAGAATTTAGAGGTAAAAAAGAAGCTGGACTTGCAAGAACAGCTTCTATGTGCAGACTGATTTTCATCAGCATTATGTTGAATGAACGGCTAGACTTCTTCGCCTGTACTTCCGTCACCATTTCCAGATGAATCAGAATCGCCTTCGTAAGAAGGACTCCCGCTTTCGTCAGATTCATCCTCGTCATCAGATTTACAGCGAATCATTTTTTCAATAAACTTACTCATAAGTCTCCTTATGTAAAAGTTTAGACAATAACGAACCACATTTCTCAAATAACTATTTTTGTCGGCTTTCCCTCGCTGAGGTTTATAAAGATAATAACATAATTTAAGTGACGATACTTTAGACTTATCCACCTCTATCCCCTTTTGCCCTTTAATTTTTTATCTATCTATTTTTTTTAATAAAGATTCAAGTATATCTATATCGGCTTCATCTGCTACTAATAGTAACTCTTCCTTACTTAAATATTCTTTTTTTACTTGAGTGAATGTAATTCCAGCTTTCATAAGTATATGATAAAGATCATCACGAGAGAGTGATTCAAGTTTTTTATATAAATTATTATCTATTTTTTTCATTGAATCGAGGGAATTAAAAGAGGGGTGGAGTGTTTTACCTTACATATGTGTGAGATGTAACACTACCACCACCTTTGAATGAATCAATCTTACTTAAGAATCATTTACCCTCTTTGGATCCTTTATTGATTGATACGGAGCGTGACCCACTTTCGTTATGTCCAGTCTTTACCGTCTTTGGACTATTGGATGTTTTCCTGTATGAATCTGTATGAGGATATGGGTGTGACTTACTGGTGTGTTCTTTGCTGAAGAACAGTCTTGCGAATAAGGACATGATTCACCTCTTTCTTTTTCTGGTAGACATTTCAGTGAGAAAATGCGGACTGTTCCCAAGGTTCTACCTAAATATATATTATCATATCTATTTGATTAATAAAAGAAAATTTGGACTTATCCCCCTCCTCTTCCCTTCGCCCTTGCTTTTTTATCAATTCAATAAAGATTTCAATATATCTACATCAGCTTCGTCTGCTACTAGTAACAATTCTTCTTTGGTCAAATCTTCTTTTTTCGCTTGAGTGAATGTGATTCCAGCTTTAATAAGGACATAGTAAAGATCATCACGAGACAATGATTCAAGTCTTTTATATAAATGTTTATTTAGTTTTTTCATTAAATTAAAAAGAGGGTGGAGTTTTTTGACACATCACTCCACTCTCTGACTCAATTTGGGTATTTATTTACCTCCTTTGGAGCCCTTATTGATTGATACAGAGCGTGACCCACTCTCGTTGTGTCCAGTCTTTACTGTCTTGGAACTACCGGATGTTTTCCTGTATGAGTCTGTATGAGGATACGGATGTGATTTACTGGTATGTTCTTTGCTGAAGAACAGTCTTGCGAATAAAGACATGGTTTGCCCTTCTTTTCTCGGTAGACATTGCAATGAGAAATTGTGTGTTGCCCTCAAGGTTCTACCTGAGTATAGATTAGCATATTTATATGATTAATAAAAGATAAAATATGTTCTCTTGACTTATCCCCCTCCTATCCCCTCTTACCCTTGCTTTTTTATGTAAAATAGTGTATAAAGAGGTCGTACGGTTGACATTCCACTTTGTGGAAATGCCAACAATAGGTCTTTGAAAACTAGAGTGAAAATCTTTTGAAGTCCTTCACTGGTCTTCATTAGATTATTCTTGAACTATTCATTGACCTGTAGTGTCGGTTAACCTCAAAAAAGAAAGGAAAGAGTACATGAAAAATTTACTCGCTTCCCTGCTGTTTCTAATCGGAATAGCTCTATCTGTTTTTGGGGCACCACAACCCCAATCTCCGGATAGTATAAACAATGCGATCAATACAGAGACTTTCCTCTATGATCATCTGGGCTTCGGCTCTCATGAAGCAATGTGGAATTTTGCTTTGAGTCAGATACACTACATAACCGTGGGAGTCTTTGACCCAGAAGATGAGACCACATACATCACTTCAGACCCATACCCAATTTGGGATTATGAAACTCT